>CALPOM020000206.1 GCA_943325205.2 Thermoflexus hugenholtzii JAD2 | reverse complement strand
GTTGTAAATGCTTCGATAAGACCAACTAAAAGACCGGCAATAATGGTTCCTGCCATATTGCCAAAGCCACCAATAATTACAATTGCAAAGGCTTTAACAATGACAGAGGCGCCTGCAAATGGAGTAAGTACCAATATGGGACCTAACATGGCTCCAGCCATACCGGCCATTGCTGAGGCAATGACTATTGTCAACATAATTAAAAATGCTTGATTAATACCCATCAAGCCGGCTGTTTCTCGGTCCTGCGCAATTGCTCGAAGGGCTTTACCAATAAAGGTGTATTTCATAAAAGCATACAATGCAGCGATTGAACTAGAGGCTACAATCACGACTAAGAGGCTTTGTGTCGTGAAGAAAATTTTCCCAAGTCGGATCGTTTCGTCATACGGACTATCAAATTGATAAGGGACTGGACCAAATGCAATCAGAGCACCATTTTCTAAAAGAACGGATACCCCAATAGTAGCAATCAGTGGCCTAAGCTCATCCCCTCGTTCACGCAGTGGGGCAAAAATCATTAAATTGACTAGGTATCCAAGACAGCCCCCCACCAAGAAGGCTACTAAAATACTTAGGAGGTAACCGCCGCCCATCCACTTTACAAAAAAGTAGGCGGCAAATCCACCAAGTGTTACGAAGTCTGCATGGGCAAAGTTAATTTGATTCATTACCCCATAAATTAAAGTCAGGCCAAGGGCAACCATCACATATAAACAGCCCATCACAACACCATTAATTGTTTGTTGGGCAATTAAGTAAAAAAAATCAGACATATAGATACCAATTTAGATGCAGGTAAGAGGAATAACTGGTGTTATTACAAAAAAGTCCGTCACGAAGTAGTGGCGGACTTTTCCTAATTTTAATTAGTAAATTACCAGTTCAAGGTCTTCCAGCTTAAGTCAGGATTTGTTTCTACATAGTGAATCACTGACATATTTTGATTCTGACCATTTGGACCAAAAGTGATTTTGCCTGTAGTAACTTCGACATCTTTCATCTTTAAGAATTCATTTCTAATCGATTCAGAATCAGTCGCACCTTTTTTAACAGCCTCGGCAATAATTAAAATTTGGTCGTAAGCATGGGCATTTAGATGCGTTGGAACTGCCTCAGCACCATACTTCGCTTTAAATGCTTTTACAAAATTCTGAACTATCGGACGAGTTTCGTTCGGATCAAACTGCGAGATTCTAGTGTAGCCCACTGCTGCCTTACCTGCTTTTTGATCAAATCCCCAAGGGACCCAAATCGTTGCAATGGGGATTGCCTTGCCACCGCCACCCTTGGTAACACCAGCTTGTGCTAAAGCTTGAAAGAGTTTAACGGTTTGACCTTCTAGGGCAGATATGAGTATAACGTCGACATTTCCCATAGAGGCAACTTTTGTAGCGATTGCGGTGAAGTCATTTACATCTCTAGCAAATTCTAATCGACCTAATACTTTACCGCCATTGGCTGAGAAGGTTTTTTCAAACGTGTCTGCAATATCGATACCCGCATTCGTTTTTTCGTTCACTAGGATGGCATTTTTTGCATTCATTCTTTTAACGGCATTGGTCGCTAAACTATCTGTTTGTTGTCTGGCATCTGGAAAAATTCGAAAAGCATATTTATAACCAGATTCAGTAAATTTGACGGTTGCTGAGCCAGCATTCAGGAGAGGAACTTTCGCATCCTCAAGAACCGAAATAGCAGCGAGTGTGGCATCAGAACATTCTTCGCCGATGACAACATGGGGCTTAAAGTTTTCAAGTATTCTTTTAGCAGCATTCGTCGCTGGTAGAGGTTGACATTGGGAGTCTTCATAATTAATGACTAATTTATAGCCATTAACACCAGTCTTATTAATTTGTTCTAGAGCAAGGTCAGCTCCTTGCTTACCCTGAACGCCAAAGTAAGCACCGCCACCAGATGCTGGCAGGAGGGCACCAATCCGAATTACTTTTTCTTGAGCTTGACTTGAGATCGGTGCAGTAGCTAAAAGTGTACAGGCTATAAGACTTGGTAGCATCAAGCTTAAAAAACCACTTTTCGTTATATTTTTTGCGGGGTATTGCATAAGCATTTTTTCTCCTAGCAGTGTTTAATTTAAAAAACTTTGTATCTCGATTTAGACTAACGCATATCATTGATTATTTCAAGTAGGTGTAATATTTAGTTTTATTAAAAAAAGTAGATGGATTTATGGCAATATTAATTACTGGTGGTACTGGCTTTGTTGGCCTAAACCTTGCCCAGCAATTATCAGCAATTGGTGAAAAGGTGGTCTTAATGGCGCCCAAAGCCATGCCAATTGCACAGCAAAACCTTCTTGAGGAACTCGGTGTAAATTACGATTTTTGCTCTGGTACTGTGAGCCAAGTTACTGATTTAAATCATATCTGCCGATATTTTGGTATTAAAAAGATCGTTAATGCTGCGGCCATTACTGCTGATCAATTGCGTGAGAAAGACCATACAGAGGAAATAATGGCTGTTAACTTGATGGGCGCATTAGCGGTTTTTGAGACGGCTTTAAAGCATCCTATTGAGCAAGTAATTCAGTTAAGTTCAGGGTCTATATTTGGTCACTTAGGAGCGCATGACTCGCAAATTGATGAATTATCAAGTCCGGTGTTGCCGGTAACTATCTATGGTATTAGTAAGCTGGCTGCAGAAAGAGCGGCCATTCGATATCGCCACACTAGAGGCCTAAACATTACTTCAGTTCGATTGGGTTTAGTTTATGGACCTTGGGAGTATGATACTGGACACCGAGACACACTGAGTTTGCCACTACAAACTTACTGGGCTGCTAAGAATGGTGAACATCTTGTTGTGCATGACGCTGTTGGCACAGATTATGTATATAGCCGAGATGTGGCAGCAGGTTTAACGAAAATCCTTGGAAGGGGAAGTTCTTCACAGGAGCTTTATCATTTATCGAGTGGGCTAACTTGGTCTTTATCTGATTGGCTCGTATGGCTAAAACAATTATTTCCTATATTTAGTTATGAAATCACAAG
>CALPOM020000205.1 GCA_943325205.2 Thermoflexus hugenholtzii JAD2 | reverse complement strand
TATGCAAACACAGAGCAAAAAGCCCGTTATTTGCCAGATTTACTAGCTGGTAAGGCATTAATTTCTTTAGGGATGAGTGAGCCTGACGCAGGCTCTGCTGTCACTGAATTAAAAACTACTGCCAGAAAAGTAGACGGCGGTTATATCGTCAATGGGAGTAAAGTTTTTTCTACGCATAGTCCGGATGCAAAAGTGTTTTTAATTTATTTACGCTATGGTTCTGGAACCGAAGGTATTGGATCGATGTTGATTGATCGTGATAGTCCTGGCTTTGAAATCGGTAAACCTGCTAGTTTTATGAGTGGTGAGCGCTGGTCAGCTTTGTACTTTAGTGATTGTTTTGTACCTGACCACAATGTTCTCTTAGGTCCTGGAGGATTTAAAAAACAGATTAGCGGATTTAATATTGAGCGCATTGGTAATGCTTCTAGGTCCTTAGCCTTGGGGCGTTATAGTTTTAATCAAGCCAAAGAATATGCTAAAACGCGCATGCAGTTTTCTAGAAAAATTGCTGAATTTCAAGGCATACAGTGGAAATTCGCAGAAATGGCAACTAAGTTAGAAGCTGCCCAATTATTACTATATAAGGCTGCAACCAATGCGGATGGAGGGTTGCCTTCGCCCTATGAAACAACGATGGCAAAATACATCTGCAATGAAACAGGATTTTATGTTGCGAATGAAGCCTTACAAATTATGGGTGCATCTGGTTATAGTCAGGATAATTTAGTCGAGTATTGCTTGCGAAGAACGCGCGGCTGGATGATTGCGGGCGGCTCGATTGAAATATTGAAAAATCGTATTGCCGAAGAAGTACTTGAGATGCGCTTTGATCAGCGCCCTTTAACAAAATAGTATGGAGAATCGTATGTTATTAATTCTGAGTCTTAATAAGACCTTGCTACAAAATCTGTGGAAATGTTGTCTTAGTGGTTTTTTATGTAGTGTGTTTTTAATTCAGGCTCAAACAGGACCTTATCCGAACAAACAGATAAAGGTAGTTGTATCTTTTACCGCTGGAGGAACTTCAGATATCTTGGCTCGGGAAGTCTCAACACAGTTATCACAGCGTTTTAATGTCCCGGTTATCATTGAGAATAAACCAGGCGCAGCGGGAAATTTAGGCACAGAAATAGTTGGCAAATCAGCGCCTGATGGTTATACCTTATTAGTTAATTCGATTGGGCCCATTGCGATAAATCCCACATTATTTAAAAGTTTACCTGTTAATCCGCAAAAAGAATTAGAGCCAGTAGCTCTTTTAGCAGAGGTTCCAAATGTTTTAGTCATATACCCCGGTTTGGGGGTGAGTACAGCTGCTGAATTAATTGAATACAGCAAGGCAAGGCCTAATCAAATGAATTACAGCTCAACTGGAATTGGGACTGCCTCTCACATGACAGGATTTTTATTTAGTCAGAAGAATGGCATTAGTACTACCCACATACCCTACAAGGGAGCTGAAGCGGTGCGGGACTTAATTGCTGGTCGCGTACAATTTATGTTTGCCACGCTACCTTCTGTTAGTTCTTTAATAAAGGGAGGGCAATTAAAGGCGATTGCAATTTCCAGTAAGAAAAGATATGTGACTTTACCTGAGGTACCGACCTTAGCTGAAAATGGTATTCCGATTATTACGGGGTCTTGGTTTGGTGTCTTTGCCCCTAAAAATACGCCACCAGAAATTCTCAAAAAGCTCAACGAAAATATTGTTGATATCGTGATGAGTAAGAAAACGAATGAGAAGCTGATTAATGAAGGCGCGGAGCCTATTGCGATGAATTTGGCCGAGTTTTCTAAATTTGTAAAAACCGAATATGAAACCTGGGCTCCAATTGTGAGGGCCTCTGGCGCCAAACCGGAGTAACAATGACACTTCTGGAGCAGTTTGGCCTTTTCATTGCCTCGTATCCTGAAAACCTTTCTCCTCCAGATGAGCACGCCGCTAGGAGGGCTTTACTCGATTGGCAAGCTGCCCTCATTGCGGGATCGGATAGTGCTGTTGCTGAAAAATTAATTGCATCATATGCAACTGATTTGGGTCACGGGCCATGTTCTGTAGCCGGCAGTTCTTCGGCTGCAGGACTACGAGTTGCAGCATACCTAAATGGCACGATCTCGCATATTGCAGAATTTGATGATATTTACCGAAATGGGGCTTATCATCCCGCGGCACCAACTATTTCTGCTGTTTTTAGTTTGGCGCAGGCTAGAGGGCTTAGCTTACCAAGTTTATTAAGAGCTATTACCTTAGGATATGAGGTATCAACTCGCATTGCCGAAGTGATTCAACCAAGTCATTACCAGTTCTATCATACGACCGGAACTGTTGGCGTATTTGGAGCGGCAGCTGCTTGCGCCGCGCTATTGCAGCTTGATGAAAAGTCTTGCGCCCACGCCCTAGCCACAGCAGCAACATTTGCCAGTGGCTTGCAACAAGCTTTTCGAAGTGATGCGATGACTAAGCCCATGCATGCTGGACATGCAGCCGAGGTCGGCTTACATGCGGCTTTAACTGCTGCGCAGGGTATGACCGGAGCTTTAGATATTCTTGAAGGGGTGGCAGGATTTGGAGCAGCAATGTCGAGCCAACCAAGGTGGGATGAGCTTTTCTTTGAGATCGGCAAGACCAGTCGAATTACGCAGATGACTTTTAAAAATCATGGCTGCTGCGGGCATAATTTTGCTGCAATTGATGGTGCAATGTATTTGATCAAGCAACATGCGATTGACTATCAAAAAATTCGTCGAGTTCGGGTCGGTGCTTATCAAGCCACTTTAGATGTCTGCGCTTACCGGCATCCGACGAGTGCGTTTGAGGCAAAATTTAGTCTAAGTCATACGGTTGCCTGCGGTATTTTATATGGTGCTGTGCGCGAAAAATCTGTTCAGTCAGAAAGACTCGGTCAGGAGTTAATTCGGTCTTTGGAAGATCGTATCGAATTAGTTTTAGACCCGCAAGCAACCGCTTTATTTCCAAAAGTAAGAAGTGCAAAGATTGCTATCGAATTAC
>CALPOM020000204.1 GCA_943325205.2 Thermoflexus hugenholtzii JAD2 | reverse complement strand
TCTAAGATAATGGGTTATCATAATGCTCAGGGTTATTCGCTGCAACTTAATTGCGGCTTAAATCCCTTGAGATTTCTCAGGGCATAAGCGTATTATTTAATTTTAGGTTGAGTTGTAGTGGTTTCGTATGACTATACCCGCATACTCATTCATGAAACGACTTTGGATCATTCCACTTCGGACATGTTGAGATGTATTCTAAAGTTCAAAATAAATTTAAAATCCGAAGACTTTTGGCTTCACTAAGAAAGTAACTTAATTAAGCAATTTCGATTGCCACATATGATGATTGAAAACCATTACAAGACAGTCCTTGAGACGGCACTATTATGCGCGCCTGAACCCCTATCTTTGAACGAGTTAGGTCGTTTATATGGTGATGAGGTGAGTACTGAAAATATCATTACCTGGTTAAATGAGTTACAGCATGACTGGGCAAGTGCCGGAATGGAGTTAGTTCAAATAGCTACTGGTTGGCGTTTCCAAAGCCGTTTGTCCATGCGTGAGTATTTAGATCGATTAACGGTTGACAAGCCGCCGAAATACTCTCGGGCAGTGCTTGAAACTTTAGCCATTATTGCTTATCGACAACCAGTTACACGTGGCGAGATTGAAGAAATTCGGGGAGTAACTGTCAGTACCCAAATTATTCGACAACTCGAGGATCGAAATTGGATTGAGGTCATTGGCCATAAAGATACGATTGGTCGGCCGGCATTGTTCGCCACCTCTAAGCAGTTCCTCGATGATATGGGTTTAGCTAATTTACAAGCTCTACCAACCTTAGAAGAAGGTATGGCGGTAGTCGATTTGGCCCAGCAAGTGATTAATTTTGAAAACACGCTGCTTGAGCCATTGAATGATTTATCTGTAGCAACTGTTTCCCTAGCAACTTCTGCCGAGTCATCATTGTCAGGTGTAACAAGTCAATTGACCGATTCATCGGTTGGCGATCGTGATCTTGCACAGGACAATGCATCGCCCCCTTTCATAGAAAAAAATTCTGCCAATGAACCCAAATAGTAATGACCCGCATGATCCGCAGGGTCCGGTAATCGATAAACCTCAGTCGACTTCGCAGGCTCCAGATCTGAACAAGAGTAATTCAAGTTCTGTCCAGGGAGTTGACGGCGTTGTAGGGGCGGCGGGCCCAAATTCTGCCGAAAATTCGGAGCAACGTCGCTTACGTAATCCACGTTTTGGTAAAAAGGGTGGGCGTTTTAATCAACATAAAAAACCAAAATTAGACGAAGCTGGTAATCCTATTCCAAATACTAGTCAGCAGTCTGAAGGTCGGTCCCAACATGATCGCCCCAAAGGCAAGCCTCATGGCGGTCGCCATCAGCAGAAAACGCCGCACCATCCGAATCCGCAAAATAACTCTAATCAGCAGGCACTCATTCAGGAAAGTCAGCAATTATTCGCGCAAGTTGTTTCTGGTGAGTTTGATGCTTTATTAGATATGCCGGAAAATGTTGTTTTGAACCTAGGTAATCCTCACCATGATGAGGGGCAACATCAATCGATTGTTGATCCCAGTTTAAAGGCTTTAGAGGATGCTGAATTAGCGTCTAGCGGTCGTGATGGTGAGCAGCGTGAGTCATTAGAGGACGACCAAATACCTGATCACTATCAATTTGCCAATGTCGACGATTTGCCAATGTCTTTGCGGGATGATGTGTGGTCTGACCTAGATGGTCTAGATGACGATGCCGAAGACGAAGACACGGTTAAATTACATAAGGTTTTAGCGGATGCTGGGATGGGTTCTCGGCGGGAAATGGAAGATTTAATTATTCAGGGGCGAGTTTCTGTAAATAGTATGCCAGCGCATATTGGTCAGCGGATTGGACCTACTGATCAAGTACGAATCAACGGTAAGCAAGTGCATCGTAAGATCCAAACTAAACCAGCTAGAGTGTTGATTTACCACAAGCCGGCAGGGGAAATTGTTAGTCAATCTGACCCAGAAGGTCGTCCAACAGTATTTGAGCGCCTACCTAAGCCTAAGGGGGGGAGATGGATTGCAGTTGGACGTTTAGACTTTAATACAGAGGGCTTATTGTTATTCACCACTTCAGGAGAGTTGGCTAATCGCTTAATGCATCCAAGATATGGGATTGAGCGTGAATATGCAGTGCGCGTGTTGGGAGAGTTAGAGCACGAGCAATTGCAATCATTAAAGACGGGAATTACTTTAGAGGACGGTGTTGCGAAGTTTTTAAGAATAGCCGACGGGGGTGGTGAAGGGGCTAATCGTTGGTATCAAGTGGCTCTGACTGAGGGGAAGAATCGTGAAGTGCGGCGTATGTTTGAAGCGGTTGGTCATATTGTTTCGAGGTTGATTCGAACACGTTACGGAATTTTTATATTGCCACCGCGTTTACGTCGGGGTCGATTTGAAGAAGTTCCTGTAGAGCAGGTTATACAGTTGATGAAAGCGGCTGGCCTAAAAGTGCCACAGCAGTCAAGCTCAAACTTTGGTAAGGGCGCTCGAACTAGTGAACGTCCGTCTGAGGGGGGGCAGCCAGACCCTATGCAAACATCTGTTTCTTACTGGGGTTCAAGAGAAGCCCTCAAGATGGCAGATAATCACCATGGATTGACCCAATATCGCAGTGGCTCAGGGAATTCTTCGGGGCAGGGGAATGCAAACGGCAACCACCAAAAGAGCGGAAATAATCATCAAAAATCTGGACAGGTTGGTCGAGGTGGACAGCGTGGCCCTGGTGGAATGAAGATTTCGCATGAAAGCGGGTTTGCAGGCCCAGGTGGGGGAAGCGGAACAGGTCGTAGACCATCTAAAGCAGGCTCTAAGAATCGACCTAAAACAGGGTATGCTGGTTCCCGCGCCAAGAAACCTGGCGGGATGAGTTAATTTAGTATATAATTCAGTCTACATAATTTAGTACTGAAATTTAGTATTTAAGTAGAAATAGACAGCAGTAATAAATAGCGGTATAAAACAGCAGTTATCAGGTTGGAAATGGGCACTTGCCCATTTTTTTTTGGATGAATTGGTTTTGCT
>CALPOM020000203.1 GCA_943325205.2 Thermoflexus hugenholtzii JAD2 | reverse complement strand
TGAAGGAAAAAACTTTAATCCATTTATCTCAGCTGGTGGCACAAATACAGTGATCGATGATTTTTATGGTAACTGGGAGTTCGACCGGTCTAAGCCAAATTTTGTTGGCGGCTATATCGTCTCTTCTGGCCACAATACCGCGCTCCCAATTGGCTATAGGCCTGTTCCTCCAGGAACGCCCTCTTGGGGAAAAGATTGGAAGGCAGCAACCGCTAAATATTATCAACAAGCGATGAGTATCACAACGCGTTCAGGCGTTCTCCCAAATCGTTATAACTATTTAGATTTAGATACCAGCTATAAAAATGTCTTTGGACAACCCTTGATGCGCTTAACTTTTGACTTTAAAGATAATGAACACAAGATGGACATACATGGGGCTGATATTGTTAACCAAATGATTTCTGCCATGAATCCCAATAAATCTTCCAAAGCCTCTGGTGCTAAACGCAATTGGGGCTTTACCCCTTATCAAAGCACGCATAATACTGGTGGAACTATTATGGGGACTACTCCAGGCAATAGTGCTGTCAATAAATATCAACAAAGTTGGGATTGCCACAACTTATTCTTAGTCGGAGCCAATGTCTTTCCTCACAATAGCGCCTATCAACCAACTGGTCTAGTCGGTGCGATGGCTTATTGGACAGCCGATGCCATTAAAAATAAATACCTTAAAAATCCAGGATTATTATGAAGCGAATACATCAGATTGCAACTTCGATTGTCTTCATCAACTTAGTAGTCATTGTGCAAGCGAAGGCTCAAGATCTTCAACGGGGAGAAAAGATCTTCGAAGCCTGTGCATCATGCCACTCCCTGATTAAAGAGGAGCAAAGTACAGTTGGACCTTCTCTATTTGGAATTTTTGGGCGCAAGGCTGGAGCCCAAGATGACTATAGGTACTCCCCAGCAATGAAAAAAAGTGGCATTACTTGGAATAAACAAACTCTAAACAACTTTTTAACCGATCCACAAAAATTAATCCCGGCCAACAGAATGCCCTTTGATGGAATACCAAATCTCAAAGATCGAAATGACTTAACCGCATTCATGCAAGTAAAATTTAAATAATCTCCAGCGTATTGATCCTTTAAATGGCAAAAACTGGTTAGGATTTGCATGAAAAAATCCCGCTTTGGGTCGCTATTAAAGATTGGCTCATCGGGAATAATTCGTTTAGCGACTTGAGTCATTCACAATAAGCCTTCTCGAGTATGTTGAACTATTGGAAAACTTAGCCAAATCTAGTCAAGCCACTCTGAATCCCTACTCATGACCTTAAAACGATACTGACGTAAACACAACTTCCAATTTTTGGTTATTATTGGAATAACTAAACCACCGAGGAGAGTATATGAAATTTCAATTAATTCGAGTAGCCGCAATTGTCGCCTTTTCTGTGGCAAGCCTGCCAGCAGCGAATGCTCAATTTGCTAAGTCTGAGGACGCGGTGAAGTATCGCCAAAGTACACTTTTTGTAATGGGTAATCATTTTGGACGGATTAATGCGGTCGTAAAAGGTGAAGTTCCCTTCAATAAAGAAGAAGTGATTAAAAATGCTACCCTCGTTAATTCGATGGCCAGCTTACCTTGGCAAGGATTTGGTCCTGGTACCGAAGGTGGAAGAGCTTTACCGAATATTTGGACTGAAGCTCCAAAATACAAGTCATACCAAGATAAACTACAAGCTTCAACTGCCGCTATGCTAGTTGCTGCTCAATCAGGTGATTTAGAAAACGTCAAAAAGGCTTTTGCAGCAGTGGGTGGAAATTGCAAAGCATGCCATGATGATTTCCGGAAAAAGTAGTCTGCCTCTAAAAGTATCGTATTTAAGATAGTACAAAATACCAAAATATCACGCTTAAACTAAGCACTATAAATAACGCTAGAACCCGAACCTGCCAATCATCTTTGGATGATTGCGGTAAAGGTTCTAGCGATTTTTTTTCTGAGTGCTCCTCGCTAAGCAACTGATCACCATTGATCATCGGCTTGATTAAATTTTTCCTTTTAAAAATCAGATAATACAGAATTGCAACAACATGTAGTCCAATGACGCCATAGATTAAATTCGAATTAATTCGGTGAATACTGCTTAGAGTACTTACCAAATCGTTAGAGATGAATTTTGATAAAGGTCCAGTAAAGGCAATATCGTCATCTATGAAAAGGCCGGTCAGTCCTTGAACAAGAGGAATAAAAATCAGCGCAATGACAGATAGGGCTCCAAGAGGGTTGTGACCTAAGCCTCCAAACGATATTCCTTGGAGATAGGCTCGCAGTTTTGACCATGTTGGGATAAAGTTAACGAATCGAATATGAAAAGGACCAATCAATCCCCAAATAATTCTAAAGAAGATAAGAATTAATGCAGTATAGCCACAATATGCATGTAACTGTTGCTCACCAAGTTGAATCGTAACGATTGAGCCGATTATGGTAAATGCGAAAAGCCAGTGAAAAATTCTGGTAGGTAAATCCCAAATACGAATTGATTTTTTCATACAAACACAATAAAGTATTAAATATCTGAAAGAACTACGTGCACTCATTGTATCTATTTTTTGAGTTATGTCAGAATAGGGCCTAACTCCATCAACTCCATCTAATTCACTGTATGTCAAAAAATATTCTCATCTTAGGCGCTGGTGCAATTGGTGGTTGTGTCGCTGCAAATTTTTCCCAAGCAAATATTAGATATTTGCTTGTAGATCCGTGGCCCGATTTAATTGCCAAGGTTCAGGCGCATGGTTTACAGATTACGATGCCCGATCATGAAATACAAACACCGCCATTAAAGGCTACCCATCTGCATGAATTAGCAAGCTCATCAGAGCTTTTTGATATTATTTTTCTAGCTTGTAAGGCAAACGAAGCCCGCTGGTTAACCGAATTCATTAAGCCTTTTATGCATTCGCAAAGCGTTATCGTTGGCCTCATGAATGGCATGATGAATCAAGATATTGCCAGTATTGTTGGTTCAGAACGACTAATCGGCTGCGTACTTGAACTGTCTGCCGAAAGCTTTG
>CALPOM020000202.1 GCA_943325205.2 Thermoflexus hugenholtzii JAD2 | reverse complement strand
GCTTTTTGATACGACTACTAAGAATCTGGAAAAAGTCATCAGGCTCCTATGAGTTTTTCAATTTGCAGATGTTGATCTGCCAGATGTTTACGCGTGTCTAAAATTTTCGTTCTTGAAGTTTCATTATGTTTCGTTCTTTTAAGGATCGCCTCTCGATTAGAGTGCGTCACATGCACCACATCCGCAATCGATTTTTCTAGTTCCATTGCCTCTACTTGTAATTTTTTCAAACGCGCCAGGTTTTCCTCTTCGATTGCTGAAATCCCTTGAGCTTCTACTGAGGACGTTGACTGATTAACATTTTGTAGTAATTCTTTATTTTTATCTAGGTTACGATTATTAAAGTTGATTAATTGATCATTGGTTTCTTGCATCATCTCAACAACCTCACTTAGTTGACGATTTATCGCGGCCATCATGATATTGGCCTCTTGCATAACATGATTCAATTTAGATCGATGCTCTAAAATATCAATTCGTGACTGCGCTTCTAGCGCATCAATATATTGTTTCTCATTCGTGTTTTTAGTGGGAGTATTTTTGAGTAAATTGTAACGGTCTCGAAAAATATCATCGGTATTCTGATTGATGAGTTGGCGGTTTCCTAAAAAGGCGGCGGAGAAGTTTTGTAAATTTAAAAAGCGATTTTCTTCAACTAGCGACTGAATCTGGACAGACTGCGCGCGACTCCACAAGATACTAGATTCAGTTTGATAAATTCTTTTTAGATTTTCAATATTGGCGAGATTTAAATCTAGTTGGCTCATAGGATCTCCAAGTACGTTTGGTGTTTAGATAAAAATTATCATAGATTAAAGGCGTATTTATAACCGATTTTTAGAAGAGTTAAATGGAGAAACAAGTTCAAAAATGGGCATTCCAGGTGAATTTGCATAAAAAAAGCATTAAATCGGTATTTACCCTAATTATTTAAGGACTTTCTTCACAGAAGTTACATTAAAATAAGTGTACTTAGATTATAGATTTTCTTAATTCGTTTGTATCAAAACATTATTCTTATTGTATTGATTTGTGGTAAAAAAAACAAAGATTCTTTTCTAGTATTCCAAGAGGGCTTTTGGGGCAAGGATTCAAAGGCGCCAATATTTAGAGGTGGGTAAATATGTTTAATAAATCAACTCCCAAACAAAAATTGGGTAAAACGATTGATAGCTTTGAAACAATCATCGGTACGACCGTGCGGATTGATGGTAACTTAAGTATCTCCCAGAGTGTTCGTATTGATGGTGTGGTGAATGGTAATATTTTCCAAGATGAGGGCTCACAAGCCGCCATTGCCATAGCTAAAGGTGCTGAGGTGCATGGTGATATTCGCGCTGATCATATTGTGATTTCTGGGAAAGTCGTTGGAAACATCTTTACCAAGGAGATGGTTGAGCTTCTTGGAACGGCTGAAATTGTGGGTGATATTACCTATTCTGCTATCGGTATTGAAGTTGGTGCTCGGGTGACTGGCAAGCTCAACCAAATGAACGAATCCGAATTAGCAGAGTTCTCTAGCCAATCTTTGATTGCTCAAGCCAAGCAAAAAGCCACGTCCTAGGTATCCTATGCAACTTATTTGGGTTTCCGGCCCCGTGGGTCGGATTTATAAACTTGATTTGACTCTTAAAAAGCTCATCATTGGGCTTTTCGTAACTATTTTTTTGACTAGTCTGTGTTATTTTTTGAGTCAAGTTCATTGGTTGCGTCAAGACACGGATTTTGCAGAACATGAAGATACTGCTTTAGCGACTATTGTAGACGCCGATTTGCGTAAAAAATTGGTTGAAATATATAGCGAGTTAGAGTTTACCCATAAAAAAATCAAAGATTTAGAGACTCTCAATCAAAAACTTGTCAAATTAACGGTACCTCCAATTTTACTACCCGAAAGCCCGGTCAATAAGAATGGTGGCCTTATCAAGAGTCCTTCCGGAGGACCGTTTTTACCACCAGACTTAGACCGGCCACAGAATATTGAATCCTTAATGCGCGATACGATACAACTCTCGAAATTAAACAGTGAGCGGGCGAAAAAGTCAGCTGCCGACTGGGCTAGAGAGTTACATTGGATTAGTAATATGCCGATTGCTTTGCCAATCAAAGATGTAACCCAAATTTCGAGTGGGTTTGGTATGCGCTTAGATCCATTTAATCAGACGAATTCGATGCATACCGGTTTGGATTTTGTCGCGCCTCCGGGTACGACTATTTATGCAACTGGCGGTGGCGTCATTCGATTTTCTGGCTGGAGTGGATTTTATGGCAAGTCCATAGAGATAGATCATGGTGATGGGTACATGACCAGATATGGTCACGCAAGCGAGTTACTTGTAGTCAAAGGGCAGCGTGTAGAGCAACACCAAGCAATTGCGCGGGTTGGGTCAACAGGACGATCTACTGGACCACACTTGCATTATGAAGTCTTCAAAAAAAATCAATTTTTGAATCCGACGGATTTTATAGCCGTAGTTCGTGGCACTCACAAGTAATGCTGTATTTAGGCGCATAGACACTCTGTCGCTAATACACCATGATCAATTCTCAAGTTCGAATCAATGGTGCGATTTTAAAAGATGCGAGAACTACTCAGGGGCTTGCCATTGAGAAAGTTGCGATGGATTTATGTGTCTCTAAAACACATATTTTTCAAATAGAGGATGGGGGTGAGGGAGCTTTTTATTCCTATGCTTTAAAAGTTCAAATAACCAGAAAATTGGCCCTTTATTTAAAAGTACCAGAATCTGCCGCATTTGATTCTGTAGAAGAAGATGGTATTGAGGGCTTTCAGCTTTCTTTACAAGAGGGCAGACTAGGGCAGAAGCTGAGTCCTATTGAGCAAGAAAACTATGCCCTAACACTGCAAAAAAATCGTAGTTCATTAAAAAAAGCGCTTTACAGTGCTTCTATAGCTCTAATCTTTTTGATGGCTTTGATATTTATTCAGGTTTCTCCCGCCTTCCAATTTTGGAATAATTTGAGTGACACCTTCAAGTCAGATTTTGATGCAGTGTTTCAATCAATTCAGACATTCGTAGAGACAGCAACAGCAGGTTCGGCAGG
>CALPOM020000201.1 GCA_943325205.2 Thermoflexus hugenholtzii JAD2 | reverse complement strand
TTCAACCGTCTGACAACTGACGGCATACTTCGATTCAATCAATGCCTTACCATTTTTTAAATTTCCCGCATCACGAGAGGTAATAATTGGCAAGGCCCCTTCAGCTGCAAACGCCGCAGCAATTGCTAAACCAATACCCTTAGAACCACCAGTAACTAATACTTTTTTACCTTTTAATTGCAAATCCATTTTAATTCCTTTCAAAAACTTCTTTTTATAAAAATTCGTTCTAGTTTAAATAAATATACCACTATAAATACTCACCAATGAATCATTGGTGATAAAGCTTTCTATGCTGTTTTAATTTTGGTCTCCTCCTGACTAAAATACAAATTACTTAAAGCCTAGAATACCAGTCGCTAAGGAGCGACTATCTCGTAAAGACCAACGGCCAGCAAGAATCGTAAAGTAAAAATCACTTAGATTTTTATTAAACAAGTCAGGATCTTCAATATTATTTGTATGCCCAGCTTTTGGAAAAATCACTAGCGAAGCACTTGGGATGTTTCGCTTCATCAAAATTGCCGGCTCTAAACAAGGATCATCTTCATCCCCTGTAATAATTAACGTGGGTGCTGTAATAGTGCGCATACCATCAATGAGTTCCCATAGCGATGGACGCATCTTCTGGACACCTCTTAAGGTATTAGCAGAACCAATGGCAGGGTGTCCTTCCATTTGCGTAGCAAATTCAGCAAAACCACGCGGATCTTTATTTTGAAATTGCACGCGTGTTGGACCAATTGTGTACTTTTTAGCACCCTCAACACTACCCAAATCCTCAAACATTTTTGCAGCTGCTTCAACCTCAGCATGAAAGCCTTCTTTTTTCTCAGGTTGAGCGCCATAACCGCAACCAGCCACAACTAGAGATAAAACGCGCGACGCTTGATAAATTCCCATGTGTAGTGCTGCAAATCCACCCATCGATAATCCAACAATATGCGCTTTTTCAATCTGTAAATGGTCCATGACTGCCACGATATCTTGCATCGCTCGCTTTTGCGAGTATGACTTGACATCCGTTGGAACGTCGGAGGGAAGATATCCTCTTGCTGAGTAGGTAATACAGCGAAAATATCTGGAGAAATATCGCATTTGCGGCTCCCAACTCCGGTAATCAGCAGCAAATTCATGAACAAATATTAACGGTTGACCAGTTCCAGCCTCTTCATAGTACAAATTAATGCCATCATCAGTTTTTGCGAATGCCATACAATCTCCTTTAAATCACTTCTAGTTTTTTAAATTCTAAAATTTCTTCTTCTGTGTAATATAACTCTTTTAAGATTTCATCCGAGTGCTCACCAAGATCCGGAGTTTGTGAAGTGATCTTAGCCGGCGTTCGAGATAACTTGACAGCTTGATTCACTAACTTGAGTGGCGGTTTACTAGGGTGTGAAACTTCCACAGACATTGCTTGCGAGATGACCTGCGGATCGTTAAATACCTCTGCCATATCATAAATCGGACCAGTAGGCACACCCACTGCATTTAGCCTCTCAACCCAATACGCCTTTGGCTTTGCTTTAAAAATTGGTATTAAAGTCTGGCTTAGCTCGCTGCGGTGCTTCACACGCATCGATTCAGAATTAAAGCGGGGGTCGTCTTTTAAATGCGGATGTTCAATCACATCACACAAACTCAGCCACATGGCCTCACCAGTTGCAGCAACATTCATATAACCGTCACTACTTTGATAACAAGAAGTGGGCATACTTGTTGGATGATCATTACCAACTTGCTGCGCAACATCACCTTCCATTAAATATCTAGCCGCCTGAAAATCCATCATAGCCACGCCTGCTTGGACTAAGGAACTCTGGACCCACTGCCCTTGGCCAGAAACTTCTCTTTCAAGTAAAGCCGTTAAAGCGCCACAGGCAGCTATATATCCAGCAGTAATATCAGTAATCGCAACACCAGCGCGCATCGGACCTCCACCCGGAGCGCCAGTCACCGACATAATACCGCTCATACCTTGCGCAATTTGATCAAACATCGGCCTTTTTAAGTAAGGACCATCCTGACCAAAACCAGAAATTGAAACTAAGATAATTCTGGGATTAATCTTCTTTAATGTCTCATAGTCTATCGCTAAGCGTAATTTAACATCCGGACGAAAGTTTTCTACAACTACATCCGCAGTTTTAACTAAGCGATAAAAAATATCACGACCAACTGGATTTTTTAAATCCAAGGTCATCGATCGCTTGTTCCGATGTAAGTTTTGCATATCAGGTCCTGACCGCGTACCACTAAACTGACTAGTACCGGTTTTTGCTGACATTTCAATTTTTATCACGTCAGCACCAAAATCAGAAAATTGTTTGACGCAAGTTGGACCGGCTCTGGCGCGGGTTAAATCTAAAACTTTAAATTTTTTAAGTGCTGTCATATTTAAGTCAAATGGTTAAGTTGTTGTTGATGAAGAATAAAGTCGTCAAATGCTATTTTTCCATGAAACTGGGGCTGAAAATCAAAATCTTTTTTGATTCGTGCAATACGCATCGGCGAACGCGGCAATGGTCCATTTTGACCAATCGTACACGACTCGAGCTGACTTGTGATTTCATAACTAAATATAGGAAATAATTGTTTTAGCCATACGAGCCAATCAGATAAAGACCAAGTTAGCCCACTCGCTAAATGATAAAGCTCCTGTGAAGAACTGCCCCTTCCAAGGATTTTCGTTAAACCTGCTGCCACATCCCGGCTATATACATAATCTGTGCCAACAGCGTCATGCACAACAAGATGTTCACCATTCTTCGCAGCCCAGTAAGTTTGTAGTGGCAAACTCAGTGTGTCTCGGTGTCCGGTATCATACTCCCAAGGTCCATAAACCAAACCCAATCGAACTGTAGTAATGTTTAGGCCTCTGGTTTGGCGATATCGAATGGCGGCTCTTTCGGCAGCCAGTTTACTAATACCATAGATAGTTACTGGCAAAACCGGACTTAATAATTCATCAATTTGCGAGTCATGCGTTCCTAAGTGACCAAATATAGACCCTGAACTTAACTGAATTACTTGCTCAATAGGATGCTTTAAAGCCGTCTCAAAAACCGCTAATGCGCCCATCAAGTTAACAGCCATTATTTCCTCTG
>CALPOM020000200.1 GCA_943325205.2 Thermoflexus hugenholtzii JAD2 | reverse complement strand
TAGAAGCCACGAATACGAGTTTAGCCGCAGGCCCACTTTACAATGAGGTGATGAGTGCAGCCAAATCAGGTGGCGGCAGAATTGTTTTAGAGGTGAACCCAGACAACATGGGTCCGATTCAGATTGATCTTCAAATTGATCAAAATGGTCAAGCCTTGATGATTGTTAACGGCGCCAGTGACGCTACGCAAGCTAGATTAGAGCAGGGCAGTAGTCAATTGCGACAAGAGTGTGCTCAAATGGGGCTTAATTTATCCTTAGACATGCGCCAAAACTCGGCCAGTAACCTCTTTAATCAGGGCGGTAACGGCAATTCAAACCCATTTAACAACAGTGCGGCACAACAATCTAATACTTCTTTGACAAATTCGAATAAACTGTTGAATATTAATACATTATCATCAAATAGAAGTAATGCAGATCGCGGTTCATCTGGAGTTAATTTGTTTGCATAAAACCTAAGAATGAGGATTACTCATGGCTGAAGAAGTACAAAACGAAGTTGCCCAAGACGCGACCGCTGCGGTCGCTGCTGCGGCAGCTGCGGCCGTTCCAACTGACGCTGCTATAGCTGAAGAGGCCGCCAAGAAAAAGAAAAAAATGTTGATTATCATTATCGCGGCCTTGGTGGTCGTTTTAGGTGGTGGTATTGGCATATATATGTATATGAAAAGTTCAGCGGAAGCCAGGCTTGCAGCTGAGATAGAGGAAAAGAAACCCGAAAACATTTTGAAGAAACAATTGGCAGAGCGTAAACTCAATGCTCCTCCAATTTATATTCCCTTAGATGAAATCGTTGTGAATTTACCAGGCCGTGGCGGAGAGCATTACTTACAAACCAAAATTGTTTTGCGCACAGCTGATTCAAAAACAGAAGGCAAGATTAAAGACTTTTTACCTCTGATACGAGACAGGATTATTACGGTCTTATCCTCTAGGCAAATGCAAGAGTTGGCAACCGTAGAGGGCAAAACACAGATGGCCAAGGAAGTGGCGCTAGTCATCAATTCGATTATTGCCCCACAACTTGCTGCAATTTATGTTTTACAGCAGCAGCCAAATACCACCGATATGCAAAATTTAGAGCGCTTAGGCGTAGTACCTAAGGAGACATCTACAGGCCAGAAAATTTCGCAAGAAGCAGCTAATGCAGCTGCCGCTTTTTGGAACATAACGGAAATGGATTTACCTGTCCAGGCAGTCTTATTTAGTACTTTTGTGATGCAATAATCTTCGGTGCTTACATAAAATATGGCGGAAGAATATAACTTTGAGATGAGCATTGACGCTAGTGATCAGCGTGGAATGTTCGATAAATCAAAGATTATTGCAAGACGGCGTATGCCGACCTTGGAGTTAATTCACGAGCGTTTTTGTCGCGCGGTACGTCTTACCCTATTTAATATGATCCGTACTCCTATTGAAGTACAGATGCATATGCCGGTGGTCAAGACTTATGAGCAGTTCGTCAACGAGTTTCCAGAAAGAACCAATATTAATATTGTTGGTATCCGTCCCTTGCGGGGAGTTGGCTGTTGGATTATTGATCCAGGCGTTGTGTATATTGCGGTAGATAATATGTTTGGAGGCGAAGGTCGCATTGCCCCAAGGCTAGGGATGCGTGAATATACCCAAACCGAAATGCGAATTATTCGGCGCTTAGTCGATGCATTCTTAGGCGACTATGAAAAATCTTGGAAGCCGATTCATGAAATCAAGTTTGATTTTATGCGTCAGGAAACAAACTTTGGATTTGCCAAAATCACCTCGCCAGGAGAGATGGTTTTGCACTCCAAATTTACAATTGATATCAATGGCCGTAAAGGGGACGTAGACCTTTGTATACCGTTTTGGGTTTTAGAGCCAGTTAAAGCTATTTTATATAACAATATGCAGGGCTTTCAGGCGGAGCCTGATGAGCACTGGTCGAGTTTATTAAATGATCAAGTACACGAAGCGAAAGTAACCGCTGTGGCCGTACTTGCGCGTAAGCAAATGTTATTAGGTGACGTGATTTCGATGTCTGTTGGTGAGATCATTCCGATTGAGATTTTAGATCCAATTACCGTTTACGTGGATGGTTTACCGGTCATCCGGGGTCAATATGGCGTGAAGAATGGGCGTTACTCAGTGAAGATTGATTCCATTCAGCATCCTGCGGAATTTTTAAAGAGCCCCTTAGAAAATGCAAGGCTTGGGCCTAGTATGTTGCGCGGTCAAGAGACGGGTGAGTTGTATGAAAGCTTCGCATCCAAACCGGAAACGGAGTCAGAAGAAACTGAAGAGGACTTAGACAGTCTATTTGACACTTCTGATATTGAAAAACTAACACCTGAAATGCTGACCAAAGAGGATAAATAAATGGCTGAAAATGACAACGAATTAGCAGGGTCTATGAGCGCGAAAGACGTCTCGGGATCAATGCGTAAAGCCACTTTTAATAATTTAGAAGACGGCTCCAAGCCTGGTGCGCCGATTAATGAAATTGATTTAGTGATGGATGTACCGGTTCAGGTCACCGTAGAACTTGGTCGTGCCAAGATGCAGATCCGGAATTTATTGAACTTGACTTATGGATCTGTCATCGAATTAGACATTTTGGCAGGTGAGCCACTTGAGGTGGTGGTAAATGGCTGTTTAGTGGCGCAAGGAGAAGTCGTGATTGTGAACGATCGTTATGGTATTCGCTTAACTGACATTGTTACGCCAGCAGAGCGCTTACGTAAAATTAACCGCTAAAAACTGCGCATGACGCGAGCGTTTGAACTATTGATCTCGAAACCTCGTAAGCCGTTTTGCCACTCCTTGAATCGTAAAACTGCTCTGATACTGCAAGGCATTGTATTGATTGCTTTAGCCCCAGAGGCTTTAGCTGCTGAACCAGTGATTCTTGCCCCAAGCTCATCGTCTTTTGGTGGGATGGTTTGGTTTACATTTATCTGTCTGATGTTGGGGGCTGGGCTTTTAGGCTTACTGGCTTGGTTAATCCGTCGTAATAAAGGGTTACAAGCACCCAATGCCGATATCCAAATTGTTTTGCAGCAAGCCATTGGCCCGCGTGAACGCGTGATTGTCATGAAGGTTTTAGATCGCGTTTTAGTAATTGGTCAAACTCCGCATCAAATTAGTTTATTAACCGAGCTGGAGCCGGAGGAGATTGCTGACTTGTCCTCGAGGGCGGC
>CALPOM020000199.1 GCA_943325205.2 Thermoflexus hugenholtzii JAD2 | reverse complement strand
GCCGTTTACATTGGCAAATTTAATGACAAAATCATTAATGGCAGATATGGTTTTCATGATGTAGAGACCGAATCGTTCAGTAAGGCGGTGTCCCGACAATTTGGTCCAGCTTGCGTTGTTATGAGTAAAAATTTTTGCATATCCCAAGCACCTGTAGGACAGCGTTCGGCGCAAAGTCCGCAGTGTAGGCAAACATCTTCATCCTTTGCCATAACATGACCTGACTTCAACAAATCCGAGACGTAGAGTCCTTGTTCTTTATTGGTTGCGGGAGCCTGAAGGCGGGTACGTAAATCGTCTTCTGAGCCCTCATCAGTAAAGGTAATGCAATCCATCGGACAAATATCAACACAGGCGTCGCATTCAATACAAGCTTCTTGTTTAAAGACTGTTTGAATATCACAATTTAAGCAACGTTGAGACTCTTTAAAAGCTGTTGCTGCATCAAACCCTAGCTCGACTTCAATACGAATACTTGCTAGGGCTTTTTGAGCGTCTGCCCATGGCACTTTTGAGCGATGATCGTCGGAAATGTCATTGTGATAACTCCACTCATGGATACCCATTTTCTGGGACATTAAATTCGTCCGAGGTGGTGGTCGAATACTGGTTTTTTCTTGATTAAGGAAGCGGTCTATAGAAACTGCAGCCTCATGACCATGGGCTACGGCTGTAATTATATTTTTAGGTCCAAAGGCTGCGTCTCCTCCAAAGAATACTTTTGGATTGCTAGATTGAAAGGTGATCTCATCCACTACCGGCATACCATATGAATTAAATGCAATACCGGCATGGGCTTCAATCCAAGGGAAGGCATTTTCTTGACCAACAGCCAGGAGTACGGTATCACATTCAAAGAAAACTTCGGTATCACTGGCAGGTTCTAGAGTTCTTTTACCTGCTTGATCATAGACGGCTTTAACGATTTGAAAAGTCATACCAGTTAACTTGCCATGTTGATGAATAAAAGCGGTAGGAACATGGTAATTGATGATGGGGATGCCTTCGTGAATAGCATCTTCTTTTTCCCAGGGGGAGGCCTTCATTTCATCAAAGCCACTCCGAACAACTACTTTGATATCAGAACTTCCAAGGCGCCTTGCAGATCGACAGCAATCCATTGCTGTATTGCCACCACCTAGAACAATGACCTTTTTACCAACGCTTGTGACATGTCCAAAGGAGACTGATGCTAACCAGTCTATACCAATATGAATTTGGTGCGCTGCTTGCTGACGACCCGGAATTTCAAGATCTCTGCCACGGGGCGCACCACTCCCTACAAAAACAGCGTCATAATTTTCTTGCAAGAGGTCGTACATGGAGGCAATACGGTGACCCCCTTTAAACTCTACGCCTAGGTCAAGGATGTAATTGGTTTCTTCATCAATGACAGACTCTGGAAGTCGAAAACGGGGTATTTGGGTGCGAATAAATCCGCCAGCTTTTTGTTCACCATCAAAGACCGTCACCTGATATCCCAAAGGAGTTAAATCCCTTGCGACTGTTAAGGCTGAAGGTCCAGCACCAATGCAAGCGACGCGTTTGCCATTGAAGGCAGCTTTAGGGGGCATTCTTTTTGTAACGTCCCCTTTATGATCAGCCGCAACCCGTTTTAAGCGGCATATGGCAACTGGTTCTGGCGCTGCACCGTTATTTTCTTCAACACGACTTCGCCTACAAGCTGGCTCACAAGGCCTATCACACGTTCGTCCTAAAATACCTGGAAAGACATTTGATACCCAGTTCACCATATATGCATCCGCATATTGACCCTGAGCAATTAGTCTAATGTATTCCGGTACTGGTGTGTGTGCTGGACAAGCCCACTGGCAATCTACAACTTGGTGAAAGTATGATGGACTTATTTGATTCGTTTTTTGCAAATCGGTCTCCTTAACTACCTACCTGATTGACTTAATTATTAAAATAATTTTTTCAATCCCATTCTACCTATGAATGGGAATAAGAAATACCTAGGTTAAGCCCTAATGCAATTCAAGGTATCCGTTTTTATCCAATACGCAGTTGGCGCTGATGGGTATATCGGGGGTGGTGTATTTAAAAAAACCGTATCAGTAATAACCCTAGTAAAAGTTATAAATTTTATAAAATATTAACGATACTTAATTTCCAGCTTGGCGTATGCATGTCGAAGAAGAGTGGCATTTAGTAGAAGAAAGGCATATCGAAGAAGAATGCTCAAGAAAAATTTATTTAATCTTCGGTATTTCATCTTGAATAATTTGAAGTCCTTGTTTTAAGATATTGTCATATCTTCTTCGTTCTATTTGAATCGTTTCTGGGGTCCATTTAAAAAATCCTTGGCCAGTTTTCATACCCAGGTGATTGGCTTTAACTCGATCATCTAGGGACTTGGCAATGGTTGGTGCATTATTGAGTGAGGGATAGATGCTAGCTCCAGCTGCGGCATGAATCTCGATACCCGCATGGTCTCTTTGCATGACTGGACCTGCAGCTAAGTAGCGAAATCCAAAACCAAATCGTACCGCTTTATCAATATCCTCTGGAGTTGCTATCCCGGCATCAATCATTGCAAATGCCTCTCGAGAGAGGGCATGTTGTAAGCGATTAGCTAAAAATCCAGGTAAATCTTTTTTTACTTGAACAGGCACCATTGCACAGGAAGTCATTACCTCTGTAAGTTGCTGGGCTATTGCGTGGTTCGTTTGGGAGCCGTAGACTACTTCAACGCATGGAATTAGATGGGCGGGCATAAAGAAGTGGAGTCCAATCATCCGGTGAGCAGTTTTTAGCCCTTCGGAGATGGCGCTAATTGGAAAACTAGAACTATTACTAGCAAGGATTGTGTCAGTATGTACAAATTGTTCTAGTTCTGCAAAGAGGATTTTTTTAGAATCAAGTCGTTCGGGGATACATTCCACGACGAGTTTGACATTTGTCCAGTTAATATCATGCATTGTTGGGACCACGCTAATGAGATGATGATCAGAACCGTGGCCGCACTCTGACATGATTTGGTTTACGTAACTGGGGATTGCGGCGCAGCGATCCAAATTTGACTCGATGACTTGTGTGGGATAGCCACCTCTAGCAAAAACGATAGCAACATCGGCTCCCATTGTTCCACCGCCTACAACGACTACTTGATATGGAGTTGGTATCGTCATACTTAAACCTTAAAGAATTGAAAGACTCTATCTTAACAATGATTTTTATCGTAGCTATAAATCG
>CALPOM020000198.1 GCA_943325205.2 Thermoflexus hugenholtzii JAD2 | reverse complement strand
TATTGCAAATAATTGCCAAGGGCATTTAATCTTAAAGGCGTCTCATCCATCGGGTCTTGGTGTCTATCAAACCAAGACGCCGTTTCTGAGTAAGGGTGGACTGATCGGTTGTGGCCACTTTAAAAAAACGAATACATGGCTGATTCAGCAGAATCTAGATCCGATTCGTTGGTGATCTATTTTTCAAGCACCTCAATAATCACAAAGAATTACTTTTAGCCCCCCAATTTAAGTCTTTAAATGAGGGAGAGCTAAAACTGCCAAAGAATAATCTGAATCGTATGCCAATATTGCATAAAATTTGGAGTTATTTATAGCTAAGTAGGATAAATAATGGTTAAGGAGATTAGTTAGAGACCCTTAGAGCCTTAGTTTGGAAAATGTTTTTCAAGGCTAGTTCCAAAACTATATTGTTATTAGATAAGCACTTATTTTCTTGGTAGCTTATCTTGCATCATCTTAAAACAGAAATTTTAGATCAGACTCTTTATAATCACGGATATGCAACTGCTTACATTAGGGATTAATCACCATACTGCCCCAATCGGGTTACGGGAACGTGTTGCATTTGCTCCCGAAATGATCTCATCGGCCTTAGATGATTTTCAAAAGTTTTTATCTGGTGTCGGTGCCTTTGGGAATACCGAAGCCACTATCTTGTCGACCTGTAACCGGACTGAAATTTATTGTGCAACAAACTCTTCTGAAAATCATCTGCAGGATGCATCGATTGACTGGTTTACTAAAACGCAAGGCTTAACTCCTGATTTAATTAGTCCACACATGTATGCCCATCCACAATCGCAGGCGGTAAGACATGCCTTTCGCGTTGCTAGTGGGCTTGATTCGATGGTCTTGGGTGAAACCCAAATTTTGGGACAAATGAAAGAGGCGGTTCGCTGTGCCGGCGAGGTAGGATCTTTGGGTACCTATCTCAATCAACTTTTTCAAAAATCATTTGCTGTTGCAAAAGAAGTTCGAGCTACCACCGCACTTGGTTCAAGCTCCATCTCCATGGCTGCTGCCTCTGTTCGTTTAGCAGAACGGGTTTTTGGTGAAATTGCAGATCAGAAAGTCCTCTTTATTGGCGCTGGCGAAATGATCGAGCTATGTTCTGTTCATTTTGCCGCAAAACATCCCCTTCTTGTAGGGATCACCAATCGCACTTTGGAGCGAGGCCAAGAATTAGCGAACGCCCTCTCAGGTCAAGGATTAAATACCCAAACGTTTCGATTGGCGGATCTTCCCCAGCGCATTGCAGAATTTGATATTGTGGTATCGTGCACAGCTAGCTCTCTTCCGATCATTGGCCTTGGAATGATTGAAAATGCTGTGAAATTACGCAAACGTAAACCGATTGTGATGATTGATTTAGCAGTCCCTAGAGATATTGAAGCAGAAATCGCCAAGCTCAATGATGTTTATCTATACACGATTGACAACCTAGGTGAAATGGTTCAATTGGGATTAAATGAACGTCGCGCTGCCGTTGGACAAGCTGAAGCAATTATCGAAACGCGTGTTGATCACTTTATGAACTGGATGAAAACGCGTGATTCGGTTCCACTTATTTTGCAACTTAAAAATCATAGTGAACACATACAAATACAAGAAATAGAAAAAGCTAAAAAACGTCTATCTAGGGGTGATGCAATTCAAGATGTACTAGAAGGTTTAGCTAACGGCTTAACTAATAAATTTTTACATGGTCCGCTACACGGCTTGGCTCACCTTCAAGGCAATGATCGACAAGTACTGATTGATCTTTTACCTGAATTATTTCGCCTTAATCAATCCGACTCCCCTGAAAAAAAATGAAGCCTAGTATGCAATCAAAGCTCGAGCACTTACAAGCTCGGCTCACTGAATTGAACTCCTTAATGTCGCATGAGGATGTCACACAGAATATGGATCAGTTCCGTAAATACTCTAAAGAACATGCGGAAATTTCTCCAGTTGTGGCTAAATTTGCTCAGTATCAATCTGCTCAAGAAGATGAGTCAGCTGCAATTGAAATGCGCCAAGATATTGAATCACGCGTATTTGCTGAAGAAGAAATCAAACTCGCACGAGAACGGATGGTTAACTTAGGTGAAGAGTTGCAAAAGTTACTCCTCCCAAAAGATCCGAATGATGATAAAAATATTTTTATAGAAATTCGTGCTGGCACAGGTGGTGACGAAAGTGCTTTATTTGCCGCAGATCTCCTGCGGATGTATATCCGTTACGCCGAACGACAAAGATGGAAAACTGAAATCATTAGCGCGAGTGAATCTGATCTTGGTGGTTATAAAGAGGTCATTCTTCGATTAGAAGGTGAGCAAGTTTACTCAAAACTCAAATTTGAGTCTGGCGGTCACCGGGTCCAACGTGTTCCACAAACGGAAACCCAAGGACGTATTCATACTTCGGCTTGTACAGTCGCTGTTTTAGCTGAGGCAGATGAAATTGAAGCGGTTCAAATTAACCCGAGTGAATTACGGATAGATACATTCAGAGCTTCTGGAGCTGGCGGTCAACATATTAATAAAACTGACTCTGCCGTTCGTATTACCCACCTCCCCACTGGTATCGTTGTCGAATGTCAAGATGACCGAAGTCAGCATCGCAATAAAGATCAAGCCATGAAAGTTTTAGTTTCAAGAATTATGGATGCACGTACGCGTGCTCAACATCAAAAAGAAGCGCAAGAGCGAAAAAGTCTGATCGGTTCCGGTGACCGAAGTGATCGGATCAGAACATATAACTTTCCACAGGGCCGCATCTCCGATCACCGTATCAACCTCACCTTGTATAAAATTGATGCCATGATGGATGGTGATATTTCTGAATTATTAGGTGCCTTATCATCAGAACACCAAGCAGAACTATTAGCTAGCTTAGGAGATACTTAAGGCAATCCTTAACATCTTCTAACAAATTCATTTTATTTCTAGTGCCAACTGTTCAAAGTCTTTTAGCAAATTGTGCCATCGAGTCTGTTGATGCACGTATACTCCTTAGTCATCTTTGCTCGACCCATCTTGGCTGGCCTAGAACGTATTTAATTACCCACCATACAGATGAATTACCAACTACCCTGATAGAACATTGGTATGAATTACTTCAAAAGCGCTTACTTGGACACCCTGTAGCTTACCTAATCGGTAAAAAAAGTTTTCATGATATTGAATTGCAAGTAAATGGGCATGTCTTAATTCCAAGGCCTGAAACAGAACTGCTTGTTGAGTTTGCAATTAGTCATATT
>CALPOM020000197.1 GCA_943325205.2 Thermoflexus hugenholtzii JAD2 | reverse complement strand
TTGGCAGCCAAGCTCAGGGATTTATCTAGCCGCAAGGTTATTTTGTTAGACACTGCTGGAGTTAGCCAACGCGACACCCTGATGGTCGAGCAGTCCCAAATGCTCCAAGATGGCTCACGTAATGCCTTTCGGATTTTAGTGATGAGTTCTACGACGGATTTGCGTACCCAAGAAGATGTGATTCACTTACATAATCAAGCTGCTAGGGCAAAGGATATGCCTGGCATTGGAGCTGCGGTCATTACCAAAACCGACGAGGCTACCCAATTGGCTCCAGTCATTGATTGCTTGATTCGTAACAATCTGCCACTCATGTTCCTCTCCAATGGCCAGCGCGTACCTGAGGACTTAAGTCAACCGGACATTGCCTACCTGTCACACCGGGCAATGCGCTCACGCTCGTATTCGGATGACTTATCGATCAATGACGATCAAATACCCGCCGTCCTATCCGACCACTTAGGCGATTGGCTTAATAAAGTGGCTCCATGAGCGCAGTCAATACACCTGCTGGTTTAGACCAGGCCGATGGCCTGCGATCGATGTTTGGTGATGATAAGAATCAAGTAATCTGCCTGGCCTGCGCTCTGGATCCCGATACAGTTGTGCATATTGGGCACGGGACAGCGCACGCTCTGAAAAATGCTGGGTATCAAATTCTGATGATTGATGAGGTACCCCTGTCTGAGCGGCGCACAATGTCTGGCTTTTTATATCCAACGAAGTATGATTTAGGACAAGTGTTTACCAACTCGGTCACCTTAAATAAATCGATCAAGCAAGTAGAAGAGAAGTTTTGGTATGCCACGGCGGCCAAACTGCGGCACGCCTTTGAGATCCGCCGAGCCAAAATGCCTAATCTGGACGATCGTCTGAAAGAATTGCATCTAGAATTTGATTACATTCTGTTTCCAACCAATGATCCAGAGTTCAACATCGTGAATTTTTTTGGTAAGTCAGTTTCGCGTATCTTAATTGCGTCCCCCGAGTTTGCATCTTTATCTCGTGCGATGGGCATGATTCGGCAATTTTCTTTATACAATTCCGAGGCCCCTATTCCAACCCTCATTTTAAGTATCGAGGAAGATGCGGCTCAGGCGGCTTTTGAAAAGCTCCAAAAAGCAGCACAAACAGCCATGGGTTTAGAATTAGAAATGTTAGGATGGGTAAAGGCAGTTCAAGCTGTGCGCGTGGTAATTGATCCGGACGATTTATCAGTCTCCACACCCACCGATGGTCCTTCGAACGAATTTGTTTTGCCAGCAGGTTTTTTTAAGCATTTAACGCAATCGATTACGAATTAACTGGTACATTACGTTATGAATAAAGCATATGCACAAGAAGTTAATTATGGCGATGAAATGGCCAAGCATATGCCTCTTGTCAAACGCATCGCGTACCAGGTTGCATCTAAACTGCCAGCTAATGTCGAGGTAGATGACTTAATTCAAGAAGGTCTTATTGGTTTACTTGACGCTCTAAAGCGCTACCAACCTCAGCCCAATTTGAGTTTTGAAATTTATGCCAGGACCCGCATTAAAGGCGCTATTTATGACTCTTGTCGAAAAAATGACATCCTGCCTCGTAATCAACGCGATGATCTGAGCCGCCTAGAAAAGTTAAATCGGCAATTAGAACAAGAACTAGGCAGAGCCCCAACTGAAGGCGAAATTGCCCAGTCCGCAGATTTATCGATGCAGGACTATTACTCCATTATGGACGGCATGGTTAACCTAATGCCCATTGATGAGTTATCGGATGAATTAATGCCCGTCGATGGCAGCTCAGACCCGCTCAATCAAACGGCGATGAGTCAGTTTGCGGCCCAATTAGCCAAGGTCTTAGAAAAGCTTCCTGAAAAGGAACAAATGGTCATGGCCTTGCATTACCAAGAGGATCTCTCGTACCGAGAAATTGCTGAGGTACTTAACCTCACGACCGGAAGGATTAGTCAACTCCATACACAGGGCATGATTCGTATTCGCTCTCATCTCAAAGTCTCGGTCAATTAACAAAGACTCACTCAACCCAGCTTTTCTCATTTTCTGAGTAGCTCCATCAGAAGGCATCTTTGACTACCAATTTACTAACTCGAACAGATTGTGGCAATAAGGCTAGCTTGGTGCTTTGATGAGCAAGGCTACGAGCAAGTGAGCGCTGATCTAATTCAAATAACGGAACGCCACAAATAGCCGCGGCCTCAAAAACAACCCCTATCGAACACCCCGGATTACCCTTCTCTATCCGTTGCAGTAGTGCTCGCGAAATGCCAATACGTTCTGCTAGTTCTGAGGTAGAGAGTTTTTTGACAATCCGAGCCTCACGGATTAGCTGACCGAATAATTGCAGGGCATCTCTTGTATATGGGGAGTAAGGGCGGTCTTTTATTTTTGGCATAACACATCATTAATATTACACAACGACTAATATGGCTTATTAATGATACATTTTATGATGGTTTTCAATTAGCTAGTTAGTGGTACACCTTCCCCATTTACCGTTGGCTAAAAAGACTATTTCTACATTAAGGCATGAAAATGGACTCAAAGTAATGCCCTGAAGAAGTCCTTCTGGGAATCTAGGACTATAGATAAAAAAGTTCTAGAACTCTATCAAACTTTTTTTGAGAGGACTCCGCCAATGGACCCAGGAATACCACCACTACTCTCATAAGTTGCGCCAAGGGATTGCTGCGCCATGAAAGACTGCATCGCCGCGCTGCGCTGCATCGCTAAATTAATCAACTCGCCATTAACCTTGTGGTCGATCGACGCCTGGTCAAGCATACCCATCAGTTGTTTACTTGTACTCGAATCTAGGGCCAAAATATCTGCCTTGAGTTTTTCAACGCCGCCTCCTACAGTGGCACCTCCGGCATAACCGTTAATGGACTCTAAAGCAGCACTCGTTTGGTTTAAAATTCGCTCCAAATCATCCAACTGATTCAACTCTAAAGTTGTCCGCAACTCACTGACGGCCTTGGATACCTGTTGCACAAGTGCTTCTAATAGGTGTTGAGTCATCAGATTCGATCAATTGATCACTTTGGCAAATTGACCATTAGGAGGGGGATCCCATGATCACGTTGCAAAGCAGATAATAACCTTAGAAGATTAATTGTTTGGGTTTGAAAAAGCTTAATTCGATTTTGCACCAATTGCGGCTAAAGACTCATGCAACATGGCTTGAGAAATTTGCTGATAGTCAATCTCAAACGTTCCAGAAGCAATTTTTGCCTTAATTTTATC
>CALPOM020000196.1 GCA_943325205.2 Thermoflexus hugenholtzii JAD2 | reverse complement strand
TGGGAGGATGGTGACTGGGTTATTCCAGAATTTACAGCTCGCCCCAAATATCCCTCATTGAAAGATTAGAAGTCATGGCAAGAAAGGCGCGAGAAGTAATTCCGGGTCAGGCCATGCATATCGTTGCAAGAGGGCGAGCCATATCACCGATATTTTTAAGTGATGAATTAAAACTCAGTTCTTTAGCGTGGTTACGTGACGCGTCAAAACATTACGAATTAGCGGTTCATGCGTACTGTATTTTGGCAAATCGGATTGAATTATTAGCAACTCCAAATCACGAGCAAAGTTTGGCAAGGACGATGCAATCTTTTGGGCGCAGATATACGCAGTTATTTAATCAATTGCATGGACAGGCTGGAACAATTTGGCAGGGTAGATACGTATCGAAGGTAATCCAGGCGGATTTGGATTTGCTCGAAACCCAAGCTCGAATCGAGTTTGCTGCTGTAAGTGAGGGCTTAGTAACCCACCCAAAGGATTACCGCTGGTCTAGTTATCGAATTCATATTGGAGAAGACCCCAATTACGGCTTAACAGATGCTCGCGCATTTTGGGCTTTAGGTAACACACCATTTGAACGTCAACGGGCTTGGGAGTTGCGATTAGGGCAGGGTATTTAAACACAATATCTCCCCAACTCCACTCCGTCCCCTGTGCCTGGTTCGCCAAAATGGTGCAGCGAAACAAATAGGGGACGGAGTGGTTGGGTTAGTATTTGAAAATCCAAGGAATCTCCCCTATAGTAACTCCTCAGGGTGAGTCCTTAGGAAAGCTTCACAAGTTAGACCAAGGCAAATACTGTTCACCAAAGGTGGCGCTACCTTGTTTAAAACCCTGTAATACATTGAGGAATATCTGATGAGTAATCTGTCTAAATTGCGTCCCGAAGCGCAAGGCCTTTATGACCCTTCAAATGAGCACGATGCTTGTGGAGTTGGCTTTGTAGCGCATATTAAGGGGCAACGAGCCCATGAAATCGTATCTCAGGGTTTAAAAATACTTGAGAACTTAGACCATCGTGGCGCAGTGGGTGCCGATGAGTTAATGGGCGATGGCGCAGGGATATTAATACAGATTCCAGATCAGTTTTATCGTGAAGAAATGGCTAAACAGTCGATTAAGTTGCCTCCAGAAGGCGAGTATGGTGTTGGGATGGTCTTTTTGCCAAAAGAAAATGCATCACGTCTAGCATGTGAACAAGAACTGGAGAGAACCGTCAGAATAGAAGGTCAAGTCATCTTGGGTTGGAGAGACGTACCGGTTGATACCGACATGCCAATGTCGCCAAATGTCAGACAATCCGAGCCCGTAATTCGCCAAATATTTATTGGTCGCGGGCGAGAGATTATGACTACAGATGCGCTAGAAAGAAAGCTATATGTCATCCGAAAATCAGCCAGTCATGCCATACAGCATCTAGAACTGAAGCATGGCAAAGAATATTTTGTAACTTCAATGTCCGCACGAACAGTAGTCTATAAGGGATTACTATTAGCAAACCAGGTTGGTGCTTACTATAAGGATTTGAAAGACGACAGGGTCGTATCAGCCCTGGCATTAGTACACCAGCGATTCTCAACAAATACATTTCCAGCTTGGGAGTTAGCACACCCATACCGCATGATTGCGCATAATGGCGAAATTAATACGGTCAAAGGCAATGTGAACTGGATTAATGCGAGAACCGGCGCTATACGTTCACCAGTCCTGGGCGATGATTTACAAAAATTATGGCCATTAATTTATCCAGGCCAATCCGATACAGCTAGTTTTGATAATTGTCTTGAGCTCTTAGTTATGGCCGGCTACCCATTAGCCCATGCCATGATGATGATGATTCCTGAAGCGTGGGAACAACATACTTTAATGGATGAAAATCGCCGAGCATTTTACGAGTACCACGCTGCCATGATGGAGCCATGGGATGGCCCAGCAGCGATTGCATTTACAGATGGACGACAAATTGGAGCAACGCTAGACCGAAATGGCTTGCGTCCAGCACGTTACTATGTAACGGATGATGATTTAGTCATTATGGCTTCGGAAGCCGGGGTTTTAAAATTTCCAGAAAGTAAGATAGTCAAAAAATGGCGTTTGCAGCCTGGCAAAATGTTTTTGATCGATATGGAGCAGGGTCGCATTATCGAGGATAACGAGTTAAAAGAAGCTTTATCAAAAGCTAAACCATATAAAAGTTGGATTGAAGCAGTACGCATTAAGCTCGATGAAATTGATGCAAACGAAACAGATTTACTAGATGATCAAAAGCATATTCGTCCTGCGGCAAAATTACTAGATCGTCAGCAAGCCTTTGCTTATACGCAAGAAGATATTAAGTTTTTAATGGCGCCCATGGCCCAAACAGGTGAAGAAGCAGTTGGCTCTATGGGTAACGATAGCCCATTAGCCGTTTTATCGAATAAAAATAAAATCCTGTATCACTACTTTAAGCAATTATTTGCCCAAGTAACGAATCCACCCATTGACTCTATTCGTGAAAATATGGTGATGTCCTTAGTGTCATTCATTGGCCCGAAGCCAAATCTACTAGACACAAATAACATTAATCCACCGATGCGATTAGAGGTTAGCCAGCCTATTTTAGATTTAAATGATATGTCAAAAATTCGACATATAGAGCACTATACCGGTGGCAAATTTCGTTCCCATGAATTAGATATTTGCTATCCCGTTGCTTGGGGTAAAGAGGGCATTGAAGCGCGGCTCGCGTCTTTATGTGCAGAAGCGGTAGACGCCGTTAAATTAGGATTTAATATTTTAATTGTGAGTGATCGGCAAGTTGCAGAGAGTTATGTGGCGATACCTGCACTCTTAGCAACTTCATCGATTCATCAACATTTGGTTCAAAAAGGCTTGCGAACCAGTACTGGACTTGTAATAGAAACTGGTTCAGCAAGAGAAACGCATCATTTTGCCCTATTGGCTGGATATGGAGCAGAGGCTGTACACCCCTATTTAGCCATGGAAACTTTAGCAGAAATGGCAAAAGGTTTACCAGGGGAGTTATCCGCAGAAAAAGTCATCTATAACTATGTCAAGGCTGTTGGTAAGGGACTACAAAAAGTGATGTCCAAAATGGGCATATCAACATATATGTCCTATACAGGATCTCAAATTTTTGAGGCTATTGGCTTAGCAGAAGATCTCGTCAAAAAATACTTTACAGGAACAGCGTCCAATATCGGTGGTGTAGGAATATTTGATGTTGCAGAAGAGTCAATTAGAATGCATCAGTTAGCATTTGGAGAAGATCCGACATTAACTACGATGCTCGAAGCCGGGGGTGAATATGCCTACCGGGTCAGGGGCGAAGATCATATGTGGAC
>CALPOM020000195.1 GCA_943325205.2 Thermoflexus hugenholtzii JAD2 | reverse complement strand
TGAATTACAAAGAAGTATCTTTTACCGAAAAAATTATCGATCTGAGTCAAGGTGATCAATTTTCTGCAAGCTATCATGAGCTCAATCCCCAACACGTTATCCCACTTCTTGAACATCAAGGGAAAAAAATAACCCAATCTCTGGCCATCTTGGAATACATCGATCAGGTTTGGCCTACAAAACCTTTGCTGCCAAAAGACCCCTATGAGCAAGCCTATCTGCGCTCGATTTCGCAAATAACAATTGCAGACACACACCCTCTTGTTGTGCCACGCGTTAGAAATTTCTTAGGTAAAACGTATCATCAAGATGAAGCGGGCCAAACCGCCTGGGCACAACACTGGTTAAATCTAGGTAGCTTAGCTATTGAGGAACGCCTGTTGGGCGAAAAATTGTATGGTCAGTTCTGTTTAGGAGATACCCTATCACTAGCTGACCTGGCCTTAGCGTCCCATGTGGTGGGCGCACGAATTTTTAAAGCGGATCTGAGCCATTGCCCAACATTAATTCGTATCGTTGACCGTGTTTTAGAAATTCCATCAATTGGCATGTCCCACCCGCTAAAACAACCTGGCGCCCCGAAGATGTAAACAAGTTTTAGAAAAGCATCAAATTCGATAAAGGCTCAAGAGCCCTTATCGAATTAAGATTTAAACTCAATTTCTAATAATTTGACGATGTAATCTGCTTCATTGCGCACATTATGCTCTACTCCAATCGGATGCGTTTTGAATTCTTGTGCGGGGTGTTCACTATGAAATTGACTACCGTCAACTCGGGTGTGAAATAACTTAGCATCCGTTAAATATAGCGCACCATAGTGGTACTCATGTTTATGCCAACCCGTATTATCACCAGGAGCAAACTCAAATAAACTGATGCGAGTTTGGTCGTTATCTAATAGAACTTGACGCATTGCTAGCTTGCCCACTGGCAACTCCTTAACACCCATCAAAGCATCGCGCGACTCATTGTAATATTCACCCATAATTGACCCCCTCAGTTCTTTTGCTTATGTTTTAGTCTATCTATTTATTTACCAAACTATACTCGATTTTGTACAGAACCCAAAACACCCTAAACCCCAACTAAACCTCCAATAAGCAGCAGCAATCTAGCCCTCCATTCTGATGTAAGCTCGTAAACCTCATGCCGTATAGCTTTAGATCGACATTCCGTGACTGAGTTTCCAAAACTACAGAATACTCAAACGAGACTATCGAACTAGCTTTAGCGCATACAATTCAGGCCTAGGCTGCCTATAGAAAGCAAGAGCAATTGGAGAAACGGGCTTGCATGATGGACGAATGGGAAGGCTTGATAAAACGATGTAATGATAATCAGTCCAGTAACGACCGATAGTAGCCCCTGGACATTTAGCTATATTGTGTTTTTTGGCGAGCCCTTGACGGAGTTATAGCTCCTTCAATTTGGTACTTTAAGTCTTTTAATGACCTATAAATAAATCATTAAAAGACTTAAAGAATCATTTATAAGTCATTTTTATTGACGAATGATGTCTAAGAATGTATATTGTTGGCTTGGACTTAACCAAAGCATGAGGCAATTATGCGCGTAAATCAACAACTAATCCTAGCTTCAACGCAACTTAGCCAATCTATTGAAATAGCGCAATGTCTAGTTTCTTTACGTCTTGCACGTCGTGTTCGCCAAAGTGAAGCTGCAGTTCGTGCAGGTCTATCTCGTGCCACCGCCCAACGTATTGAAAAAGGTGATCCTGGTGTGGCCATTGGTGCACTTCTGCGTTACTTAGACGCAATCGCTCCAGGTATAACCTTATTACAACTTTTAAGCGGCAATGATCCTGCAATCATTGCCCTAGAGCGTCGCTCCCGCCCACAGCGTGTGCAGGACCTTAGCAAAGCAGAGATAAAAGCGCTTGATTTCTGATGGTAAACGCGACTAAAGAATTGTTTGTCTTTGCCAATCTTGGTGGTGAGTTTGTACCAGCTGGGCAACTTCAAGTAGATGAAGAAGGCTCAAGACTCATTGCATCTTCATTTGCCTATGGTTTGCGTTACTTAGATAGGGGTAACGCTCAAGAAGTTGATCCAGTCGCCCTTAGTCTTAAGAATAAAAGTGCGATCAAAGGTAAATACCTCGTTCCACCAAACGGCCTAGAAGCTTTTGGTGGAATTCGTGATGCCGCTCCTGATTCATGGGGCAGAAGAGTTATTGAAGCTAGGCTTAAGGTACCAGCCAATAGCCTTCCAGAATCAACCTACCTACTAGAGGCCGGTAGTGATCGCATTGGGGCTTTAGACATTCGAGCCTCCTTAGACCAAGAGGAGCGCCCTGCACATGAAAGTATTCACAATCTATCTTACGTACTCGAGGGTGCGCAGAGGATTGAGGCTGGCTTGCCAGTATCAGAAGTACTATCCAGAATTTTGATTGTGGGCAGCGGCCTTGGGGGTATGCGCCCAAAGGCAAGTGTACGCGATGATGAAAAAATTTTATGGATGGCTAAGTTCCCAGGCAACAATGATGGAGCTTTTGATGTACCAAGTATTGAATATGCCACGCTTAAACTTGCAGAGTTAGCTGGTCTTAATGTGGCACAAACTAAATTAGAACCAGTCGGCAATAAAAAAGTTTTGCTGGTTAAACGCTTTGATCGCTCTTGGACTACTTCAGCTCGTTCAATAGAAATTCGGCATCATGTCGTTAGCGCCCTCACCCTCGTCGCCTGTCACGAATCAGAGTCGAATACAAAAAGCTATATGAATATTGCGGATGCTATCCGTCGATATTGCTTAGTTCAAACAGTCAAATCTGATCTTGAAGAGCTATATGCACGCATGATCTTTAATCTTTTTGTTAGCAACGATGATGATCATCTTCGCAATCATGCATTCTTATGGAATCAGGAGCTTAAAGGCTGGAGTCTGAGCCCACTCTATGACGTTATGCCACATGCAGTCATTGCAAGTGAGCGTTATCAACATTTAGGCGTTGGGCCTCAAGGTAAACTAGCCACCCTAGATAATGCCTATAGTGCCAAAGAGCGCTTTGGCCTATCTGCGCAGCAGGCAAGCTCTATTATCGATCGCGTATGGCAAGCAACTAGACAGTGGAAAATATACTTCGAAAACTTTGGAGTTGCTGCAGATCAAATTAATGGGATCTCATTAGCCTTTAGACACATTGACGATATTTGTAGTACTGAATTAATCAAGACTCTACCTAAAGACTAACCCCACCTTGAGAAGAACTTGCTAGGCAACTAGATTTTAATAACTAAAGATGGATTGAATTCCGGGTTTTCAGCGTGGTTAGATCGAACATAGCCGCGAGGATTGCAAACCACTCTAGTACCGTTCATTTCATAATCACAGGAATCATGTGTATG
>CALPOM020000194.1 GCA_943325205.2 Thermoflexus hugenholtzii JAD2 | reverse complement strand
TATTTTCCAAATTATAAATAAAACCTCTAATCAATTTTTATGCAAAAAATTCATTGTTTATTCAGAGTTAACCTGATCTGTTTTTTATTCTTTCATGTTTTTTCTTCATCCGCCCAAACTCTAGCAATCCAAAACTGGCCTGAAAAACCTGTTCGTATTTTTTCAACCAGCCCGCCAGGTGGAACTATTGATCTGCTCTCCAGAATGATTTCGCAAGAATGTACGCAAACCATAGGAAAGCCATTCGTTGTAGAAAACAAACCTGGTGCGAATGGTAACATTGCTGCCGATATGGTAGTAAAAGGGCCTCCTGATGGCCATACCTGGTTTGTCACGCTACCAGGTATTTTTGCCATCAACCGGTTTTTATTTAAAAATATTCCATTTGATACGGACAAAGACATATTACCTGTCACCCTTCTGGCTGAGTCACCGCTAGTTCTAGTCATTAAATCAAACCAGCCAATTCAAAGCTTTCCTGAATTTCTAAAATGGGTTAAAGCGAATCCTGGAAAATTTTCTTATTCATCCGCAGGAATCGGCACAACTGGTCACCTAGGTATGGAACTTTTAAAACAAATGGCTAATTTAGATATATTGCATGTGCCCTACAAAGGAACTGCAGCAGCTATGAATGATCTCCTAGCTGGTCAGGTACAAATGATGCTTGACAATACAACGAGTGCAATTTCTCATATTCGCTCAGGCCAACTACGTGGACTAGCAGTGGGTGAAAAGCAGCGAATCACGGCCTTACCGGATTTACCAACCATCAACGAATCTGGCGTACCTGGCTTTGAAGTATCGCCGTGGTTTGCTCTTGGCACGAGAACTGGTGTGCCAAAGGAAATCGTTAACAAAATGAACACTTGTGCAGTGGGCGCAATTAATAATGTAGATAATCAAAAAAGATTATCCAATGCCGGCATTAATCCCAGAGTATTAAGCGATCAAGCCTTTATCAATTTTGTTAAATCAGAATCCTCCAAGTGGGGAGAAATTATTAAAAAATCTGGCGCCACACTTGATTAAAAATAGTAGCGCGTAACTAATTACCTTTGATCAAGTTCTCTGCAAGAAATAACCAGTAAACCCAAAGACAAAACCACTTTTCAACAACTTAATTCGTAAATCGCTTTCAATGGATCTTACAAATTTTCTTTATAATATAAAAAATAATCATCACAGGAGAAAACTTTGATCAACTCAAACCCTAAACTAAGACATATTGCAATTCTGGTCTCTGATCCAGAAAAGTCTGCAACCTTCTTTGAATCTGCTTTTGGAATGCAGCGCGTGGGCAATGCTCGTCGAGGTATTTATGTATCTGATGGTGTCATGAATGTAGCCCTTTTGCGTGTAAACCCTGAAAAAGGTGAAAGTATTGGTGTTTTTCACTTTGGTATGTGGGTCGACGATTTAGATCAAGCAGAAGAACAAGCAAAATCGGCTGGAGCAACCTATTTAAAGGGTCGCCCAGACTCACCAAATTCTTTTTATGAGGCAAAATACCAAGATCATGATGGGATCGTTTTTGATATGACCCATAAGGGCTGGGCCGGCGCTGTCAAAGAACCAACCGCAACTAACTAATCTCTTCCCAAATAGCTATTTAGCTAAACCTCATGACAAAAACATCAAATCAAATTATCATTGTTGGCGCTGGCCCAGTTGGGCTTTGCTTAGCTCTTGCCTTAACGCAAGCAAATATTCCAGTAACCTTGATTGAATCAAGAACAGATGAAAACTTTTTGGATCAAGTTCCAAGGGCCGGGACAAATCATCCAATTACTCTGGAAATGTTTGACCGAATTGGTTTATATGAACGCATTGAACCAAGAGGACTGATCGCCCCTATCGTGCACTATTGGGAACGCGAGGGCCCAGAATTAATTGCCGAGTTTGATCATGCCCTTCTGAAAGAAGACACACCCTTTCCGTATGTTTTGCAATGTGAAAGACTGAAAATCATTGAAGAAGCTTTAGTAATGGTAAAAGCCGATAAACTTTGTTCTTTACGCATGAACACTACCTTCGAATCTTTTGAGCAAAAAGATGCAAGTGTGGTTGCACGAGTTATTAATCAAGAAGGACACAGTGAAGATATTCATGGCAGATATCTAATCAGTGCTGAAGGTGCTAAAAGTCTGATACGAAACCAACTCGATATTGAGTTTGAAGGCTTTACTTACCCAGATAGAACACTCAATATTGAAGTTGTTTACGACTTCAAAAAACATGGCTATGCCGATCGAAACTATATCTCAGATCCAGACGAGTGGTCGAATTTATTTCATTGGCCAGGCCCACCAGAAAGATGGCGAGTACACTTTCCCACACCAGCCGATGCCGATCCCGAAGAACTGACAAAGCCTGAGTTCTTACAATCCAAAATGAAAAAATTCATGAAAACGGATCAAGAATTTGATATTCGTGGATCAAACCTGTACACCGTACATCAACGCGTGGCAAAGTCTTTTCGAAAAGGTAATACTCTTCTAGTTGGTGATGCTGCACATGTCAATAGTCCCATTGGGGGTATGGGTATGAATAGTGGTATTCATGATGCCTTTAATTTAGCAGATAAATTAATCGCTATTTATCAAGATGAGGTCGACGATACAGTCTTAGATCGATATGATCGTCAACGAAGAACAATCGCTGTAGAGCATACTCAAGCTCAAACTATTCGTAATAAAAAACTACTCATGGAAAAAGATCCGACGGTTCGTCAACAGAATCAAGAACAGCTTCGCAAAACTGCAGCTGATCCTATATTGGCTCGTAACTTCATGCTAAGAGCTTCTTTAATTAATAGTGTTCGACAAGCTCAAGAGATTCAATAAATAGTCCGACCAGATGGATTCGATACCAACATCTACCCAAATACAGGATGTTATCTATCGGATCCATGATACTGGTGCTCTACTAGCTAGGCTATATATCCCCAACGAGGTCTCAAGTTCGACTAAAGCAATCGTCTCAGTCCACGGCGGGCGTTGGTGTGATGAAACGCGCCTAACCAATACAGTGATCGATCAATACCTAGCTAATTTAGGTATTTTTGTAATGGCGATTGATTTTCGTATGCCCCCCCTCATTCGATATCCAAAGTCAGTTGCAGATATTCATTATGCAATTGGCTGGCTCAAAGAAAATGCGCCGAAATATAATTTGAGCCCAGAACACGTTGGCGGGCTAGGAACTTCTAGTGGTGGCCATCAACTACTCTTAAATATGCTTTGTCCAAATAATCCTGATTGGCTTGACGAACCTTTTTTAACTCACCCAATACGTGATACCAGCTTGGCTTTTGGGATTACCTGCTGGCCAGTAACTGACCCCTTAGCCAGATATCACTACGCGCTTAAAAACCAAATGACTAAACATATAGAAAGCCATCATGCTTTCTGG
>CALPOM020000193.1 GCA_943325205.2 Thermoflexus hugenholtzii JAD2 | reverse complement strand
TATCGAACGATCCTTTAATTTTATTAATAAGATCAGAGTCCCCATGGAAATCTTTGGGAGATTTAGTAAAGACGGCTAAAGAGAAGCCAGGAGAGATTACTTATTCATCTTCGGGAAATTTTGGACCGATTCATTTGGCTATGGAAATGTTAGGTTATGCAGGTAATGTAAAGTTTAAGCAGATTCCTTTTACAGGTGGCGGACCATCTATGATGGCTTTACTTGGGAGTCAAGTTGATCTAACTGCAGTTATTCCATCTGTAGCACTGGCTCAGATTGCTTCTGGAAAAGTACGGCCATTAGCCGTGACTAGCTCAAAGAGAATTAAGTTTTTTCCAAATACGCCAACCTATCGGGAAGATGGGTTCGACGCTGAATATAATATTTGGAATGGCTTGTTTGTACCCAAAAACACTCCCCAGGAGATTGTTGAGATTCTTAAAAAGGCTGTTAAACAAGCAGTTGACAGCGGTGAAATGCAAAACGCGATGGAAAAAAGAAAAATTATTTTTGATTATCGCGACGCTGTTGAATTTAAGAAATTCTCAAAAGAAGATGGCGAACGCATGGTAAAAGTGATCCGAGATATTGGCAAATTAAAGGATGACTAAAACGTATTTATTACGTTTAGCCTGGATTATGCTGGGTTCAGCTATCGCAATCTCCTTGGCACTATATCTGACACAAACTAGTTCTCCACTTCTTCTGGCTTCTCTGGGAGGCTCAACACTTTTTTTGTTTGGCCTGACTACTACGCCCGCAGCTCAGCCAAGGGCTTTATTTGGGGGGCATATTCTGAGTAGTTTAATTGGTGTACTGGCTTACCAGTTTTTTGGGGATACCTTGCTAGTATCAATCATTGCAGTTATCTTAACAATTGGTGTTTTATTAATAACAAGAACTGCGCATCCACCTGCCGGGGCTAATCCGTTAATCATGATCCAAGCTCATGCTGGCTTTATGCAGATTATCACTACAGTTCTACTTGGCGTTGTCGTATTATTTATCGTAGTTTGGATATGGTCCCATATTGGCAAAGGCGGTAAAACTTACCCAATATCTTGGACTCAGCCATCACCACCATCCCGAAATTTGGGAATATGGGGTGACTAAGTTGTCAGTGAAGTATTTCAATATTTATATTCAATTTCCCCAGGGTGACCCTTTACAAGCATATAAACAATGGCATTATTTAAAGATATTATAAGAAGCTTTTGAAATAGGTAAAACTAATCTAATGAAAAAAATTTTCATTGATAGGAGCAGCAAATGTTAAATTAGAGTAAGTTCCAGTCACTAGTTACTAATTTTTTGCAAAAGATAGAATTAAATATGAATAAAATTTATTTTGATAATCGACGACTTACTTTTAAAGCATTTCTAGCATCAACTCTTGCGAGTTTTTTAAAGCCGGCGGTATCGCAAGCAAATTGGCCTAATAGACCAATACGATTCATCGTGCCATTTGTACCTGGCGGTACATCAGATATTGTGGCACGAACAGTTGCTCAAGAATTATCTAGGCAATTACCATATCCGGTTGTTATTGAAAATAAGGCGGGTGGTGGCGGCGTACCTGCTATGCAAGAGGTTTCAAAAGCCCCGCCAGATGGTCACACGATGATTCTTGGGCATGTCGGTTCCCTAGCTGTTAATCCCTTTATTTTTAACAATACAGGCTACGATGTAAATCGAGACTTTGCACCAGTAACCTTGTTAGCAAAAGTACCTAGTCTTTTTGTGGTTCATCCCGATTTGCCATTTGAAAGCTTAAAAGACTTAGTCGCTTATGCCAAGCGTTATCCAGGTAAGTTAAATTATGGCTCTGCGGGAAATGCAAGTGCAGGACATTTGGCGATGGAGTATCTAAAATTAGCGACCGGCATCGAAATGACGCATATCCCTTATAAGGGAACTGGGCCAGCATTGACTGATCTTTTAGCGGGGCGACTACAGGCTTTTTCTGCAGGTACACCAGCATTACTTCAGCATATCCGCTCGGGTAAATTACGCGCAATTGCAACTGGTACTCCCGCACGCATTCCGTCCTTGCCAAATGTTCCCACAGTTTCTGAATCAGGTTATAAGGGATTTGAATCGGTACAGTGGTACGGTTTATTAGTTCCCGCTCAAACCCCTGAAAATATTATTAAACGTTTACAAGAAGAATCTTTTAAGGCTTTACGAACCCCCAACGTTGCAGAGCGTTTTGCGAGTGAAGATGCTTTGATTGGAGGCGGTCCTGCAGCGGAGTTTGCGGCCTTGATCACGCAACAGCAACGTGTTTGGAAAGAGGTTGTTATAAAAGCGAATATTCGAGTGGATTAAAATCAAACATATCAACCGTTAGTTTGTTTTTTTATGTGTGATAAGAGTTTTCATTTTTTAAAATTTTGTAAAGAATAGTTAAAGTGTAATGGCAAGAATTAGTTATGTGAATGAAATATCTCATCCCGAATTACAAGAAGTAATTCAGGTAATTCGAGAGCAGCGCCGGGGTAAATTAATACCTGTTTACGGTTTACTGTTACATAGTCCTGAAGTAGCAAAGACTTGGATGGAACTCCTAAACGCGGTGCGCTGGAAAACAACCCTCAGCTCCAGAATCAGAGAGATAGCTATTATAAGAGTAGCCGTCTTAAATCATTGCAGGTATGTGATTGATGTTCATCTCGCCAACTTTGCAAAACAAGATGGACTAACTGATGAAGAGTGCCTAGCACTTTTGCAAACGAAAGTAACTAATGATGTTTTTAGTGAAAGTGATTTAGCCATTATTCATTACGTAGATACATTAACGATGACTGCAAATGTAGAGGAGGCAGTGTTTAAAAAAGTGAAGGAGTGGATGAATGAGCGTGAAATCGTCGAAATTTCAGTTCTAGTTGGAACCTATAATATGCACACGCGAGTATTTAATGCCTTACAAATAGACCCTGAGGATTCTAAATAATGCCAAGACCGACGCATTTGGTCATTGAAAATGACGTATTTACTCGGGTTTTAGAAATCATCTTAGATCCAACTTGTCCCCAAGAGAAGGTTGATGCCTTTGCTGATTTTTTTGCCCATGACGCCCCGAATTTTTTGGATTTTGCAAAGAATCTAAGAAATACCTGTAAGAACTTAGGCGAATGCCAGATGACTTTTGTGGATTCACAAGACGAGCTACAGGCCGCTTTAAAAGATGCGGACGCAGCGATCATTGAGTCCTTATCATTTGGACGCGCCGAAATTGCATGCGCTCCTCATCTTCGTGCGGTGCAAAAATACGGCTATATCACGAAAAATATTGACTTGATGGCCTGTTCGAACGCACAAATCAAGGTGCTAACACTCCGCCGAAGAGCCAATATAGCATGCGCTGAGCAGGCTATGATGATGATTTTAGCTTTGGCTAAACGCTTGCCTGAGTTAAATGG
>CALPOM020000192.1 GCA_943325205.2 Thermoflexus hugenholtzii JAD2 | reverse complement strand
GGTGGGCGATCTACTTCATCATCATGCACAAACGGACCACAACCTTTCATCGGATTTTTCATGTTCGATAAAACTGCCGCAGCGCCATCATGCTCGTAATCCTTACCCCGAATAGTTAGAGCAATCCGGTAACCAACAGGTACGACTATGCAGGTAGGCCAAATTTCTACATCTAATTCATATACTTGACCAGGAACTAATGCTTGTTTTTGGTCGTGTGTATGCCAAGGGCGATACGGTAAGCTTTTCTTCTTGTCTAATTTACGATGCGAGGCTCTTAACCATCCCTGAGCCACAGGTGTTTTAGGATCTAACGCGCCATGAAATAAAACCTCTTTATTTTCTTTGTCATAAACCCGAACCACCGCAAAAATATCTGCATCAATAGTCGTTGAAGAAATAAACAACTTCAAAGCCATTGGACCAGTTAACTCTACCTCTTGTTTTTGAGGTGGGAACGCAAATGTCACCCCATCACCCATCATGTCATAGGTGACCTGAGCATTTTCTGTGATTGGATCTTGCGAGAAGGTCATCCCCTGCGGATTTAAATGCAATGTAGTCCACTGAGTTCTCTTCAACGGCCACTCTTTTTCATCTCGCTGCACAAACTTTTCTCCCGGACTTCTCACGAGTAAGCTAATCGGTGCTGTTTTTTTCCAGCCGTTTTTCTTGCCTTTCAGATAATGGTCAAAAAAACGCTTTTGTAAAGCAACACCGTAATCTGTGTAAAAAGGCGCCCAATGCGAACCACCATGAACTTCTAACCACTTCTGCTTTGACTTAGAGCGCACAAACCCTTCAAAGTTACCCCTTGTATGCAGGCCCTGCCCACCCCAGTTAGCGGCACTTAAAACGGGAATATCAACCCGATCTAAATTAGCACTGCGCTCTTTGTACCAATCTGAAATAAACTCATTCTCCAGCACAATCTTCCAAATATCCGATACATTTTTCAATAACTGTTCAGGACTGAGTGTCTCAGGGCCGCAAACTGTGTCCCCAGTAATGGGACTGCGCTTGCCTCGGTCACCAACGCCATGCTGCACAGTCTTAATCTGCATCTCTAACCAGTTTTTTCGAAAGGAACAGGCAATTCCTCCGTGTCGATTGGATTCACGGTAGTTGTCATTCCACCCTTCCCAAACACAAATAGCTGCTAAATGCTTGGGTTTTGAAGCAGCTGCGCGCCATTGATTACTCGCATAGTAAGAGATGCCGTTCATCCCCACCTTGCCATTACACCAAGACTGCTTGGCAGCCCACTCGATACACAAATGAATATCCTTCGTCTCGCGCGCATTGTTATGGTCCATAAATCCTGGGGAGCGACCGGCTCCGCGAGAGTCAATCCGAATACAAATGTAATCATCAGGTACCCATTTTTCAGGATCAACCACTTCCCAGTTCTGATATTTATTCGACGAGCCACGAATCACATCAGGATTCTCACGCTCCATAATCTCCCAAGCAGTCTTGTAACCCTCTTGAAAAGACAATCCCTTGCCGTACGGCCCATAAGATAGAATAACTGGACATTTCTTGTTGTGAGTTGGTCTAAAGATATCCGCCCGTAAAAGGAGGCCATCATCCATCTGAATAGGCATATCCCAATCAATACGCATGCCATCGCGAATTTCTGATTTCAAAGCTTGCATGTTTGTCTCCAATGAATTTGATCAATCTGTTATGAAAATTTCATACTAACAGCTACAGAATAGAACCCATAAGATAATACTTATTGACCAGAAGGTCAATAGTAAAAAGAATACTTATTTGTAAATCGTAGCTTGCAGATAAAATTATTATATGTAAAAAATTCTACGTTCATCATTCTGTAAAAACATACCCCTATCTCCACAAAAGAATATTAATCATGAAACAATTACGAATTCCAGCAGTCTATATGCGCGGCGGCACCAGTAAAGGCGTTTTTTTTCATGCCCATGACCTGCCTACGCAGCCAAGTGAACGTGATCAAATATTGCTCCGAGTCATGGGTAGCCCAGACCCATATGGTAAACAAATCGACGGTATGGGAGGAGCCAGTTCGAGCACCAGTAAAGTCGTTATTATTGCTAAGTCTACGCGACCCAATTGTGATGTTGATTACTTGTTTGGACAGGTTTCTATCGCTAATGCCGTCATCGATTGGAGTGGTAACTGTGGCAATCTAAGCTCTGCAGTTGGCCCCTTTGCGATCAGCGAAGGACTAGTAAAAGTCCCTCCAAATGGTTTGGCAACCGTCCGGATTTGGCAAGCTAATATCCAAAAGGAAATTATTGCCCATGTCCCCATGCAAGATGGAGAAGTTCTGGAATTAGGTGACTTTAACCTAGATGGGGTAACCTTCCCCGCAGCCGAAGTTCGTCTTGAATTTTTAGACCCAGGTGGTGATAGTGGCCAAGAATCTGGACCTATCCTGCCTACCGGTAAACCTAAAGATCTACTTTCAGTACCTCATTTAGGTCAATTTGAAGTGAGCTATATTAACGCTGGCCTACCAACAATCTTTATGCAAGCCAGCGCCTTAGGCCTTCAAGGAACAGAGCTCCAGGCTGATGTCAACTTGAATCCTGAGCTACTGCATACCATTGAACTTATTCGCTCCCACGGAGCAGTTGTCATGGGACTTGCGAAGACTCCAGAAGAGGCAACAAGCAGTCGGCCACATACTCCGAAGTTGTGCTTTGTTGCAAAACCTGCCGACTATACATCCGCCGACGGAAAACTAATCGAGTCCCATCAAATCCACTTACTCGCTCGAGTTATATCGATGGGTGTAATGCACCATGCAATGACTGGCACTGGCGCAGTCGCCATTGCCGCTGCCGCGGCCATTCCAGGAAATCTGGTCAGTGAGTGTATGAACCAGCGCCAATCCAACTCCGTCATCTTCGGACATCCATCAGGGATCCTAGAAGTGGGCGCCAAAGCAATCTGCACGAACAAGGAATGGGTTGTAACTCAAGTCAACATGAGTCGAACTGCACGTCGAATCATGGAGGGCTTTGTGCGTATCCCAAAGCCCTCTCCATTATCAAAATGATTTGGAGCTTATGCCACTTATTCGATCTTAATATTGTTCTCTTTGACAAATTTTTGCCAAAAAGCCAATTCTTCTCTAAAACTTTTATCGAATTTATCAGGGGATAAGCCAATCGAATCAAAGCCGTCTTGAGTTAAACGGCCACTGATATCAGGACTCGCTAAGGCCTTTGAAATGGATTGGAATAATTTATCAACGACCGGCTTACTGGTCTGGCCTGGTGCAAAAATACCAAACCAGTTACTTAAGTCATACCCAGGAATCAGTTCAGCAATACTTGGCACCTGCGGTAGCGCCGGAATACGTGCAGCACTCGAAACAGCAATTGGAATCATCTTCCCATTTTTGATGTGCGGAATTAAACCAGGAGCTGTTCCAAAAGACATCGTAAT
>CALPOM020000191.1 GCA_943325205.2 Thermoflexus hugenholtzii JAD2 | reverse complement strand
GTAGTTGTTTTAACACCTGGGATGTTTAATTCAGCGTATTTTGAACACTCTTATCTCGCCCAGCAAATGGGAGTTGAGCTAGTGGAGGGCCGTGATTTATTTGTCAAAAACGAACAAGTATTTCTCAGAACAACCCAAGGACCACAAATCGTCGATGTGATTTATCGCCGAATTGATGATGATTTTTTAGATCCTTTGGCCCTAAGACCGGATTCTAGTCTAGGTATTCCAGGTCTTTTATCTGCTTATCGGGCCGGTAACATTGGCATATCGAATGCCATTGGCACAGGTATTGCAGATGATAAATCGATTTACCCTTATGTCCCCGATATGATTGAATTCTACCTTGGAGAAAAGCCAATATTAGCAAATGTCCCAACTTTTCAGTGTAGAAAACCAGAGGACTTAAAGTACACACTTGCACATTTAGAAGAGCTAGTTGTAAAAGAAACTCACGGTGCTGGCGGTTATGGGATGTTGATTGGTCCCGTAGCGAGCCAATCAGAAATTGAGCAATTTAGAAACCAATTAAAAGCCCATCCTGAAAAGTATATTGCACAGCCCACCCTAGCCTTATCGACCTGCCCCACTTTTGTTGAGGCTGGGGTTGCCCCTAGACATATCGATTTAAGGCCACTCGTACTCTCAGGTAAACAGATCAAAATGGTTCAGGGAGGATTGACCAGAGTTGCTTTAAAGGATGGATCATTAGTCGTCAATTCTTCACAAGGCGGTGGTACAAAAGATACTTGGGTCTTAGAAAGATGAGCGCACGATGTTAAGTAGAACTGCTGACTGCTTGTATTGGATGGCTAGGTATACAGAGCGTGCTGAGAATACAGCACGCCTTTTGGATGTGGCATATCAAACATCCCTGATGCCGCAACCAACCGAATTCAGAGAACAAAGCTGGAAGAAATTACTCAATTTGTCCTTACTAGAGCAGGTATTTGAAAAAAAATATACCTCCTATGCGCGTGCAAATATTTTAGAGTTCATGATTAATGATGCCGATAATCCATCTAGTATCGTGACGTGCTTAAACTCAGCAAGATTGAATGCCCGTATTATTCGGGGGAAAATCCCGTCTGAGGTTTGGGAAACACAAAATCTTACATGGATGAATTTGGATAAGTTTTTGCCGGATCATCCCAATCAAGATCCATCGGCTTTTTTAGAATGGGTAAAATACCGTTGCCATCTATTTCGTGGGGTTGTCTTTGGTACGATGCTGACTAATGAGGCCCTACATTTTATGGAGATTGGTACCTATTTAGAAAGAGCAGATAATACCGCACGGATCTTGAAAGCCAAATACTATAGCCATCATAAGCCAACAGCTATTTTGAATAGCCAACAGCAAAGCCAAAAAATAGGGATAAACTCGGATACGTCAAACGAAGTCTTTGATTTTTATCACTGGGTTTCACTTCTAAGATCTGTTTCTGCATTTGAAATATTCAGGCAAGCCTACTCAGATCAAATCACCCCTGAACGAATCGTAGATTTGCTTGTTTTCAATCCCCAATTACCTAGATCACTCACCAAATGTGTGAATTCTATGTTGTTACTTGTAAATTTATTAAAAAATCCAAAATCAAAAGAAATGGAACGATTAGTTGGAAAATTAAAATCTGAGTTGGACTATTCCTCAATTGAAGATATTTATAGCCAAGGATTAGATGAATTTATTCAGGAATTTTTAGAGCGAATCAATCATATTGCTGATGAATTCAGTAATCATTATTTAATCCCTTTAGCGGTCTCTTAATGGCTCTTTTAAAAATCTCTCACCGAACTGAATATATTTATGAGCAAGCAGTTCACCACTCAATTCATGAGTTACGCCTAACGCCTCTATCACTTCCTAATCAACAAGTCATCTCATGGAAAATGAATACGCCCGGGAAAACCCATGAATCTGTAGATGCTTTTGGCAATACATCTCATGTTTTTGTCATGGAAAATAATTACTCGTCCATGATCATTGATGTCCGAGGTGAAATACAATCAAGCCCCGAATTAACTTTTCCAGATAAGAGTTCGGCCGTATCGCCGTATTATCTTTTACAGCAAACTCCTCTGACTCAACCCTCTGATGATATGTTAAATTTCTTCCAATTGTCTAGTACTTCGGAGTGGAGTGCGCAGTTTATTCAAGACCTAGCAAAAAAAATATGTGACAAAGTAGTTTATACCCCTGGCAGTACGAGTACAAAAACAACTGCTATAGAAGCCTTTGCGCTCTCTTCTGGTGTTTGTCAAGATCATGCCCACATCATGATCGGATTATGTCGCCAACTCAATGTTCCTGCTAGATATGTCAGTGGTTATTTTTACGCAACAGATACAACAGATCTGGCAAGTCACGCTTGGGTTGATGTTTGTCTTAATCCAGAAGATGGAGTTTGGACAAGCATTGATATTTCCAATGCATGTTTTAGCGATGAACGACATATCCGATTAGCAGTTGGGCGTGACTACTCCCACGCTTGTCCTGTCAAGGGAATCCGTTCAGGTGGGGGTACTGAGGAACTAATTACTAAAATTACTATAGAAAAATGTTAAATTAGACATTTGTGTTTGCCTAATCATTTTCAAATATATGACCTATTGTGTTGCTATCTGCCTTCAAGAGGGTATTGTTTTTTTGTCCGATACTAGAACCAATGCCGGTGTAGACGATATAGGATTATTTCGGAAAATGACTATCTTCCAAAATAAAAATAACCGTTTATTTAGTCTTCTCAGTTCAGGAAATCTTGCCATTACGCAAGCGGTTCAGGAAATACTTCATCAAGGAGCTCTTTTTGAAGGAATGAATCTATGGACTGCCAATAGCACTTATGATGCAGCGGTAGTAGTTGGACACGCTATTCGAAAAGTCAAAGAGCGCTATCAACAAGCTTTTGATGAGGAAAATATTGAATTTGCTTGTAATTTTTTATTTGGTGGGCAAGTACTTGGTGAGAGACCCCGGCTTTTTCATATTTATTCCGCTGGTAATTTTTTAGAATCTACGCAAGAAACTTGTTACTTACAAATCGGTGAGGCGAAATATGGCAAACCAATTTTAGATCGCGTGCTGAATTATCAAACACCGATCGATCTAGCCACCAAATGCGCTCTCATCTCCATGGACTCCACCCTAAAAAGTAATATTTCTGTAGGTCTGCCGCTTGATCTTCTGGTCTATGAAAAAGATCAATTTTCACTGAGTAAAGCAGTAACAATTGATGAAGATAATGCCTACTTCAAAATGATCCGTAATCTTTGGGGCCAAAAATTAACAGAAATTGTTATGAGTATCCAAGAACCGTCCTGGCATCTTGCTAATAACGGGCTGAGTATCACAGCTAGTCCATCTAGGTTAGAACCTATACCTCTAGTTCAAGAAGGATCACTTAAAAAAGCATAACGCCTAAGCAACCACAACTACTCAGGCTTTATACAAAGG
>CALPOM020000190.1 GCA_943325205.2 Thermoflexus hugenholtzii JAD2 | reverse complement strand
TTGATAAAGCCCCAGCGGCGTCTTTTGATCGCCTTCTTTTTGTTTCCCAATACCTAACTTACCCAGTGTGATAAAAAAATCGTGGACCCATACAGGCTCACCGTTTTGGTTTTTTAAGACATATGCCCGGTGTAATGATGCGTCAACTAATATCATAAAATCCATATTCGGAGGCATCTTTAAAATCTGTAAGGGTCGCAGTTGCGCAAGATTAGATGGTGCAGATGAGCGTAATTTAGCCTCTTCTAAGAGGTCGTAAGAAATACTATCGGCGTCTATAGCAATACTCTTCTCACGCAAGGCAACTTCTTTACCTAACATCGCTGTATACAGTTCAGCTTCTAAAAACTTTGCCAACTTAAAATTAGGGTGCTCCTTACTCGCACGCGTAATGAATTCTTCAGCCTTGTCAAAATTGGCTCTTTGAACAAGTTCCTGTAAGCCTTGACGGATTAAATAATCGCCATTGGCGTAAATAACACTGGAAAAGGTACTTAAAGTGATGAAGCTACTTACAAAAACTAGATATCTATTTAAACAACTCAGCTTCATTGATCCTCAATCCTAAATTACATTATCTATTATTCGACTCGCGCGTAATTACCCACTTACCTTGCTCATTAGCCCACTCAATGTATTTTACAGAATTTGTCTTCAAATTAACAGATGTGTACCGCTGGCGAATGCTAACTACAATTTTCTTACCTGAATACGACACATTCAAAATTTCTGCCTGAACCTTAATTTCTCCAGGCTTTGATACGCGCTGACGGCGCTGCTCTACCCAGTCACCATACGATAAGCCGCCATCTGGAGAAAAATTATTTGAATAAAAAGCCAGATAAGCCTTCACATTTTTATTCGACCAAGCATTCGCCCAGTCGCGGATATTCTTTTCAACTAAAACAAAGTCTGGGTTTTTGCTATCTTTAGAATCTTTGGTTTCAACGGGCTTATCAGCCCTTTTTGAAGAGTCGTCTTTTTCAGCTAACTCCTCTACTGGCTTGGTAGTACTGGCTTTTACAGAGGGTTCAATCGGAGGTGGGGGCGTAATTGCAACGATCTTTGGCGGTGCTGATTGCCCACTCGTTTTGTCCTCTAAATCGAGGCCATTTTTAGCCGTTGCATATAACTCGACAGACGGACTAGAGCTCTTGCCATCGAGTGCTTTACTATAGGATTCCGCCGCTTGAACAGCATAAATCTTTCGTAAATTACGAAAAGCTGGTGAAGTTGTTAATAAAGTATTTTCTAGAATTTTTTTTGCGGCATCTTTTTTTCCACTACCCCATAAAGCCGCTGCGTAATTGTTGGCGACTACTGCATTTTTCGGATCGTTCTTATAAGCTGGCTCCAAGATATCAATAGCGTCTTTCCAATTCTTTGCCATAATCAAGGCAGACGACTTCATAATCACATAATCAATTGGATTTAAGTCTTTTTTTTGCTTTTCAATTTCAGCTAAGGCTACTTTTGGATTCCCCTTAGCCAACAAGTCCTCTAAAGGACCAGTCGGAATATTAGCAAAAACACTAGAAATTCCCAAAAAACTAGCTAATAAAATGAAAATATGGCTCTTTAAGTTACGTTTCAACCGGGGTTTATAAAATGGTATGCGTGAATACGGTTTATACGACAAATCAAACTCCAAAAATGTAAAAGTAATAATCACTTGCAAAATGTTGATTTTATCACCCCCCAAGGAATTAATTGAAATAAATCATTACCCTATTTTCAGTCGTTCTATTCCTAATGAGGCCTGCGTCAAAAAAGGTGCTAATTCTCCAAGTATTGTGTCTTTCTGCGTAAGACACTACATAATCCTTATAGAATATTTAAAAAAATAAATGCATAATACCAATTAAGATTAATTTAAAACTGATAGGTAATGAAGGCTTCAATTAACTTAGGTTTTACCCAAAATCTAGTTCTCACGCCGCAACTTCAACAGTCGATTAAGTTACTGCAGCTATCTGCCAATGAACTAGAGCAGGAGCTGATCAATCTGACAGAGGCAAATCCCTTTTTAGAGTTTGATTCGGAGATGTCTGCAGCTCCATTAGAGCCATTGCCTTATTTATCCAACTTAAGCTCTTCTTCTAGTAAAGTAAATATTACTGATGATGAAAATGATCCCATTAACCAAGTTGCTCAGAAAACTTCCCTGTTTGATCATCTGCTTGACCAGATTAAATTGTTTCGCTTAAGCCCTGAAGAAAAAGCCCTAATCGCAAGTCTAGCCGGCAACTTAGATGAAAAAGGCTACTTGCGCCTGTCCATGGATGAGCTCATTGAAGAGGTAGCTTTTTACCTTGATCCTGAAAATGGCTCCCCAACGCAACAAATACAGAGGGCGATTAGCTACCTCCAACAATTAGATCCGGTTGGCGTAGGAGCTAGAGATCTTGCTGAGTGCTTACAGATTCAACTAAAGCAATTTTCAGCGACTCTAAAAGATACGCCGACTTGGGCTCATGGCACACGCATCGTAACAGAACTTTTACTAGAATTAAGTAACCAAGATTATGCGCAAATCAAGAAAACATTACGCATTACCGATGCTGAACTGGGACATGCACTGAAACTGATTCGTTCTTTAAAGCACAATCCTGTCGAGCATCTCGAAACCACGTCCGATCCAATCTTGACGCCGGATATCGTCATTAAAAAGTCTCAAGGTAAATGGCAAGCATTACCCAATCCGGCAGCCTTTCCTAAAATATCACTTCACCAAGAGTATTCGAAGATTATTGAGGCTTCAAAAAAGTCTTCTGTTTCGGAGGGCATTGCTCAAAAACTGCAAGAAGCGCGCTGGCTAGTAAAAAATATTGTCCAGCGGAATGAAACAATTCTGCAAGTCGCTAACGAAATTGTCAAAATGCAGCAAAATTTCTTTGAGTATGGTCCGATTGGCATGCGCCCGATGGTGCTGCGTGAAATTGCAGAGCGTCTAGAATTACATGAGTCTACAATCTCTCGGGTGACAACTCAAAAATACCTTACCTGCCTACAGGGTACTTTTGAATTCAAATACTTCTTTGGTAGCCAAGTTCAAACAGAAACTGGCGGTACCGTCTCTTCAACTGCTATACGAACCTTAATCGCCCAAATGGTTGGCGCAGAAAATCCTAAAAAGCCCTTGTCTGATAGCAAAATCGTGCAGCTCATGGCTGATCAAGGTTTTATCGTTGCTCGTCGTACTATTGCTAAATATCGAGATAGTTTAAAAATACTGCCCGTACATTTAAGAAAAGCCAATGCCTTAGTCGAAATGGCGTAAAGAAAAGTTTAGGTCAAGTGCTTGTCCTCTTGCTCAAGTGTCTTAAATCGTAGATACTTACCTTGTAACCCTTTTTGGAGAAATAGGATGTTTTGGTCAAAGAAAAAAACCAAGTTAGCATCACGTAAACCAGTTACGCCAGCTCTAAAAACAATCGCACAAGTTAAGGCTCCCGATTCAGAGGTGGTCCTCAAGGATGAGTTATGAGACGCA
>CALPOM020000189.1 GCA_943325205.2 Thermoflexus hugenholtzii JAD2 | reverse complement strand
GCTTATCAATCAACCCTGCATAAATAGGATTGTTAAATACTCTCATTGAGATTTTTGAATTGAATAAAAAATGAATACTCCAAAACAAGTAAAAGGTATGCGAAAAATATTGAGAGATATGCCTCCGATTCGGCGTCGAATGATCATCATGCTTTTGAGTATCTTGATTTTGATGGGGCTAATAGTCGCATTTAATATTTTTAAATCAGTGATGATTAAAAAATATATGAGTGGGGCTGGTTCTCCGCCCCAGACTGTTAGTACGATCAAGGTGGTTGAGGATGATTGGCAACCTCAGCTGAGCGCAGTTGGCAATGTGCGCGCATTTCGGGGGGTCGAGTTAAGTACGGAAGTGAGTGGAATTGTTCGGGCAGTTCCAGTCACTTCAGGGATGGATGTGCGAGCTGGAGATGTTCTAGTAGAACTAACTCAGGCGGCTGATATTGCTCTCTTGGACGCACTCAAAGCGCAGGCAGATTTAGCCAAGATTATTAATGACCGCGATCGTATGCAGCTAGAGATCCGGGCAATTAGCCAGAATGTCTTTGATGCGAGTTCAGCAGACTTAAAAGCCAAACAAGCGCAAGTTCGACAGCAAACTTCATTGGTTTCGAAAAAGAACTTAAAAGCACCTTTTAGCGGTAGGGTCGGGATTGTAACAATTAACCCTGGGCAATATGTTAATCCGGGCGATAAGTTATTTACTATACAAACAATTGATCCTATATTTATTGACTTTACCTTGCCACAAAACACGGTGGGAAAGATTGAAAAAGGACAGGATATTTTATTAAAGGCAGACGCTTTTGGGGAGCGAGTTTTTAAGGGTAAGGTTTCAGCCATTAGTCCGAAGGTTGAATTAAATACGCGTAATATTCAAGTTGAAGCGATTGTTAGCAATTTGGATAAGAAATTATTACCAGGTATGTTTGCAAATGTTGTCTTAGAGCTTGGATCTGCGGTGAAGTATATGACGATTCCACAAACAGCAGTTACCTACAACCCCTATGGCTCAATTGTTTTTGTAGTGAATCAGACTGATCGCTTAGACAAGGATGGTAAGCCCATCATAGAAGCAGAGCAGACCTTTGTCACGACGGGCGCTACGCGTGGAGATCAGGTTGCTATCTTGCAAGGCTTAAAGCCTGGCAGTGAGATAGTGACTAGTGGGCAGTTAAAGTTAAAAAATGGTACGCCATTAATCATTAACAATACTGTTTTGCCTGCTAACAATGCCAATCCTAAACCATTGGAAAAATAATGTTTTTTCTATATTTTTTACGCGTTTTATTTGATGGGGCTTTTGTATGAAATGGTCTGATATTTTTATACAAAAGCCAGTACTTTCAATTGTGGTGAGTTTATTAATTCTATTACTAGGATTTAAGGCCGTTAAATCATTACCAGTTAATCAATACCCAAAGACGGAGAATGCTTTAGTAACGATTACAACAGCTTATTTTGGAGCTGATCCAGCGACAGTTGCTGGCTTTATTACACAGCCACTAGAGGGTGCTATTGCTCAGGCGCAGGGGATTGACTATTTATCCTCGACGAGTGTGAGTGGACTTTCAACCATTACGGCGACCTTAAGACTCAATTACAACGCCAATGCAGCCTTAACGCAAATTAGTACGCAAATTAGTTCAGTAAAAAATCAGCTACCCCCCCAAGCGCAAGCTTCCGTATTAACAGTCCAAGTTGGCCAATCAACTGCTGCGATGTATATGGGATTTTCGAGTGATGTAATGCCGAACAATAGCATTACCGATTACTTGTTACGAGTAGTTAAGCCTAAATTAGACTCAGTAATTGGAGTTCAAAATGCTGAAATTTTAGGTGGACGAAAATTTGCGTTAAGGGCCTGGTTAGATCAATCGAAGATGGCTGGTTTAGGAGTTGGCGCGGCAGATGTCTATAAAGCCATTTCGGCGAATAATTTTTTATCGACGGTTGGCTCTACTAAGGGAGATATGATCAGTGTAGATTTAGTGGCTGGCACTGATTTACATACCCTAGATGAGTTTCGGCAATTAATTATTAAGAGTAATGGCAGTGATATTGTTCGGTTAGAGCAAGTTGCCACAGTTAGTTTAGGTTCCGAGGACTATTCGACGAATGTCGCATTTAGTGGCAAGCAATCCGTTTTTATCGGTATTAAGGTGGCTCCAGAGGCTAATTTATTGGACGTTGCTAAACGTGTACGCGATACCATGCCAGAAATCCAAAGACAATTTCCCGTTGGCTTACAAGGTGAAATCGTCTATGACTCAACTAAATTTATCACGACTTCAATTACGGAAGTCATCCATACATTAGTTGAAGCTTTACTCATTGTGACGGTAGTTATCTTTTTATTCTTAGGTAACTTTAGAGCCGTTTTAATTCCTATTATCGCCATGCCGCTATCGCTGATTGGAACTTTTTTTGTCATGCAGTTATTAGGGTATTCGATTAATTTATTAACGCTATTAGCTTTGGTTTTAGCAATTGGGTTAGTTGTAGATGATGCAATTATTGTCGTGGAGAACGTTGATCGGCATATGAAGGAGGGTAAATCTCCTTTTGAATCGTCGATTCTTGCCGCTAGAGAATTAGGGATGCCTATCTTGGCAATGACGGTTGTATTAATTGCTGTGTATATTCCGATTGGTTTTCAAGGAGGCTTAACAGGCGCCCTATTTTCTGAGTTCGCATTTACTTTGGCTGGCGCTGTAGCTGTCTCTGGTATCGTTGCTTTGACTTTATCGCCGATGATGTGCGCGAGATTTTTAAAGCATGATGAGAGCCCTGGAAAATTTGCACTAAAAATTGAATCCGTTTTTAACCGTGTAGAGAGTCAATATCAAAAATCACTAACGAGTGTTTTAAGTACTTGGCAAGTCATGATTGTGATGGGGGCCTTGTTGCTTGTTGCGGTAGTTTATTTATTTATGACTTCAAAGGCGGAATTAGCTCCAATTGAAGATCAGGGTATTGTTTTAATGCAGGCATCTGGGCCGCCGAATGCAACTGTTAATCAAATGCAAACCTATGCAGATCAGATTCATGAAATGTCTAGTAAAGAGCCGGAATATCAACAGATGTTTCAAATCACAAGTCCTACGAGTAGTTTTGGAGGAGTAATTCTGAAAGATTGGGACGAGCGTAAGAAGAACGCAACAAAATTTCAACAAGAAATGCAAGCTAAATGGAACACCATTGCTGGTGTGCGAGTTGCCGCTTTTCAGTTCCCAGCATTGCCTGGTGCGCAAGGATTACCAGTTCAGGTAGTGATTAAGACGACAGAGTCTTATGAAAATTTAAATGATGTATCACAATCCGTATTAGATCAATTACGACGTAGCGGTATGTTTTTCTTTATTGACACAGATTTGAAAATCAATAAGCCGCAAGATGTATTAGAAATTAATCGTGAAAAGTTAGCTGCCCTTGGCATGACTGCACAGGATTTGGGAGTGGAGTTATCGGCGGCTATGGGGGGCGGGTTTGTGAATTATTTCTCTGTGGCGGGTAGGTCATACCGAGTAATTCCACAAGTATTACAAACAGATCGCCT
>CALPOM020000188.1 GCA_943325205.2 Thermoflexus hugenholtzii JAD2 | reverse complement strand
CCCGCAATTGGCTGTCAATATGAGTCTGTTTGATAAAGTTCCCTATGATGTCCAAAAAGATTTCGTACCCATTACTCTTCTGGCTGAAGGACCCTATTTATTAGTCGTCAATCCTGGCGTGCCGGTTAAATCGATTAAGGAGCTCATCGCCCTGGCAAAAGCTGCGCCGAATTCTCTCAATTACGCCACCTCTGGAAATGGTAGTGGTGCTCACCTGGCCGCAGCTCTATTTACCAATATGACTGGCACTCAAATGGTTCACACTCCCTACAAAGGCGGTGGGCAGGCCATGGCGGATGTGCTTGCTGGACATGTCCAAGTACTTTTCACACCCCCAGTTAGTTCAAGCCAACATATTCAAACTGGCAAACTAAGAGCCTTAGCCGTAACTGGTTCAAAGCGCTCTTCTGCTTTACCAGATATTCCAACCCTATCCGAAGCCGGGGTGCCTGGTTATGATTCTGGGGTCTGGTATGGGATCGTGGCCCCCACTGGAACCCCGAAAGATGTTGTGATGAAGCTGCATGCAGCCTTTATTAAAATCTTAAAGCAACCCGACTTTGTGGCTCTCTTAAGCAGTAGTGGAATTATCCCTATTGGAAGTTCGCCCGAAGAACTATCCGCTTACATGGTTAAAGAAAATATCAAATGGGCAAAATTAATTAAATCGGCAGGGATCAAAGTCGAATGAATCCAATTTGTCCATGGTACCAGCTAGGTTATATTATTCCGCATCGCTATACAGATTTAGATGCGTACCAATTTTATGCTGTTGCGCCGGAAGGAATGATGCTCGTTACAACGGGCCTAGACCTTGGTGAATACACTCTTGAATCAGTCGAAAAGCAACTCCCAACGTTTTACTCCTGCCTCGATTTGCTAACCAATAAACAAGTAGACCGAATTGCTCTTAGCGGGGTTCCAGTGGCCGCCGCCTTGGGTCGTGAGCGAACTCTGCGTCTACTTGAAGAGTCCAGCAAAAGAACTGGCTTGGTTTGCGATACAGATCTTGAAGCACATATCGACACCTTAAAACACTTAGGCATTTCTCAAATTGCTCTAGCAACCAGGTGGTCAGAAAATGTCACGCAAGCCTTAATCCAATACCTCAAAGAAGCTGGCATAACTGTGCTTGCTTTTCGCTCACAAGGTAGATCCTTGTCTGAAAACAAGTTGGCCAATGCCCAAGCTGATCATCATTTAGCGCTCAAGCTTGGATCCGAGGCCCTGCTTGCGGCTCCGGATGCGCAGGCGCTCCTCATGCCTGGCGGTCTTTGGTATGCGATGCACGCAGTCCCAATTCTTGAAGCGCAGTTTAATAAGCCCGTTCTTTTAAATATTCTGAGTACAACCTCCAATGCTTTGCGAGCGCATCGTCAAACTACAGATATGAGTTCCTTTCCAAAACCAAATCCACATTGGGGTAAAGTAATTACAAGCTATTAATTCGCCATCTTGATTTGATTCGTAATTAAGGCTTTATTCTGGCTCAATACCAGCCAACTTAACCACTTTTGCCCACTTCGTAATCTCCCCTGAAATAAAATTCGCAAATTGCTTTGGCGAGTTTCCAACTGGCTCAAACCCGCGCTGTAGCAATTGCTCTTTGAGTTCTGGAATTTTTAAAACTTCAATCGTCGCTTGATTGATTTGTACAATAATTTCGTTGGGAGTTCCTTTGGGGGCATAAAGCCCATACCAAGTTGTTGCACTATAACCCTGCAAGCCCGACTCACTAATCGTGGGAATTTCTGGCAAGGTGGCAGAACGTTGCTCGGAGGTTACACCTAGAGGACGCAGCTTACCTGATTTAATAAATGGCATCGCAGCTGGCATCGTTGCAAAATATACTTGTACCTGCCCACCCAATAAATCATTCAACGCTAAACCTCCCCCTTTATAGGGGATATGAACCATTTGCACATTAGCCATCGAATTAAATAAAACTCCAGCAAGGTGCGATGAGGTGCCATTACCGGCCGATGGAAAGTTGATTTTTCCAGGTGAAGCCTTTACCAGACTCATTAATTCACTCATCGTCTTAGCCGGTAAGTCTACATTTGCAATTAAAATATTAGGCGTTATTGCGACCAAAGAGATCGGTAATAAATCTTTTTCGGGATGAAACGGTAATTTTTTAAAAATACTTAGATTAATTGCATTCGGGGCAATATTACCCATCAACAAGGTATATCCATTTGGAATAGCATTAACCGCTGCCTCAGTACCAATATTGCCGCTAGCACCACCCCGATTCTCAATCGTGATCGATTGCCCAAGCTTTTTAGATAACTCTGGTGTAATCAGGCGCGCAATAATATCCGTCCCCCCACCAGGTGGATACGCCACAATCAACCTGATGGGTCTATCAGGATAGGTGGCAAAGGCAAATGCGCTGTGCAATATAAAACATATCCCAAATAGCACTCGCATTACTGCTCTCCTAAATAAACTGTTTTACCAATTCTTGCAGACTCTTCAATCGCCAAGGTCACTGCCAAGGTTCTCCGAGCATCAGCAGGCTGAGCTAAATTACACGGTTTACCAGTAGAAACATAATCTAACCAGGCTCTAGTCTCATCAGCAATTGGCCCAAGAAAATCTCCTAGGGCCCAATCTCCTGGGGTGGAACTTTCTAAAAACACTGTCTGCAGTTGATGATCCGATAAATATACATGCGGGAAACCAACTTCAGTCTGCATGACTTGATCAGTGTGATCGTCGTTGATTAATAAAGTACCGTGGGTACCAAGTAGTTCGACGCGAGCACTATGACCAACCGATGGCCATTTTTCAGGTAGGGCATAACTCACACCCAAGTTCACGACTGCACCATCTTTACAAGTCAGAATAGCCCATGTCACGTCCTCCGTATCATAACCAGCCTGATGTATAACGCCCTTTTGTCCTTTTGCAAATACCTCTACGACTGGATTTTCTGCCAAAAACCAACCCATTAAATCCACGTAATATGTCAAAGCATCTACTACAGGTGTAGCACCTTTATTCCGTTGCAACATCGCAAAACACTGCGAACGTGAGTTATACAAACGTGCGCATGCCCCAGTAATGGTTCCTAACCGCCCCTGCATAATCTGCTCCTTGGCAATCAAATAACGATTTTTATATCGCCTCGAGTAGCCAATATGTAAATCACTATTTAACGCCACCGATCTAGCTAAAATCAAGTCCGCATCTTTCTCTAATAAAGCCAAAGGCTTCTCGACTAAAACTGGCACACCTCGCTCAAGGGCGGCTAATAGTGGTTTTGTGTGTTCATGCTCGCTCGTGGCAATATCGATCGCATTGACCTCAGGACGTGCCATTACTTCTTGGCTATCAGTACTCCAAAAATCCGCACCTAAGGCTTTAGCCAGCTTTTCAGCAGCCACAGGATCAGAGTCAGATACGGCTATATAACCGACTGAAGGGTGCATATTGGCTAATTTCCCTCGTAAAGTTCCGATCCGTCCGCAACCAATAATTGCTAGGCCTATTTCTTTTTTTGTTTTCAACGATATCTCCGTAATTTATTCTTATATTTCAAAAAATGAGTAGTCTATTTTTCATT
>CALPOM020000187.1 GCA_943325205.2 Thermoflexus hugenholtzii JAD2 | reverse complement strand
TCCTTTGGCGTAGGAGTTTACTGAAAAATGAGTCAGACTCGCTTTATTGAGCTATTAGGGTTTGAGGTACCTTGTCGGATCACTAACTCCAGCCTGATTAAAACCCTCTCGCCGGAGCCGACAGGATTCACAAAGGCCACATGCAAGTCCTTCATGATTGGCCTGATAGCACGACACGGTCAAAGAAAAGTTAACGCCTAGCGACGAACCTGTATGGATAATCTCAGCTTTATTCAGAGCGATTATTGGTGCGTGAACTCGTACCGACCTTTCCTCTACGCCAATGCGTGTGGCAAGATTAGCGAGTTGTTCAAATGATCTAACATAATCAGGTCGACAATCTGGATAGCCCGAATAATCAACGGCATTTGCACCAAAGAAGATATCCGCGGCGCCTAAAGCCTCCATCCAGCCTAGTGCGCAAGAAAGCATAATCGTATTTCTTGCGGGTACATAGGTTATTGGGATCTCTGGAGTATGTTGATTTGTTGTGTTTGATTGGGCTGTTGTACCTAATTGATTCACAGGAACATCTATATGTATATCAGTCAGAGCTGAACCACCAAACTTACTCAGATCTAAATCGATGATTTCATGACGAGCCACATCATATTGCAGAGCAATTTTTTCAGCAGCAATTAGCTCAGAAGAGTGCCTTTGCCCATAACGAAAAGACAGGGCATAAGTGCTGTAACCCAGATTTTTTACTAAGGCAAGAACTGTTGCTGAGTCTAATCCTCCTGAGAGGAGAACAACGGCAACGTCGCCTTTGCGTCTAGGTTTAAACTGCGCGAAACTATTGGGGGCAAAATCGCCAACCATTTTATTTTAGGGCAATAATCATGGTAACAGCCGTACTCGCTGATTTACTCGTCGGATATTTTTTGACAATGGATTCTAATGTTTTTCGAGCATCTGCTTTTTTACCGGTTTCAATTTGGCAATTAGCAATGGTAATGAGTGCTTCTGGAGTTCGTGGATGATCTGGGTAGCGCTTGATTAAATTTTCAGCAATGGTAATACTTGCTTTGTAATCTTTATTTGCGTATTTGCTATTAGCTAACCAGTAGTTGGCTAGAGGCGAGTAGGGGCTATTTGGATATTTGTTGATGAATTCATTCAGCAAGTTTTCAGCTTTAGAAGCACTACCATCTTGGAACTCTTTTAAAGCGAGCTCATAAGTTTGCTTTTCTATAGGAGTTATTGGACCTTTTATACCTTCAATATCAACCATCTCCGGTTCAATTTGTTTTAAACGATCGTTGAGCTCCTTAAAGTAACTTTTTAGTCCACCTTGCAGCTCTTCAATAGTTTTTTCAAGTTCTTCTACCTTACCTTTGAGAGCCGCATTCTCTGATTTAAGGCTCTCATTGGCATTTGACAAGACAAGGATGGCACGTTGATTCGTTTTATTTTCGTCGGTAATGCTAGTAATACTTTTGTTGAGATCGGTTAGACTTTTAGTCAGTACATTAATTTGCTTACGAGCGTCATCATCTTGGAAAATCGCATGGGCCGGCGGCGGTAGCAATATCAGTAGTACAAGCAATATCGAATTAATTAGAACGACTTGTAATAAACCAAGGTAAGGCCAACCCAATATTGTTTGGCTTGACTGCTGAGAGCTTATCAATTGCACGGGCAAGGATTATTGATAAATTAAGTCAGCACGACGATTTTCTGCACGAGCAGCATCGTCCGAATTAGGAACTTTGGGCTTTTCTTTGCCAAGACTGACAGCTTCCATTTGGTTTTCAGCTACACCAAGTAGATTCAAAGCTCTGCGCACTGCATCTGAGCGTTTTTGGCCTAGAGCCAAGTTATATTCGGTTGTACCAGAATCATCCGTATTGCCTTGAATAATCACTTTTTGATTTTTATTGGCATTTAGAAATTTAGCATGGGTTGTTAGGGTAGCTTGATCACCTGCTTTGACAACATAGCTATCAAATTCAAAGTAAAAGCTTTTATTAAAGAGGGGATTCTTAGGGTCATTCCAAGGCTGATTAGCAAATGGATTCGGTTGCGACGTTGTAGGGGCGGATCCAGCAGTAGCCTTCTTAGAGGGGCCGTCGATGTCATCCAGCTTAACCCCCGATGCGCAGGCTCCAAGAATTAGGGCCATCGTTAAAATCAAAAACAAGTTCAGGCGACGATATAAAGAATATCCTGATATCTGGTTTAACTGCATCGAATTGGATGTCATAGTTGTCATTTTTTAGTCCTTAAAGGCCATATAAAGTGTTATTGATTTAAAGCAACTATTACTGGGGGAATGTGATTTCAATAAATGCATCCCAAACCACCTTTCACAGGCTAATTACTCGTTACGCTTGATACATTTCAATTTTATACGATATTTTTTTAGCATGATCATATTATTTAACTGCGTGTTTTAGACTAATTGACCAGGGTTCTTGGCTTTTTAGTTGATTGATGATGTTTTAGTTGGATTTTAGGTATATATTCTTTATTGTGGTATGAACTCTCACACTAAGGCTTTAAGTATTAGGATATTAGGAATTTGATACTAGGAACTTTAAACTTGAAACCACCCTTATAAATCATAGGGTAATTAAGCATAGGGTAATTAAGTTCACTGGCAATTTTTTAAAAAAGATTGCCAGTGTGGCCTCTTGTTTAGTTCATAAAAGGGCCCCAAGCCGGCTCTTTTACCTCTGAACCAGGAATGCTTAATATTTGTTTTACACTACCGTCGGTCGATACCGCGGCTAAGACAGGACGCCCATTGGCCCTAGTTGCATAGAGAATAAATTTCCCATTAGCGGCAAAGCTCGGGGTTTCGTCATAACTTGTTTGGGTAAGGCCAACGACCTCGCCGGTCCTCAGTTCTAATAACTGCAACTTATACCCTCCGGCTCTAGCAATATAGGCTAAATATTTTCCGTCTGGAGAAATCCGCGGACTTGTTGCAAATGCATGTTTAAAAGTGACGCGCTGGGCAGATCCCGCTGATTCTCCATCTGAGCTCATCCGGTAAATTTGCGGCGAGCCCCCACGGTCGCTCGTGAAATAAATAGACCGCCCATCGATAGACCATTGCGGTTCGGTATCAATCCCGGAACTTTTTGAGATGCGTTTTAGGTTTGTACCATCAGCGTTGACTGTATAGACTTGCGTATTGTTGTCTTGCGAGAGAGAAACCGCCAACTTTTCTCCATCAGGCGACCAAGAAGGGGCGCTATTATTCCCTTTTTGGTTTGCTAGGATAATGCGTTTACCAGTTGCTAGTTCATGGACAAAAATTACAGGTTTTTTTGTCTCAAAAGAAACATAAGCGACCTTTTTACCATCAGGGGACCAGACTGGTGAGATGATTGGTTCCGAACTCGTTAGGGCAACCCGTGGGTTTTGTCCATCCGAATCGGAAATCATCAGTTGGTATTGCTTTCCGTTTCGAACCACATAGGACAGTCTAGTTGAAAATATACTGCGCTCACCCGTTAATCGTTGCACGATATCATCCGCAATGACGTGGCCTGCTCTGCGAAGATCTTGCTTGGTAACGGTAACGGAGGTTCCTCCTAGAGACTGATTTTTTACCACATCATATAGACGATATTTGATTTCATAAACGCCGCCAACTTGAG
>CALPOM020000186.1 GCA_943325205.2 Thermoflexus hugenholtzii JAD2 | reverse complement strand
TGTTCGGTAATTAATGATGCAATCAGCGCCTGCAGCTTTCGCATGCTGCGCTTTTATATCGGAACTAACCGTCGTGATGACTCTGGCACCACCCCATTTGGCTAGCTGAATTGCATAATGCGCCACCACACCAGCACCGCCACTAATCATGACAGTTTTTCCGTCAATAGGACCATCAGAAAACAAGCAACGATGCGCAGTCATGACCGGAATACCCAAACAAGCACCCTGAACATAAGATAAGTGATCAGGTAAAGAAGATGCCATCCAAGACTCAATCACCGTGTACTCAGATGAAGTTCCCTGAGGCCGCATAAAGGCGGCATTAAACACCCAAACTCTCTGGCCTACTTTAAAACGGTCTACTCCAGGCCCAATTGCATCAACAATCCCTGCGCCATCACTGCTAGGTATTTGCCAATTGCCAGTCAAAGGTCGGGACGTTCCAGAGCGCATCTTGATATCCGATGGATTGACCCCGGCACAAAACAACTTGACCCGAATTTGTCCCTCTTGAGGCTCTGGTTTTTCTACTTCTCGAACCTCAATAACCTCTTTGGCCTTACCAAATTGATGATAGATAGCTGCTTGCATGATTTCCTTTGATTGACTCTTTGTTGGATACGATGAAATTTTAAACAATTTTTATCGGTATTTGTCCTTATTTATAACATTACGCACTTGATTGAATCAAGGATCATCCGTAGTTAATAAAAAACCCGCTGGTAGCGGGTTTTTTATTAATCGAACAATAACAAATTATGCAGCTGTGGTGTTGACCGTATCACCGCGAAGTATTGGGTAACGCACATGATCGACTAACTCTTGAATATCTTTTCTAGGCGCTGGAGTAACCAGACTTACTAAGATAATCACTGCAAAACCAAGTGGCACTCCAAATACTCCAGCAGAAATTGGCAAAATTCCATACCAAAGCTCAATCGGAGAGGTTACTCCAAATACCCCACGCAACCAAACTTGGGTAGTCGCCATATAGTAAAAAGTAACGCCTAACCCAGCAATCATTCCCAGACAAGCCCCAGCCTTATTAGCCCGTTTCCAGAAAATACCTAGAACTAGGGCGGGGAAGAATGCCGCTGCCGCAAAGGAAAATGCAGCCGATACCAAGAACAAAATATCTGCTGGTTTTTGAGCAGCTACGTAGGCAGCTGCTAATGCCACTACCAACAATAATACTTTGGAAATCAATACCCGCTTAGCTGCTGGTGCATTTGGGTTGATCATCTTGTAGTATAAATCGTGCGATAGTGCGTTTGCAATTGTCAACAGGAGTCCATCAGCCGTTGACAAAGCAGCCGCTAAACCGCCAGCCGCAACCATTCCTGAAATAACATAGGGTAAGCCACCGATCTCTGGTGTTGCTAACACAATAATATCGCCACCAATCGTCATCTCTGCTAACTGGAAAATACCGTCCTTGTTAATATCAGAGACCGAGAGTAATGCCGGATCTACCTTAGCCCATTGACCAATCCAAGCTGGCAACTGATCAAAAGGGGTACCTACAAGAGTACTAAATATTTCGTATTTCACGAGAACCGCTAAGGCTGGTGCGGTGAAATATAACAAAAATATGAAGAACAAAGACCAGGTCACCGACTCACGCGCTTGCTTCACAGAGGGCGTTGTGTAATACCGCATTAAAATATGAGGTAATGCTGCGGTACCTACCATCAAACAGAAAATTAAGGCTAAGAAATTTAGGCGTGATGTCTCAAAGGCTTTCTTGGCCTTTTCGTCTCCCGCAGGATCACCAGCAAACTGCGCCGCATGCCTTGGCATACCAGCTAGAGGTTTATCTCTAGCCTCTGCCGCAGCCTTTGCTTTAGTCCAGGCGGCTTTAGCCGCATCTGCATTCGCCGGAACCGCTGCTAAGGCTTTTTCTGCTGCAGCAATTTCTGGTGCAGGGGCATTACTCGCCTTCAAATCAGCAACTGATTTTTCTGCTACAGCTTTATCATTTGCTAATGCAGCTGGAACATCTTTGAGTTTTTCACCCAAAACAACAGCGCGCTCTTTGAAAATTCCTCTAACTTCTAATTCCTTTGGATCTTTAATTAGCTCGACCTCTTTAGCTGATACTTTTTCTAATTGGTATCCGTAAATTAATTGGGGAATTGGAAAATTAGTTTGCTTGACTGACAACCATATAACTGGTATCAAATAAGCAATAATCAGAATGATGTACTGGGCGACTTGAGTCCAAGTCACTGCCCGCATACCACCTAAAAAAGAACAAACCAAAATACCACCAAGTCCTAAGAAAATTCCTAGTTCAAAAGGTACTCCAGCTAGTCGTGTAGTAATTAAGCCAACGCCATAAATTTGAGCAACGACATACGTGAAGGAACAAAGAATGGCAGCAATAATTCCAAGTAAGCGTGGTAAGTTACCGTCATACCGCTCTCCCAAGAAGTCCGGTATTGTAAATTGACCAAACTTTCTGAGATATGGTGCTAAGAATAATGCGACTAGACAATAACCTCCCGTCCAACCCATGATAAATGCCAAGCCACTATAACCAGTTAGGTATAAGGTACCCGCCATACCAATAAAGGAAGCCGCTGACATCCAGTCTGCACCAGTCGCCATACCGTTATATACCGCGGGCACTCGACGTCCCGCCACATAATATTCTGCGGCATCATTGGTTCGACTCATGACTCCAATACCCGCATACAAAAGGACTGTGGCGCCTAAAAAGCAATAGCCAATCATGGCTCTGCCCATACCCATTTGCTCAAGTACAGCTAAAACAAGGACAAAAAGTATGAAGCCCCCCGTGTACCAAGTATAAACTTTGTTTAATTGGCTTTTAAAGGCGGCATTCGAGCCCCCAGAAAATAGTCCGCCAGTTCCTTCAGGTGTCATTCCAGCCATGATTAGTCCTCCTCCACTTCGGCACAATCGTACTCTTTATCAAGATTATTCATGTAATGAGCGTAATAAGCGATTAGTAAAACATAAATGACTAAAGAGCCTTGTGCACCCATCCAGAAACTAAATGGCCATCCAAAAAAGGTAAAGGACAAATCTCGAGCCATATAACTAACAACATAGGTAACAACAAACCAAATAACTAAAAGCAATCCGGTTACCCGAATGTTTTTCTGCCAATACTGCTTGTGCGAATCTGTTAATTGCATAACAGTTACTCCTTAAGTTAAAAAATCATTAAATAATACAAATACTAATTTGTTACTAATCCTGTTTCACGCTCTAATTGTTTTGCAAATTTTGGCTCAAAATCCTTTAAATGCCGTATGATTTTTAATGCCTCATCGGGCTTTTCTCGTTCAACATAAACTCTAGCTAATTGATACCATGCATAAGGACTCATTGGCTGTAATTTTGTATTTTGCTTAAGAGCCTTAATCGCCTCATCAAATCTTTTTTGCTGAATTAAGGCCAAGCCAAGGCCGTACCATGCTTGATCAAAATGCTCATCCATTTTAAGAGCCGCCAAAAAACTTACCTCTGCTTCTTGAACCATGCCCTGCTCTTCTTGTAAAAACCCTAAGTTGTACCAAATCTGTGCAGGCACATCCGAATTTTTAACAATCAACTGGTAATCATCAATTGCTCCCTTTTTATCACCGGACTCCATCTTTAAAAAAGCTAAGCTCGACAAGGCATACATATCACCTGGAAAATCAATCAGCATTTGATGAAATTGTGCTGT
>CALPOM020000185.1 GCA_943325205.2 Thermoflexus hugenholtzii JAD2 | reverse complement strand
GACACACCAACCTTACGATGCCATTCCATATCCGTTTCTTGGGACTCTTTTGACTTTTTTGGAAAGGCCTTCATTTCAGAATAAATCTGAAAGAGCGTCTCCGGAATCCGCTTTTCGATGGCTAAGGCTTTTAGGGCCTTTGCAGCTTCGGTGACTTCCACCCGCTCCTGCTCAAGGTTATGCTTCAAAGTAGCAATATCCTCATTGAGAATATCTTCTAATTTTTCCGCTTTAGTTAGGGTTTGATTTAATACCGGGTCAATGCGCACTGGATTGACTGGGCTTGACTTGCCAGAAGCTTTTGTAGGGGATTTGGTCGAAAATAGCTGCTTTAGCACAGCAACTACAAATAGGGACAGTAATACACTGCAAGCGATTAAGATGGCTTGCCCTAGACTCAAATTGGACAACTGTTGAATGAACTGATTCATATTCCTATCGTTTGTAATTCATTGATTTTAATATGAAATACAATTATTTTGATGATTTTTATCGCTATTCAAACTTTTTAACCACACTGGGGCACGGGTACTTTGAACTTTTTGCTTGTTTTAGTCCATCAAAGATTCGTAGTAGCTTAGGGAGAGGTCGGTCTTAAGCCAGTATGTATGCAGTCAACATTTATTGAAAATACACAGTCACTAGGCAGTAATTCCGAAGTAATTCAGTACTCCGCAACGACCTTTTTACCAAACACTTAAAAAATCTGACCCTTCCACCAACTCAAATCCAAGTACCATTTTTTTAAATTTCCCATGGCTCTTGCCCTAACTATCGTATCTACCGTACTTTCAAACTCTTTCAGTGTTTGAGGTTTCGGTTGATAGAGTTCACAGCCAACGCGCACTCGACCAAGGTCATTCCCTTGATAATAATGCTTAATCTGCAAATCAAAATTAGCCGTTCGCGATGAGGTTCTCTCAAAATAGCAGGTATGCCAATAGTTCCCAACACTGACGTCTGTTGCCCCGGCTCGCATATCTAACTGCACGCCACTGCGCCCAATATCTACTATATTCGTGAGTAACTCTTGGCCAGCGCCTAAGCCGACAATTAATTTAAATGTCTCATCGACTGGTGGAACTACCCGAAAACTATCCCGCCGCTGGATGTGATAGACCTCGGTAGGTAAATCACAAATAATATTGGCATTCTCATCAATCTTTAAATTCTTGCCAGTAAACTGGAATTTACCGGTATCCGTGCAGATCACAAAGGTCTTGTGCGTATCAATCATCTTCGCTAAGATAGGAATCGGAATTTCCTCCGGTTTGAAGTAAAGCCCCTCAACGGAATCCACATGCATCGCTAATGCAATATGACCGTTAATCCAATCATCTAAGCCATAAATACCGACCGCAGGGCGCTTTTGAAACTCCCGGTCCAGTAACCGAAATATATGCCTTTGCTCAACCCGAGAGTCCTCTGAAAATCTCTTTCTGCTTTCAGGAGGGAATATTTGCAATGTCATAGTTTTAAATTATTTATTTACAGACTTGATTAAATGTCATCATTAAATCGGAATTTGGGTCAATGTTACTTTCCTTGGGGTTAAATCCACTCGCAGTTTGTAATGCGGGTTTACTCAAAGCGTCGTATTCCGTATAGTTAATGCTTGAAAGAGTATAGTAAGTTTTATGAACACAATCAAATACAATATTTGTCCGATTTGACTTCACCTTGGGGGAAATATCCGCTTTTCCTGGCTTAAAGTTTTTTAGCACCCACACTTTTTTCCAATCTGGCGGTAAATCCTTGATGGATGACTTAAAGTAATACATAACGTAGTCTTTGCCATCCACAACCTTCACTTTATCCAAATTCTCTTCTCGCCCAAAACTGGGAAGGGTGTAAAATAAGATTAGAAAAAAGATTTGTATTCTCATTTTTGCCATTTAAATTAATATTAACTCAATTATGGCAAATTTTATTCGTTTCATTGGAACAGGATGAAATAAGGGTCCAATTACAATCAACTAAAGTTTGCAAGAACTATGGATGACAACACAATTTCAAGACAAAGACGCTATGTGGATATCGCTAGTTCTCTAGCCAATGCGAGCCACTTGTATAAAAAAGCTGCGGACGCCATGTTGGCAGGTGAAGACGAGAAAATCTACTATGCATGGGTAAAAGAGGCTAATTTACTAGTTGATGATGCTTTTCCTGAAAAAGTGCCCCCCAAATACATCCCTGAACCCATAGCTACCAAGGGCTTTGACTGGAAAACATTAACGCAGATATTGATCCCTGTCATTGCAATACTCGGTATCCTACTCTTTTTAGTTTTTTCTGGAACAACCGGGGATCTGACGAAAACATGGAATTTGGAAGATATCCAAAAAAATAGCCTCTATCCCAAGCAAGCCCCGACAAATTAACTAGTTCAGACAAGACAGCCGTATATATCTTTACACAACAAATCAAGGTGCATCATGAGTGACTTTTCAATAACCGATATTCGTATTGATGGCAAAAGATACTATGCTGTCGGTAAAGGACATGACGACCGAGTTAGTTTTTATACAACAAACATTGCAGCAGCTCGGTTCTGGATCAGATCAGAAGAAAATGACCCCACCTTAATTAGACCTTTCCAAGATCCCCCTGCGGTAGCAAGTGTGGCCAAAAAGTCCGATGATGCGAATAAAGATACGGAAAATGATCCAACTGTCTCTGCAGATCCTGCGCAGACCGCTAATCCGGCTGAAGATCCAGCCAGTGCTGAAGCCAATCCTGAGGGCAATACTTCCGAGGGTTCGGAGGAAGTTCCTAAAAAACCAGTGCGTATTAGCTAATTTCTGAAAAACAAAGGTCTACTCTCATTCAGCTTTGTCTATGTAAAGTGGCTGAATGAGTCGCGCGGGTCTTAGGATGACTGATACATGATTTTTTGGCGGAAACTAAGATAAAACTACGCAAGGAACTACCAACTCAGCTTCATTGAGCCAAAAGAGATTTACTTGGAATATTTACTGATGAGGCGACTAAAAACAAATTCTCTCACTTAGCACAATTCATCAAATGTCCTCATGGGCGTTTATCTATAGTTTTAGATAATCTGGAGCGATTATTCACGAATATTCAAGACTAGTCACGATTAGTCAATGAGTTTACCTGCAGTGCCTGGCAAAGCTTAAATTGCTTAGCCCTTATTGGGCGGAGTTGCGGGCTTAAAGTTAGACGCCGGATAAATATACTCCCGACCAGTAAACTCCCAGATCCAAATATTGTCATTAAATTTTTGATAACAACTCCGATTAGCAATACCAATTGAGTTGTAGGAGTAGGACATTAACCAACCCTTCGCATCCTTTCCATCAGCGGTTTTACAGATATTTGATGTGATTACATACACTTCACCATTGGCTGTCATTTGACCAACAATCTCGGCGCGAACTAGACTACAACAAAAGATTAAATAAGCTAAAAAGATATTCTTCATGGTAAACCTATTCTTCATCCCATATTTCCAAAAAGCAACGAATTATTGTTACAATTACTGAACGGATTAATGTTCGTAAGCGTTTAATGAGCAATTACAATAACTGGTCAATAAACAACTTGAGGCACAGGACATGCATCCAATAAAATTGTTTATGTTATTGATCTTCGGGTTCATAGCCCTATACTTTTTGATCGATAATACCGTATGTAATGGTATGAGCTATCACGACTATGCAGCCGGGATTGATCGCAGATTCAGTTGTCCTTGGCGTAAATGAAATTCGTAGCAAGAATTTTTAGCCT
>CALPOM020000184.1 GCA_943325205.2 Thermoflexus hugenholtzii JAD2 | reverse complement strand
GGAAACTAATAAGACTTCTAAGGCCTCTGCAGCAGTTGGTGCTGAAACAGAAAAATCCATATCACGTGTCAGAAAAAGATCGGCACTTGGAATTAGCTCATCACCTTCTTTATTGTTCACATAAAAAGTAATTTGTGTAATCAACCGGTAAGCGGTAGCTTGTCCTAGATTGTTGTACGACAATATTTGCTTACCATTTGTTTCATTAAGCATAATCAATAAATCAGCCTCTTTTGGACTATTAACCATTGTTACATTGGTACCAGAAGCTAAATATCGATTAAGATTAATTCGCAACTCTTGGGTAATCGCTCCACCAATAAATATTGTGTTGTATGGCAAAATAATTGCTTGACGCATCTTCAGGCCACAAGAACTCAACCCGATGGTCACAAGTAATACAGCCAATAGGTAATACCATCGAAAGAATTGCTGATTGTGCATCTAGTTAAATTACCACATTTACGAGACGACCTGGAACAACTATCCATTTTTTTATTGGTACGCCACTTAAAATACGCTGGCCAACTTCACTAGCTAAAGCCAGTTCTTCAATTTGATCTTTATTAGCGCTCGCTGGCACCATAAAGTCTCCTCGTAATTTCCCATTGACTTGTAGCATGAGCTTTAACTCATCTTGAACTAAGGCTGTTTCATCTACTTTTGGCCACGGCGCATCAGTAATTGATCCAAAAATATTCTCATAGCCTAATTTTTGCCATAAACAATAAGTAATATGCGGCACCATAGGATATAAAACTCGCAGTAATATGCCAAAGCCTTCCGAGAGCAAACAAATATCCATGTCCCGACCCTGCTCTATTGCGTTCAGTAATTTCATAGAAGCTGATACAACAGTGTTGTATTGCATACGTGCGTAATCAAAGTTCGCCTGCTTCAAAATGAGATGAACTTCTCTACGAAGAGTGGTTTCAGAATCACTTAGATTCTTGATATTCAACTGCTCTGACCTACTAGCAAAGGAGGCTAAAGGTAAGCTTACATGCTTGCTCGACTCTTCATGAATTGACTCCAAAGTTTGCGCAAAGTTCCATAAGCGCCTTAAAAACCTGGCAGCACCCTCCACACCAGAGTCTGACCATTCTAGTTGCTGCTCTGGCGGAGCTGCAAACATCGTAAATAATCGTGAAGTATCAGCCCCATATAAATCAATTAAGGTTTGCGGATCAATACCATTATTTTTACTCTTTGCCATCTTTTCAATACCGCCAATCATGACTGTTGATTGATCAGTCTTTAAAAATGCTCCGATAGGTCGGCCTTTATCATCCATTTTGAGGTCAACTTCAGTAGGGTTAATCCACTCCTTACGTCCATTGTCCAACTCTTGGTAATACGTTTCATTGAGCACCATGCCTTGCGTGAGCAAATTTTGAAATGGCTCAGAAAAACTCACTAGACCAATATCGCGCATGACTTTAGTCCAAAACCTAGCATAAAGCAGATGTAATATAGCGTGCTCAATCCCACCAATATACTGGTCCATTGGCATCCAATAGTCATTTCGCTCATCGACCATCTTCTCTGAATCTGCACCTGTATAACGCATGAAATACCAAGACGAATCCACAAAGGTATCCATGGTGTCCGTCTCTCTCCTAGCAGATTTGCCGCAACTTGGACAAATACACTGAACAAAATCAGCTCTTTTATTCAGTGGATTTCCAGTACCGTCTGGCACACAGTCTTCAGGCAATATGACCGGCAGATCAGCCTCGGGAACTGGGACTTCACCACAGCCAGGCTTACTCTCATCTCCACAATGAATGATAGGAATCGGCGTACCCCAATAACGCTGCCTGGAAATCCCCCAATCACGCAGCCGATAAGTCGTCTTTTTCTCACCAATACCTTTTGAATCCAAATCAGCAGCAATTGCATCAATTGCTGCTAAGACACCTAATCCGTCGTACTTGCCACTGTTAACTAGCTGTGTATGGTCTTTTTCTGCGTACCAATCCTGCCAGCAGCTCTGATCAAAGGCCTTTGTCTCTTTACCTAGTGGCGCAATAACATCTTTAATTGGTAATTGATATTTTTGAGCAAATGCAAAATCTCTTTCATCATGCGCGGGCACACCCATCACTGCACCATCCCCATAAGTCATCAGAACATAATTGCCGACCCAAACAGGTATCGGCTCTTTAGTCAAAGGATGTAATACAGACAACCCTAGAGGCATCCCTTCTTTTTCCTGAGTAGCTAAATCAGCCTCGATCACACTACCCCTTTTACATTTTTCAATAAATGCCAATAAATGCGGATTATTTTGAGCAGCAAGGGTTGCCAAAGGGTGCTCAGGAGCAACTGCTACAAAAGTAACTCCCATGATCGTATCCACTCGCGTGGTGTAAACAAATAATTGACCATCCTGAATTAATTTTCCGCGTTCATCTGCAATGTTGTGTTCAAAGAAAAACCGTACGCCAAAACTTTTACCAATCCAATTTTGCTGCATTAACTTCACACGCTCGGGCCAGCCTAATGGCTCTAAATCACTTAATAGCTCTTCGGCATAGCCGGTAATATTGAGGTAATAGCCAGGGATTTCCCGTTTTTCTACTAAAGCACCTGAACGCCAACCTCTACCATCGATTACCTGCTCGTTTGCAAGTACCGTCTGATCGATCGGATCCCAGTTAACAACCTGAGTCTTACGATAGGCAATGCCTTTTTCGCGCATCTTCAAAAATAGCCATTGATTCCACTTGTAATAATCCGGTGAGCAAGTCGCAATCTCTCTTGACCAGTCAATCGCAAGACCCATAGCTTGCATTTGCTTTTTCATATAAGCAATATTGTCATAGGTCCATTTAGCGGGGGGTACTTGATTATTCATCGCAGCATTTTCAGCCGGCATGCCAAAGGCGTCCCAGCCCATCGGCATTAAAACGTTATAGCCTTGCATTCGCAATTGCCGAGCCATCACATCATTAATCGTATAGTTTCGTACATGGCCCATGTGCAACTTACCAGATGGGTAAGGTAACATCGAGCACGCATAAAATTTGGGCTTTAGCTCACCAGCCTGATTTTTTGCATATTCCACAACGCGGTAAATATCAGCTGCGTCCCATTCTTTTTGTGCCTGTGATTCTACTTGGCGGTGATCATACATTGGTGTCATACATCCATCATTTCAGTGACGATCGAATGTTCTAATTCAATCAAATAACAAATTAAATATCCTTCAGTCCAAGCACATCGTGCATGTCAAAAAAGCCGGTTTTATGTTGGCTTAAAAAGCGCGCCGCTCGAATTGCTCCTTGAGCATAAGACATACGACTAGCTGATTTATGAGTAATCTCGATCCGCTCTCCATCGCCAGCAAACAGGACTGTGTGATCGCCAACAATATCTCCACCACGGATGGTGGCAAAACCAATCGCACCTTCTTTACGCTCGCCAGTATGCCCCTCTCGAGACAGCACAGCGCACTCTACAAAGTTCTTACCTTGCGCTTTGGCAATCACCTCACCCATTTTTAAGGCAGTCCCTGAAGGAGCGTCTACCTTATGCTTATGGTGAGCTTCAACAATTTCTACGTCATAACCTTCTTTTAAGATCTTAGCTGCCAACTCTAATAACTTCAGAGTAGCATTGACGCCGACGCTCATATTGGGCGCGAAAACAATTGCAACCTGAGCACTGCTGTCTTTTAAAGTCTGCTGTTGTAAATCATTTAAACCTGTTGTACCAATAATCATTTTGATGCCATGCTCTACAGCGAACTTGGTATGAGCCAGGGTTCCTTCAGGCCG
>CALPOM020000183.1 GCA_943325205.2 Thermoflexus hugenholtzii JAD2 | reverse complement strand
TCAAATAAAAAATGCATGCAGCTTAGATCTTTCTTGAAGAAAAATGGGCCTGCAATCTCTACAAAACCCTCATCCGTAAACGTATCCCAGCCTAGTTCTAAATATTTTTGTTTTAATTGTTGATCATTCATCATTTCTAATATCTTTATCTACTATTGGAGTACAAAAAATCGGATTCAAATTGCACTATTTATTTTTTTAACTATTTACCATTATACAAATTTCATTCTCAATGAGCTTGGTAGGACATCCTTGCATCGCATTTTGATTGAAGCAAAAAGATAGAACTCATCAATATTGATTATGGTAGCAAGTGGTTGATCATGAAAACAACTTCCAGATCGGCCTTTGAATCACTCCATTCAAATTACTATCTAAATTGCTCATGATTCAATACTTAAGATGCAGAGGATTTGCGAAGATGCGCTTTACTTGCATAATTTGAAAATACTTCGTAAAGAATCGGCAGAACAATTAATGTCAGTAATGTCGCACTCACCAATCCACCAATCACAACTAATGCTAAGGGCTTTTGCGTCTCTGATCCAGTCCCTGTTGATAAGGCCATTGGCAATAAACCAAGCATTGCCAATAGAGCTGTCATCAGAACAGTTCGTAAACGTTCTATGGAACCCTTAATGACTGCCTCACGCAAAGTAAAACCCTCAATTTGTAACTGATTAAAGTAAGTCACTAAAATAACGCCATTTAAGACAGCCTGACCAAACAAGGCAATAAACCCAATCGCAGCAGATACTGATAAAGCAGTACCCGTTATAAATAATAAGAAGATACCCCCAATCATCGCAAATGGAATGTTGAGAATAATGAGTAAGGCACTTTGAAATGAATTAAAAGCATTAAATAATAAAAAGAATATAACGAGAATTGAAATAGGAATAACAATCGATAATCTTGCCATCGCTCTTTCTTGATTCTCAAACTCGCCAGACCAAATGATGCGGGCATCGTTAATCACCACATTTTTATCGACCCGAATCTTCATATCTTTGACAATACTTCCCATATCTCGGTCTTGAATAAAAATTCCAATAGATGTGACGCGCTGGCCATTTTCACGACCAATATTCATTGAACCTGAAATAGTTCGAAAATTCATCACCTCGGACAATGGTATCTGTGCCCCAGTAGCAGTCGCCACCAAGGTATTAGGTAAGTTTCCTAAATACCTCTCAGCCTCTTTCAAACGAACCACAACTGAAAAATGACGCTCTCCTTCCCATAATTCGGTAGCTACCCTGCCTCCAAGTGAGGTTTCAATGACATCTTGAAGGTCTCCAATATTTAAACCATATCTTGCAGCCTGCTTTCGGTCAATATCTAAAATAAACTGAGGTAACTCGCCATCTCGGTCTATAAAAGCACGCTTCACCCCTTCCACTAAATTAATTTGATTGAGGATTTGTGTTGCAATCAATTTATTATTTTGTAAGTCATCACCAAGTACCTTAATAACTATCTGACCATCGATCTGTGAAATACTCTCAAGAATGTTATCGCGAACGGGTTGCGAAAAATTAAACCGTGTGCCAGGCAAGGCCTTTAAATTCGATTCAATCTCAGCGATGATATCCGCTTTTTTATACCAGAAACGCCAAGTACGCTCTTCATGCAAGTCCACTAAAAGTTCGAGCTGATTAATGAGCTTAGGATCCGTGCCATCATCAGGTCGACCCACCTTCGATATGATAGTTTCTACTTCAGGGGTTTGTGCAATAACCGATCGAACAATTGCCGCCCGCTCCCGCGCTTCTTTAATAGACACTGAGGCCGGCAATTCAACATTGATCCACATGGAACCCTCATCTAATTCGGGTAAAAATTCACTTCCTAAAAAACTAGCTACAACGCCTGTTGCAAACAATAGTCCAAGAGCTAGTTTGAGGACATACTTCTTTCTTTCTAAGGCTAAAACCAATAATTTTTCATATTTTTCCTTACACCATTGAATCAGGTTTGTATCATGGTGAGCAATATCTTTTTTCAAAAATACATGACACAGCATTGGAATGAGAATCAATGAAATAAGTAAGGAACCAATCAATGCTGATGTGACTGTATAAGCCATTGGGGCAAAAATCTTGCCTTCATGACGCTCCAGCGTAAAGATTGGAATATGCGCAGCAATAATAATTACTATTGAAAAGACTGTTGGTCTAGCAACCTCTGAGGTAGCTTTAAAAATAGCTCTCTTACGCTCATGCGGATCACTAATCTGTTGGTTATTTAACTCGCCAAGACGCCGAAAAATATTTTCTACAATAATTACAGCGCCATCTACAATAATTCCGAAATCCATCGCGCCCAAGGACAGAAGGTTGGCCGGGATACCTACCAAGGTTAAACCAATGAAAGTTGATAGTAAAGCAAGCGGTATCGTGACCGCAACAATTGCAGATGCCCTTATATTTGCCAAGAAAATATACAGCACAGCAACTACTAACAAGGCCCCTTCTAACAAATTGATAAATACTGTTTTTAGAGTCTTATTAATCAATAGCGATCGATCATAGTAAGGCTCAATTTTGACACCTTTAGGTAAGATCTCATTATTTAATTTTTCAATTTTTTCCTTGATGGCAGCTAATACTCGACTGGGGTTTTCACCTTTACGCATCAAAACAGTACCAACCACAATATCCTCTTCCTCATCTTGTGCCATCGCACCTTGCGGAGGTGCAAAGGAGATATTAATATCAGCAACGTCCCGGACAAAAATAGGAACACCGGCGTTTTCTGAAACAACTACACTACCAATATCTTTATACGATTGAAATAGACCAATCGACCGTAATAAGTACTGTTGACCACCCTCTTCAACACGCCCACCGCCAGCATTCGAATTCCCTCTCGAAATGGCTGTAAATAATTCTGCTAGCGTAATTTTATAATCACGCATTTTTGCCAAATTGGGATTTACTTCATATTGTTTAGATTGGCCACCAATAGTGACTAAGTCTGTTATTCCCGGAACTTGGCGTAATTGCTTTTCTACAACCCAATCTTGTAGGGTTCTTAATTCTTGTGAACTTTTTCCTAAACCTTTCAGACGAAATCGATAAATCTCACCAATTGGTGTGGATAATGGCGCAATATCTGGTCTTACCCCCTCGGGTAAATCAACCTTTCTTAAACGCTCCAAAACCTGCTGCCTAGCTACTAAATCTGTAGTCTTATCATTAAATGTCACCATTAAAAATGACAGTCCAAACTGCGTGTGTGAGAAAACTCGGATCGAATTAGGAATCCCTGCAAGAGCAATTTCGACCGGAATCGTCACTTGCTTTTCAACTTCCTCCGCGGCTCTTCCGGGGTATAAGGTAATGACATTCACCTGAATATCCGTCACATCTGGGAATGCCTCGACCGGCAAGTTTTTAAATGAGATCACACCAGTAACGATGAGAACTAATAATCCAAAAGAAACAAAAATTCGTTGATTTAATGAAAAATTAATAATGTGATTTAACATAATTACTTCAGGAACAGCACGATATCTGCTTTTATTTTTTCAAAATATTTGCTCAAAGAGTGCTGTGGGGGATTGTTACTCACCTTTGATTGGGTCCGTAAAATCTCATTTAAATATAAAGCGCCATCAAAAACAATTTTTTCGGAAGCATATAAGCCATCAACTACTTCAGTCTTTTCTAAAAACTGGGTGCCCAGCCTCACCTTTTTCCGAATATATTGATTGGGCTCTATTTCCACAAACACATAATGACTATCACCAATGAGAACAATTGCCTTCGAAGGCACAATCAAGCCATCTACATGCGACAGAGGAATCTCGGCTTGGATGAACATTTCTGCTTTGAGTTTTAG
>CALPOM020000182.1 GCA_943325205.2 Thermoflexus hugenholtzii JAD2 | reverse complement strand
ATGTACAGCCGCTTAACTGAAGACATGGATATTAACTGCGGAGAAATTCTTGATGGAACAGTTTCTGTTCAAGAAATGGGTCAACGGATTTTTGAACTGTTTCTTAAAACTGCTTCTGGTGAACTATCTAAGAGTGAATTACTAGGTCTGGGCGATTATGAGTTTGTTCCTTGGCAAATTGGTGTGATGAGCTAGATTTATGAGGGGCAACTTCAGGGCTCTAATGGGTCAAGTTATATTGCAAGATATAAGCCCCCGCACCAGCTAAGTAACCAATCAAAGCAAGACCACTAATCTTTTTAACATACCAAAAAAAGTCGATCCTCTCAAGACCCATTGCCGCCACACCAGCGGCTGAGCCAATAATTAAAATAGACCCGCCAGTACCTGCGCAATACGCTAAAAATTGCCATAAAAAACTGTCTGTTGGGTATTGCTCAAGACTATACATACCCATCGAAGCAGCAACAAGTGGCACATTATCGACTACCGCACTAACCAGACCAATCAAAATCACAATGATGGCTTGATTACCAACTGTTTGGTCTAGCCACTGGGCAATAGCACTCAAAATATGGGTGTGCTCTAGCGTTGCAACCGCTAATAAAATCCCTATAAAAAATACAATAGAAGCCATATCAATCCGCGATAAAGCATGCACTAAAGTTAAAGTTTTACGCTCTTCCTCATCTTTTTTAAGGTGAATCAAATCACCCACAAGCCATAGCAAGCCTAAGCCAAATAAAATTCCCATAAATGGTGGCAAACCAGTCAAGGTTTTAAATATGGGTACCGCTACTAAAACCCCCAATCCCAAATAAAACATTACATTACGCTCTAAAAAAGATGTCTTGCTAACCTTTTCTTCAAGACTATTTTGTACAAAAATGACTTCTTTACCTTTTAAGTTGCGCGCAATAAATAGTAGAGGAATGAGCAAACTAATGATGGCAGGAATAAATACACTTTTCATAATGGCTAATGAAGTAATCTGCCCACCAATCCAGAGCATTGTCGTTGTGACATCTCCAATTGGAGTCCAAGCTCCGCCAGCATTTGCAGCAATGATGATAATGCCGGCAAATAACAAACGATCTTCATATTGTTCTAAGATTTTTTTCATTAAGGAAACCATCACAATCGTAGTCGTTAAGTTATCCAAAATGGCGCTCAGAAAAAAAGTAACAACACCTACCATCCACATGAGATTTTTTAAATTATTGGTTTTAATTCGATTGGTGATTACATCAAAACCTTGATGGGCATCTACTAATTCAACAATCGTCATTGCCCCGATTAAAAAGAAAACGATCTGCGCAGTACTGACTAGGGATTCGGATAATTCTTGGTTGATTTGTTGAGAATCAGTTGCTAAGGCATAAATGACCCATAACAAACCCGCTCCGATAAGTGCTGAGGCAGACTTATTAATGTGCAGATAATGCTCTAATGCAATTGCGGCGTAGGCTAGAACAAAAATAATTAATAAGGTGGTTAGCATTGCTATTTCCAATCAGTTTAATATTACTAAAAGTAACAAGCAGTTTAATCCAGACTGCAATCAAACCTTCATTGCATATGTGTCGATGATGAAGAACTAGGGAAAACACTAGTAAAAAAAATTACATAAATTGAAGTTGATATTCTATGATGAATAGTTGTTCAAATTTGATTTCTAAATAATTTTTTTGGGTATGCTATACGACCAGTTTTCTAACTTATGACTTTAGAATTCTAATATTAAAAGCATTTTTTCTTGAATCATTTTTAAACTTTACTACTAAAAATATTATCTTATGCAAATTGTTCGTATCCATAAAGCAGGTGGTCCAGAAGTCCTTTGTATCGAAAATCTAGAATTACCACCTTTAAAATCTGGAGAGGTGCGCATACGCCACACAGCAATTGGTCTCAATTTTCAGGATGTTTATATCCGCTCCGGTCAATATCCTGCTGAAATGCCCTCAGGCCTTGGCACAGAAGCAGTTGGTATCATTGAAGAAATTGCACCTGATGTGCACGATTTCAAAGTGGGTGATCGCGTTTGCTATATGAGTGGACCAGCCTTAGGGGCAAGTGCTACCCATCGAAACTATCCTAGTGGGCGCTTATTACACTCCCCAAAGAATATCCCAGATGATGAAATAGCCGCCTTCTTGTTAAAAGGTATGACCGTTGAATATCTCATGGAAAGATGCTACCCGGTCAAGGCTGGTGAATTCGTTCTTATGCACGCTGCAGCAGGAGGCGTTGGACTATTAGCTGGTCAATGGGGCAAGCATCTTGGGGCGCATATGATTGGCGTTGCAGCAGGTCCTGAAAAAGTTGCCTTAGCATTAGCCCATGGCTACGAACACTGTATTGATCGATTAAAAGAAGATGTAACCGCGCGCGTAAAAGAAATTACAAATGGTCACGGTGTGCCAGTTGTATTTGACTCCGTTGGTAAAAACTCGTTTGAGCAGTCTTTGCATAGCTTAGCGCCAAGGGGATACTTTGTATCTTTTGGAACAACCACTGGCGCCCCGCCCCTAATGCCAGCCAGCACGCTTCAAAAAATGGGATCCCTTTACTTTACTAGACCGACTCTAGTGACTTATATGGCATCAACCGAAGAACTTCGACAATCTGCTAATCGCGTATTTGATCTGGTTGCTAAGGGCGTTCTTAAGATTCGTATTAACCAGCGTTACCCCCTAGCTGACATCGCTAAAGCACATACAGATCTTGAGTCAGGCCGTACTAGTGGTTCTAGCATCATCATTCCGTAACTTCAAAAGGAGATGTATCCATGTTTAAATCCATGAAATTATCATTACTTGCTGGACTTTTAGTATCCTTAGGCGCTGCAACTGCCCAAGCAGAAACATTTAAGTTACGTATTGCTTCAGGCCATCCTGCTGCCAATACCTACGTCAATCTTATGACAACATTTTTTGTTCCGGAAGTAACAAAACGTGTGGCCGAAAAAACACAGCATAAAGTAGAATTTATTGAAGGTTACGGTGGAGCAATGGTCAAGGTTGCCGATACCCTTGAGGGTGTGCAATCGGGCGTCGTAGATATTGGTGGATATTGTTTTTGCTTTGAACCGTCAAACCTGCCATTACACGCTTTTCAGGTCATGCTACCTTTTGGGACGATGAGCCCAGAGAAAAGTGTCAAAATGGCACGTGCTGTGTACAACAAAGTTCCTTATCTCTCTCAAGTCTTTGAAGATAAATATAACCAACGCCTCTTAGCGGTGATTGCTGATAATGGCTATAACCTAGGAACCACTTTTGAATGGAGTACCATCAATGACCTCAAAGGTAAAAAGATTGCTGGCGCAGGTCTTAACTTAAAGTGGCTAGAATATGCTGGCGCAGTCCCTGTTCAGTCTGCATTACCAGAGGCATATACGTCCATGCAAACTGGGGTTTATTTTGGCTGGATTATGTTTCCATCCGCATGGGTAAACTTTAAACTCCATGAAGTCGCAAAAAACTATACAGAAGTTGGCTTTGGTGCGATTACTTGGCACGGTTTAACAATCAATAAAAATCGCTTTAACCGACTCCCTAAAGAAGTTCAAAATATTATTGTTGAAGTTGCTAAAGAGTTTGAAGCAAAAACTGGTAGTGTCAATGAGGAAAACTATCCAAAACAACTCGCTCAACTAAAGACTTTGGGTGTGAATGTCAAGTCACTGCCGGATAGTGTTCGACTTGACTGGGCAAATTCATTAAAGCCATGGCCACAATCTCATGCGGCAGATCTGGATAAGCAAGGCCTACCAGCTTCTACAGTCCTTAAAATCGCTCTCGAAGAAGCTGAAAAACTTGGGCATAAGTGGCCAGTGCGTTACGAAATCAAATAATGCTACTT
>CALPOM020000181.1 GCA_943325205.2 Thermoflexus hugenholtzii JAD2 | reverse complement strand
CCTCGGCATAAAGATATCCAACTACTATCTATGAAAACTATTGATATTAGAAGTTTTACTAAATGGTCTATGTTATTTCCTGAGTCTGATAAAGTGATTGAATATTTTCCAGATATGGCCGAAGCTGTTGAAGATATCGAAATGCCAGCCAACCATCCTCTTTTTAAGATACTGACTAACTAAAATCATCTTGGTCCTTTTAAAGGACAAGTCATTACAGAGGTATCAACCTTCTATCAACTAGACGCTGACTCCGAACCAGACCACCCCTATAGTAAAAAAGTCAAACAAAGATTAATCATGCACTTAAAATAAGCGTCTAATACTTAGATGCTGAGTTTTTTTGTTTGATTGGAGTCGCGAGAGTCGCACATGATCCGAACGGTCTAGCAGGATTTGGCATCCTGAATGCAGGGATTAACCATACTTGCCATTGTTTGCTAAAGAAAGTACATTGAACTGCTGCAATGTCACAGGGTTCTTGGTGGCCCGGGGCATTAGGTGTGATTATCCTCTTTCTAGACTTTCTCTCGGAACAGTAATATTAATTGAATAACTTATATATTAGCGGTATTGCTATAGATCCTGCGATACCATGAAGTCCCATTGCCAAACTGGCGTAGGCTCCTGCCTCAACATTAATGCTAAATGCTCTCGATGCTCCAATTCCATGAGATGCTACGCCTGTCGGAAATCCTCTTTGCCACCAAGGCTTGATTCTCAATAGGTTTAATACATATGGCGCTAATATTGCTCCCAGTATTCCAGTGCAGACAGCAAATATAGCTGTCAATGTTGGTGAAGTTCCAATTCTTTCTGCTATACCCATCGCAATTGGGGCTGTTACTGATTTCGAATAAAACGCTCCAATAATATTCTTATCGGCGCCAAGAAGTGTAGAAATACCAACGCCCGTGGCTATAGATATAGCGCCCCCCAAGAGCAAAGCCACCAATAAAGGAATGACTCTATTTTTCAAACTATCAATACCACGATAAATTGGTATTGCTAAAGCTACAGTAGCAGAGCCTAACAAAAAATGAATAAACTGAGCGCCTTGAAAATACGTTTCATATGGCATATCAATTAACTCAATAAAAGATGCTACAAGTATGACTGCTATCGCCACAGGATTTACTAAAGGATTTTGTTTCGCCTTTTGATAAGCCCACAACCCAATTTGATATGCGACCAAAGTGATGAATAAAGCTATTAATGGGCTACCTGATAGATAAACCCATATTTCTACGATTGAATCAGGTTTAATCATTAGAGTCTTTTTCTTGACTAAACAGTTTTAGTACTAAAGCACTTCCACCAATTGTTAAAACGACACTTCCAACTAAGGCAAAAATAATTGGAAGGGTGTTTTCTTTTAATTGCGGAAGAAATAAAACAACTCCGACAGCCGCTGGCACAAACAATAATCCCAAATACTGACTTAATGCGTCACTCACCAAGGCAAGAGAGGGATTGATTTCTTTTTTTATAATTAACCAAAATAAAAGAAGAACCAAGCCAATAACCGGGCCAGGCAATGAGGACCATAGAATTTTAGAAATTAACTCTCCTAAACTTTGAAAAAAAAGAATTTGTATTAGTCCTGAAAGCATAATTAATTCTACTCTTCTATATGTGTGTCTATTTAAACTATTTTGATCAGCCCAAGGATGTTAAACCCCCTCATCATGACCTGATACCCCAGTTTAGCGAGAGTGTGAGAACATCCCGATTGACGGATTAATTCTATGGTGAGTGACCGACTACACCAATATCTAGCTAGAAAAGTCATCAACTACTTTTAGATGAACTAAAAAGAAAATGCCCCGCACAAAGCAGGGCATTATTTGATTTTGGTGGCCCAGGGCGGAATCGACTCCCGCTTCAGGAGTTCTTATTCTTTTTTCGACGACTTCCGGCTAAGATTCAATTTCTTATTAGACGCGGCCCAATCCCTTAAATAGAGGTTAATAAGACCTTGATAAGGAATGCCAACCTCCTCTGAAATTGTCTTAAAGTAACTCACCGAATCCTCATCTAAACGAATCGTAATAGGCTTCTTTAACATTGAAGCATATGAATTTTTACGGGCATTAGAAAAATCATATTCATGATGCATTATTCTTCCTTCAATAAAATTGGTTATGCCATTTTTAAAGATACATGCGTACTTAATTCGTCCCAAGGAGCTGACAACTTCCGCCCATCTTGTAACAACAATCCAGCTGAAAGAAGAACACTTACATCATGATGAACATTTTTATAATCTCTTCCTAAAGCTATCGCTAAAGATTTAATATTATCAGCCCCATTTTGTCTTACGTATTTCAGTAAATCTAAACGTCGTGGCGATAGGGTGTCCAACATCGTTTGAACATCCAAAATGTAACATTTGTTTCCTTTACTTCAACTCCTTTAGACGCTTGATTCCAAGCATTTGTAAAGCGAGTAGCCATATCTTGAAGACTTCCAACATGGACTTGGACTTTAGTCGAATTTTTCATGTTTAATCCTTTCTATGTCTGCTAAGAAATCAGCAACAAGGTTTTCAACAGTAACAAATTTTTAAGGAACTTCAACTTCATTAATATGTTTATGATCGCCATTACCACGCTCATTGTCATACCTAACAATTCTTAAGCCATCTCGCCCGTAAAATAATCTGTACTTCAATCTATGAGGTCTATCTTTAGTCAGCTTAGGTAATTTCCAAATCACCATCTCTACAATCAAGCCATCTGGAAAAAGGGTTTTGTCGTAGAAGATTCTTTCTGCGCTCATATGGTGTCAATAACCATTTTAATAATGGGCTAATTTGTGAAAAGTCCATCCTGTTTTAACTATTGAGGTATTCTTTTAACTCAAATTAATTAGAAGGTTTTGAGAACACTAAACGGCTCCCATCAAAAATAAAAGTAGGATTATTAAAGAAATGAAAGACACTTTAGAGGGTTTAAATAAATCAGGGATTAGTTCTGAGAAGGGTCTTAAAAAACTTAATAGTAACTTATTAACTCACAAACAAATGGTTTCGGAGATACTAAAAAATCCTGGGGTTAGAGCAGAATTAAAAAGAATAGAAAATGAGTTGTTCTGAAAGGTTTAAAGTATGTGCTCGGTCCAAAATGTAAACTAAGTTTTCGTACATGGACTAGGGTAGACATGAAAAAAGAGAGCTAGAAGCTCTCTTTTTGAATCTTGGTGGCCCGGGGCGGAATAGTAGCTGGTTAGTTAAGCTTCATCAACAATAGCCCAAGTGCTATCGCCTAACTTTTTGACTGCGTAGGAATAGGTCCAGTTATGGGGAATACCGCAACTCCAATCATTTGGTCCATTATGAATCAATAGGTTGGATTGATTTTTTTGATCAATATATAGGTGATAAACTTTGCCATGAATCGGATTAAAACTAAATTTAGCCGCGTGAACCATTTCCGTAGCATCCAGTCTAGCTTGTAATGCCTTGGCCTGCTTTACCAATACTGCAGCTTGCTCCATGATGCGATCATACTCAAGTTGGGCATTTTGCCTGGCAATGTTGACTGCCTTGTCTTTTTCTTCAAGGACTTTGATCGGTGCAAACACAGGAGCACTAACTTCCATGGGATACTCAATGGCAGCGTGTCTGGCCGGATCGGTGTCTTCAATTCGCATGGCTTATCCTTGGAAATTATTAGCAATACCTTTATTATCCCTAATTTCAACGATTGCTGCACACGCGATTCATCTGGGAAGATTAAACAATCTTAATCACACCGCTTCAATTTTATTAGGTGCGACCAGAAGCGCCCGTCCAAAACATGTCCCTTTTTGGTGAGAAAAAACTTAATCGCTACTAGTACTGTAGACACTTTTTAGCCTAATATTT
>CALPOM020000180.1 GCA_943325205.2 Thermoflexus hugenholtzii JAD2 | reverse complement strand
TTTTGATATTGCACCAACTGCTCGGCCTCATATTGAAGCTGGTAGCGTCAAAGTTTTTGCTACCTCAGGCGCAACCCGTAATCCAAATTTGCCAAGTACACCAACAATTACTGAAACTGGTGTTACGACTCTGGATCTCGAATCCTGGTTTGGTCTATTTTTGCCGGCAAAAACCCCACCTGCAATTGTGACAAAATGGCAAAATGCTGTCCTAGCCGTTTCTAAAATGCCAGATGTCAGAGATCGTCTAGAAAAAGCCGGTGGTAAGCCAATTTCCCCGTCTCCAGAAGAAGTAAAAAATATGGTTAAACGCGACTATCAACGCTGGAAACAATTAATCCAAGAGGCGAATGTCAAAGCCGACTAACCTCTTGAAATACTTAGCACTTCTGCTATTTATAGAAAATAGGGGAGTGTTGGGGATGTGCTGGATTAATCGCTTATTTAACCGCTCATGATTGATTCTGATTAATACCTTGTATTGATATTCAGTATTCAAGTCTGGACCCTCTGCTTTACTCTGGCCAGTAAAAACTAAAAGACTAGATCGGATCTAGTCTTTTCTGTCCTTTCACTCTAGCCAACGATAGTAATTCCTGAAAAATCTCCACCTTGGATAAAAGTCGAATACTGCGTTATTCGCTAACAAAAAAGTAGGCTTGACTAGAAGTAAAACCTAATAGTCTAAGTCAGAAACTAGCTGATTAATATGGATTTTTAAAAAATATCTATACAAATTGATTATTAAATAATCAATTTGTATAGATATAATGATATAATATGGGTATGTTTTACAGAAATATTTCTCCCACCCTGTTACGTTTGGCCCAAACCTTTCCTATTGTTGGTTTGACTGGCCCGCGCCAATCCGGTAAGACAACTATCGTCAAGGAACTGTTTGGAGATAAACCTTACGTCAGCTTAGAAGATCCAGATGAAAGAGGCTTCGCTACAGAAGATCCACGAGGATTTTTAAAAAGATTTGAAGATGGTGCTATTTTTGATGAGGTCCAGCGTTGCCCTAACTTATTCTCGTATTTACAGGGAATGGTCGATCGTGATAGGCAACCTGGAAGATTTATTCTTACAGGATCTCAGCAGTTTAATTTATTGGCTGGGATTTCACAGTCCCTAGCTGGTCGAATTGGCATGAGCCGGCTCCTTCCTCTACAGTGGTCTGAGATAAAAAATATTTCGGATAGTGAAGCTTCTCTAGATAAACATCTCTTAAGGGGAGGCTACCCTGCAATCTATACAACACATCAAGGAACTCATGGACAAATAGAAAACTCCCATGATTGGTTTGCAAGTTACATTACAACCTATATAGAACGTGACATACGTCAATTAATTAATATCCGAGAGATTGGATCTTTCCAAAAATTTATTAAGTTATGCGCTGGTAGAACCGGCCAGTTGCTTAACTTGAGCGCTTTAGCAAGCGAGGCAGGCATAACAACAGCAAATGCTCGAATATGGTTGTCTGCCCTAGAAACCAGCGACATCATTTATTTACTAACCCCCTATCACAAAAACTTTGGAAAACGCTTAGTGAAGTCTCCTAAGTTATATTTTATTGATACAGGTTTGGCCGCTTGGTTACTAGGTATTCGAAATAAAGAAACGCTTAGCTTGCATCCGATGAGAGGTGCATTATTTGAGAGCTATGTTGTGATTGAGCATTTAAAGCATCAATATAATCAAGGCCAGGCAGCTGACATGTATTTTTGGCGTGATAATAATGGTTTAGAGACCGATCTAGTTTATGAGATTACTGAAAATATAGATGGGCAAATAACCCAAAAACTACAAACTATAGAAATTAAATCTGGCGCTACGGTTACTAGTGACTATATTAAAGCTGGAAAAAAATCTGATCAGTTTGTCAATGATTACCCAACAAAATTACAACTTATTTATGGTGGTGAAAATAGCTTTCAACGTTCTGGAATTGATTTTGTGAGTTGGCGTGATTTATTGTGTAAATAAGGCTACTCTCTAAAACTTGGATCCAAACGGTCAAGAAGTCTTAACATACCTGGCCACTCCATGACACCATATGGTCTTCTTACTTGGGGTTGATAATTCATATACGTTTCATGTAAGACCTTCTCAGAGACCTTTTGCAATGGAGAATTACAGGACATCGCTGCAATCTGTGCTTTACACGACAACTCCAAGCGGTGCATCCAATTAAAAGCCTCGCCAACCGTCCTACCCAAAGTTAATAAGCCATGATTTTTAAGGATCATAGCATCAGCATCACCCAAATCTTTTACTAAAATTTCTTGCTCATCTAAATTCAAAACAACACCCATGTAGTCGTGATAAGCAATCTTTAAAAATCGCATCGATGTTTGCGTCAGCGGCAAAAGCCCACACTCTAATGATGAAACGGCCATACCAGGATATGAGTGCGTATGAATGACACAAGCCACCTCAGGTCTTGCATGATGGACCGCACTGTGCAAAATATATCCTGGTATATTAATCCCATATTCCATATCGCCAAAATCAGGCTTCATTAATACCTTACCATCGTGGTCAATCTTATAAAGCGATGAGGCATTCATTTCTTCATACATCAAGCCATAGGCATTGGTTAAAAAAGCGTTTTCTTCTCCAGGAACGCGCAAAGTAATATGGTTAGCCATCATGTCAGACATACCGTAGTGAGCTACCAAACGATAACAGGCAGCCAAATGAACGCGGGCTTCCCATTCCTGTGGACTAACTTGATCTTTGAGTGACTTAACGTACAATTTCCCAGCTTGATCCATACTTACTCCAATTTTTTATTCGTTGCTTATTTTAGAATCAATTATCTACTAAAGTTCTTGAAGAATATGTTCTGAAAAAATTTTCTTCTAGAAAAAGAGGCCCTGTCTAAAACTAAATCTTTACGGATTCAGAATCACAACCCCATCGACTGCAACCACCCCTTCATTTTTTTTCCTAACAAATAACGGGTTAATCTCTGCTTCTAATATATTATCTCTAAACTGCGCAGCTAAAATGGCAACCTGTTGTATTACAGAAATAAGCGCTTCTATGTCAAGCTGACTCGAGCCACGAAAGCCTTGCAATAAAGGCCAAATTTTTAAAGATTCCAACATGCCTAAAATGATCTCTCGTGTAATTGTCTTAAAAGGCTCCGTTGGCAATATATAAATCGCTGAATCTTGATCAATCTCAGCACGAACACCGCCTGCACCAACCATTAAAACCATACCTAAAATATCCTTACGAACTCCCACAATCATTTCTAATTCAGCAGTTTCCATCTCTTGAATCACAAACTGCGTAATTGGTTTTCCAGTATTTTTTTCAACGCGCTCTTTCATCAACGCCATAGAATGACTTAACTCGGAAACAGATACGCCAACTGCGACGCCTCCAACCTCAGTCTTGTGCAAAATATCCGCGCTCAGGATTTTTAAAACTACTTTTTGTTCTGAATACCTATAAAAATCTACCGCATCTTCTGCAGTTAAAATGACCTTCTCATGAGCAACCGGAATGTGAAATTTCTTAAAGAGCGCTTTAGATTCGGATTCATTTAAAGTGCCCTGGTAATTCTGCGCGCCTAAAGCAACTCGCTCATATGTCTGAGTTAACTCTGGCATTAAATCCCGCCAGTGTGATATCTGCCAGAGGGCTGCTAAGCCCTTCGCACAACCCTCCGGACTTTGAAAAGCAGCAATACCCCGCTGTATAAAACGCTTAGTGAGCTCAGGCGCATAAGGACTTATATAAGCAAAGATCGGTTTAGTCTGGTTAACTGATCCGATAGCGTCCGCCATCAAATCAGGCATTGCTAAAGCAGATGAACCAACCACGACAACAATCGCATCATAACTTGAGCTATCTACTAA
>CALPOM020000179.1 GCA_943325205.2 Thermoflexus hugenholtzii JAD2 | reverse complement strand
TGGGCATATTTTTAATTTGGGTCATGGAATTTCTCAGTTTACTGCACCAGAACAGGTGCACTTCTTAATAGATACCATTCAAACTGAGTCCAAAAAACTGCGAACACAAAACGTTTAAAGCTTAAATTGATTGTAAATTTTCAAAAGTTATACACAGTTTACTAATATATGCAAAATACAAAGGCTTAGTCGAGGAATCAAAAATCTTCATGAAGTATTTTATATAAGGTATTGTTATTAAACAGTAATTTGTAATTACCCAAAAATTAGAAATGAGTACTTACTAACAAAATGGGTTTTAAAAACAAAAATTAAAAACTAATCCACAGAGTTATCCACAGGCCAATTGTGTATCAGTGACAAATAAAAGATGTCAAACTAGAGCCTTGTGAAAGCAAAAATATAATGGCAAATTTGTATGTACAGGTTGGGATAGATGCACCCCTTTTTAACCTATTTGATTATCATTGGAACGAGGAAAGCTTAGGAGCGCCTCCTAAAATAGGAACTTTAGTCAAATTGGAGTTTGGAAAAAAGCTTACTACTGGAATCGTACTCCGGATAAGTAAAACTCTGTCATATACTGAGCGCGCTGGAAAGAAAAGTACCGTAAAAGATATTTTAGGATTGGCACCGATTGTAAGATTAGATCCAGGAATAATGAGACTGGCTAATTTCGCTGCAAAATATTATCTGCGTCCAATCGGGGAGATTCTATTATCCACAATTCCAAACGAATGGAAAAAGCCACAGCTTTGGGAAAAGTTAACAAAACAAATAGAAAAACAACAGCTTAAATTAGCGGGCAAAAAAAACTCAGAAGTTTCGGGCCAGAACTATGAACTGAATCAAGAACAGCAACAGGTGTTGAAAACCTTGCTAGATTACAGTGAAAAAAAAGCGTATAAAACAATATTGTTAAGAGGCGTTACGGGTAGTGGAAAAACAGCGGTCTATTTAAACTGGCTACAAGAAATTACCAAAGGAGACAATGCACAAGCCTTAATACTCGTACCTGAAATTAACTTAACCCCCCAACTAGAGAAGACATTAAAAAAGTATTTTTTGGAAAAAGATCTAATTACATTACACAGTAATCTGACTCCAGTAGAAAGAAATTTTGCCTGGTGGAGACTACAAAACGGTCATGGGAAAATTATTCTTGGAACGCGTTTAAGTGTGCTGGCACCGATTCCCAACCTAAGGGCGATAGTGGTTGACGAAGAGCACGACCAATCCTATAAACAGCAAGAAGGATTAAGATACTCGGCTAGAGATTTGGCTATTTGGCGCGCTGCAGATCTAAAAATTCCGATTTTACTGAGTTCAGCCACACCATCCTGTGAAACCTGGCTAAAAGTAATGGATCACAAAATACCATTATTAAAACTAAGCCATCGCGCAAAAAAGGGGGCAACAGCTCCTAAACTAGAATTAATTGATTTAAAAAATGCAAAGATTAACAAACAACTCGATAAAAATGGATTAACAATCCAAATTAAACAAGCTATCGAGAAAGCATGGCAGTCAGGTAAACAGTCATTAGTATTTGTTAACCGGCGTGGGTATGCTCCAGTATTAAGTTGTATTCATTGCTCATGGAAGTCGGAATGTAAAAAATGTAGCGCTTGGATGGTAGTACATAAAAAATCAGCCAAACAAGAAGACCGTATCTTGCAATGCCATCATTGTGGCTTAGTAAACTGGTTACCCAAAATATGCCCGGATTGTGGCAATCAGGATTTACAAATGCTTGGAATGGGAACCCAAAAAATAGAGGATGTTTTAGAAGAGTTATTTCCCAAGATGAGTTTACTTCGGGTCGATAGTGATACCTCTAAAAACAAAGGTCAAGCAGAAAATTTGTTTGCAAAGATACACAGTGGACAAGCCCAGTTAATCGTGGGTACTCAAATGCTTACAAAAGGGCATGATTTTGAGCAGGTTGAAATAGTCGTAGTTCTAGATGCTGATAAAAGTTTGTATTCCCATGATTTTAGGGCTATAGAAAAAATGTTTTCCCAACTTGTTCAGGTTGCCGGTCGGGGAGGCCGCGGCGGAGGCAGCGAGCAAGCAAAAATTTATATTCAAACGCAATTCCCAGAGCACCCTTTATTTTGGGCGATTGCAACTGATCGGCACGAGGAATTTCTAACGAGTTTGGTGAATGAGAGAAAACTATCAAAATTACCGCCCTATTCTTACCAAGCCATGATTATTGCTGAATCGAGAAGTTTTGAAAAAAATGTCGAGGTTTTACAGCAAATTAAAAAAGAGGTAATGTCTTGCCATAATCAATTTACGCCGGTTTTATTGTATGACGCAGTACCAAGAGGAATTCAAAAACTGGCTGGTCAAGAAAGGGCTCAAATGTTGTTGGAATCAGCCGACCGGCAGGCTCTTCAAATCGCTTTGGAACACTGTCTTGGGGTAATAGAAAAAGTTAAAAAGAAATCTAGGGCTATTAAAATCATCATAGACCGTGACCCAATCCAGTTTTAATAAAACCCTTCGTTGAATTCCAAAGAAAAAGTATCACATTAATTACAAATAAATTATTTTTTGTAATTAATGTGATACATGCCTACAAAACCTCAACCGATCTTTCCTAATGAGCGGAAAATTTTAGTCAATTTAGGTGAAAGGATTAAGCTAGCTCGTTTACGCCGAGGAATGTCCGCGGAAGTTTTGGCGCAGAGATCCTCTATTTCAAGAATGACATTACACCGTGCAGAAAAAGGTCATGCGGCGGTAGCCCTTGGAACTTATCTCAGAATCTTGGCAGCACTACAACTTCAAGATGACTTCAATTTACTAGCTAAAGATGATCAATTGGGTAGACTGCTTCAAGACTTGGAGTTAACAAAACAAAGGACACAAGATGTCTAGTGATGAGTTAGAGGTTTGGATTGATACCGAATTTATTGGGTCGAGACCCATCCAACTAGGAAACCTAAAACACGACAGAGGTAATGTACGATTTCATTACGACAGCAATTGGCTTGACAACTCCCAGCGCTTTGAAATAGATCCTGATTTGAGCTTAGATAAAGCGGTTTTCCATCCGAATCCTGTGCAAGGGAATTTCGGTATCTTTTTAGATTCTTCACCGGATCGGTGGGGACAAACGCTCATGAAGCGACGGGAAGCCATGGAGGCCAGAGATAGCGGTCGTCCGGTCCGGTCATTGTATGCGTGGGATTATTTAATTAGTGTACAAGATAAAACAAGGCAAGGAGCTCTGCGCTTTAAGTATCCAGGCACAGATGAGTTTTTAGCTTCGCATGAGCTATCGGCACCACCCCTACCTCAGTTGGCCGAATTAGAAAATATTGCTAGAGAACTAACCGATAAAAAAATTGAAGATTTAGATAGCTTAAGGAAGTGGTTGAGAGTATTGGTAGCGCCAGGATCCTCCTTAGGTGGGGCAAGACCGAAAGCCAACTTTACCGAAAAAGACGGATCGCATTGGATTGCAAAATTTCCAGCAAAAGATGATGACAGGGATATCGGCGCGTGGGAGATGTTGGCGCACCTGTTGGCCAAACGTGCAAATATTAAGATGCCAGAAGCGAAGTTAATCAAACTAGGTAAACAATATAGAACTTTTGCTGTGAAGCGTTTTGATCGGGCTTATGGTCAACGAATTCATTATGCATCTGCTATGACGATGCTCAAACAACAGTCAAGTGAAGGAGCAAGTTATTTAGATATTGCTCAATTCATCATGACCCGAGGTTCAAGTGGATGGATTAAAGAGGACCTCGCTCAACTTTTCCGTAGGCTAGTTTTCAATGTTGCTATTAGCAATCGAGATGATCATTTACGCAATCATGGCTTTATTCTTGATACTTCAGGATGGCGTTTATCACCAGCATTTGAT
>CALPOM020000178.1 GCA_943325205.2 Thermoflexus hugenholtzii JAD2 | reverse complement strand
TCTTCTTATTCGATCATTTCTACCCGGCACACTTAACTATTTTTTTGCACCTTCACTACATTTTTTGCAATTTTTATTTTACTCAGTCAAAATTTAAAAAATCAAATAGGATCAAATTAAGATTGCGACACAGTCATAGCAATCAGATCAGCGACATTAGCCATTTGTGGAAACCTTACTAAAGTTTCAAGGAGTTTGTCTGAGTTGCAATGTGGTGCACCAAAAGCAACGAGCTCGCGAAATTTATGCTCTAGTGCCTGCGAGCTCATGGGTGGCTGTGCCCCACTAATCTTCCGAGTGATCACACGCCCACTTTGCAGATGAATGACTACCCTCGCCTCATCGGTGTTTAGGTGTTCGTCTGCGATGAGTCTGATTTTTTCACGGCAGGCGCGCACGACAAGATCATTTGCAGCGTCGTCAGTGAAGGTCCGTACACCGGCTTCGCCCCACAGCAGGGCAATGGCAACCGCATGCTGAAGGCTTAGCTTGGCTTCAAGTCCATCAACCGGGTGGATCCGATCAGCGCGCAGCTTCGATAGCGGATGAACCGTCACCGTGATTTGTTCAATGTCCTCCATAGCAAAAATCGGGGCATCGGCTATGGTTAGGCAAGCGTCTAGTGTTGGATGCAATAAGAAGCCGCACGGGTAGGGCTTGAAGGTATTATGCGACGCAATCCAATTCTGCCCCAGCCCAGCGCAAAGGCCCTCATCCAAAGGTCGTGACCCCATCACCTCGGAAAATCCAAAACGCGCTTCTAACACCCGGTCGTTGGCTGTGATGCAATGCCTTGCAAGCTGTGAGGCCACTAAGCCATTGCGTGCCGCATGGGCGATATTTAAGCTCTTGGCCATGGTGCCTAAACTGGCCACCAAGCCGCCTGACTGTGTGGCTGCATGACCCAAGGCCCAGGCCATTTGTTGAGGCTCAAGCCGCATGAGACGCCCTACAGCAATCGCCGCCCCAAATACGCCACAAGTGGCCGTAATATGCCAGCCTCGCTCATAGTGACCTGGCGAAACTGCAAGACCAATTCGGCACTCCACTTCCATACCCAACAAAAAAGCGTGCAAGAAATCTTCACCGCTCACGATAGTCTCACTAGACCAGGCTACCAGGGCCGATGCAACTGTTCCAGCGGGATGAATACCTGTCGGCCAATGCGTATCATCGAAGTCGAGGATGTTCGAAGTAAAAGCGTGAATCAATGCAGCATTTGCAGGGTCGAACTTTTCAGCGCGGCCAACCAGTGGCGCATCACCGTGGCCAAAAGGCGCTAGAGCACGGATGAGTCTGTCTGAGGCGGGACTGCTTGCGCCGCCGAGGGCACAGGCAAGCCAATTCATCCATGAATGAGCAACCGACTTTTTTGTGATTACATCAATATCAGCCCATTGCGAATCGACTACCCACTGAGCGAGCGCATGCGTAGGAGAAGTATCATCCAGCATCTTCATAAAAGTGGATACAGCATAAGAGATATGATGCTTAGCCCATCCTCAGTTAGCAACGATGCCAGCTTTTTTTACCACCGGGCCCCAGCGGTCAAGTTCTTGTCGCACATAACTAGTCGCTTGCTCAGGTGTTCCACCCAAAGCTTCTGTTCCCTGTGACGCAAAGCGTTCGAGAACCTCACTCGACTTCAGTGCCTGGTTTACTTCGCGGTTTAAGCGGGCAATGATGTCGGGTGGTGTTCCGACCGGCGCCATCAAGCCGTACCAAAGTGCGACATTAACAGAAGGAAAGCCTAACTCAGCAAAAGTTGGCATGTTCGGTAACAGTGGATTGCGGCGTGGGCTTGCAGCAGCAAGGGCTCGGATCTTTCCGCTCTGGATGTGCGGCAGCAACGACGGCGCGCCATCAAACATGACTTGTACCTGCCCACCGATAAGATCAGCCACAGCAGGGCCGCTGCCACGGTAAGGAGCGTGGATCAGGGCGATCGATGTTGCCACGGTAAACAACTCACCAGCCATGTGCGGTGCACCACCGTTGCCCGACGAGGCGAAGGCTAACTTACTTGGCATCTGCTTAGCAAGCATGACAAACTCAGGCAGCGTTTGTACTTTTAAGTCGGCGTTTATCGTCATGATCAGGGGTAAGCTCGCCAACATGGCGATCGGAGTAAACGATGTGATGGGGTCGTAGGGCAACTTGGTCATTAAATGGGGGCCGATGCCATGAGTAGTAATCGAGTTTTGCAACAAGGTATAACCATCGGGCGCTGACTTGGCTACGAAGTCACTGGCAACTACACCGCTTGCTCCCGCCTTGTTTTCTACTATAACGGGCTGCCCCAATGCGGTCGATAGCTTTGACGCCAGAAGCCTAGCAATGAAGTCTGCAGCCCCCCCGGGTGGTACAGTAACGATGAGTTTAAAGGGCGATTGGGGTATACGCCCACGTCTTGCGCCTGAGCCCAAGGGCCTATCAAAGCGCATAGGAATATGCAGGCATATTTTGTCAGTTTTGACGACATCAAAAACCTTTCAATTGAAGAACTGTACGGAGAAAAAACGTGGAAACAAGCGAGAACATTAGTTCTAGTCATTTGAGGCGCTACGATCAAACTGATTCGACCCAGGCTTCAAAAAATTCCGGTTGTATTCTCCTGAGTATTTGTTGAAGAAAATTCACTTTAGACGGCAGCTTACTAGCTTGGATCTAGTGAGCCAGACAACTTTTAACAGAGCTTAGCTATACATTGATTGCATTGCAACTGAGCAGCATTGCCCCGTAATCTACTACTTATTTAATCTTACAGGATATTTCTGAAGAATCAAAGCACACGCCTTCTCGAGCAGTCCTAATGCTTAGGTCGGTTTAATTTGAACTGAGTCATGAGTAATTGACTCCATGAATGGTTTAATCAACATATTACGAATAAGCACTATTCATGATTTAATTTATGGAAGAGGGTTTGCCATATTGGCAGGTACATCATTAGGACTAAATAGATGGATTAATCATTAATCTACAGGTGGTTACCTTATGGATTAGTCGCGCTTGGAAAGTACAGTGCATAATTGCACCGCATTGGTGCAATTATCCCATTTTTGGTAACATTGCCTTTCAAAAATCAAGGAGCGCGTATATCTTAAGGATATGCAAGTACCTTTTGACGAGATGTTTGATTCTAACGGAAAAGTTTGGCCTCATTACGCCATTTTTAGCGATTGGCTGCAACAGCAAAGCGATGTACAAATGTCCTATAAACGCGAAGAGGCAGAACTGATTTTTCGCCGAATCGGAATTACCTTTGCTATTTATGGAGATGAAAAAGGTACAGAGAGAACAATTCCCTTTGACCAAATTCCAAGAATCATTCCAAATCAGGATTGGAAGATACTAGAAGAGGGATTAAAGCAGCGCGTCAAAGCTTTAAATTTATTTCTCCATGATATCTATCATGACGAAAAAATCTTGAAAGCTGGGCTAATTCCAAAGCAACAAATTTACAATAATTCTCAATATCGACCTGAGATGCGGCATATTGATGTCCCACGAAATATCTATGCCCATATCGCAGGAATCGATATTATTCGGGCAGAGGAAGGTAAATATTATGTATTGGAAGATAATCTAAGAGTACCCTCGGGCGTGTCTTATATGGTTGAAAACCGTAAAATGATGATGCGATTATTTCCTGACTTGTTTGAAAAATATAGCATTGCTCCAGTCGAACATTATCCTGACCTACTTCTTGAATGTTTAAAAACTGCTTCTTGTGCAGCGACTAAAAAACCCCACGTAGTTGTTTTAACACCTGGGATGTTTAATTCAGCGTATTTTGAACACTCTTATCTCGCCCAGCAAATGGGAGTTGAGCTAGTGGAGGGCCGTGATTTATTTGTCAAAAACGAACAAGTATTTCTCAGAACAACCCAAGGACCACAAAT
>CALPOM020000177.1 GCA_943325205.2 Thermoflexus hugenholtzii JAD2 | reverse complement strand
CCAATATCCAGCAGTAAATGCCATTGTGCCGCCAGCATATATAAACCCACCAAATTTATTTTGCTCAGGCACAAATTCACAAGCAGTAATTAATTGTTTCTCAACCTGAATTGGATATGACGGAAAATTCGATACGGGAAAGTCCTCTGGAAAAATAAGATAATCCCAGTGCCTCGTAAGCCTCCAAGCATTATTAATGACTACGCAACTTGCAAAATGTGAAAGGTCCCATGAACTAATTCTTGTGGCATCTGGGGCACTCCCCACAATTAATACAATTTTTGGACCCAAATTCATAATTACTACCCCTATATATTTGTTTAACCATAACAAAGTTTTATGACAAATTTTTATTGAAATTTATTTACTTAAATTTTTAATAAGTAAATCTTGATTAATGCTGTATAGCCAATTTTTAACTATTGCTGTTGATGGTGATTTAATGAGTAATAAATTCCCTTCAAATGGGGGATAAAAATAAAGAAACCAACTCGAAAAGGGTTTGTGGTGGTCTAGGACACAATCGACCACTACCAAGAATACGATCTTTCATCAAACTTTCATAATCACAGATTTTTTGCAGATTGCACAAATTTATCTCAAGGCTTTCACAATCATGTAATGAGGTTTTGGTTTAATCAAACCATCTTAATTTTTAATGCATTTGGTTATGAGTACTTATTATTATTTTCTTTTATGTGTTTTATTAACTTGTATCACATCCATACTGGGTGAGAGAAAACGGATAATTTTAAAGAAACAAAAACGTGATGAAGAAAAGAAGATTCTCGCGGAATTGGACTCTGTTAAACATCTACAACTATAAGACTTACAACACACCTATTTTGCTTCTAATACACCTTTAAAGTTACCTAGGAGTTTTGGCAGGCTCCTAGGAGAAATCGATCAGGGCGAAGATAAATACCCCCTCTTCACAAAACGTCCTTTTAAAGGACACGTCATGACGCGCGCTCCATCCCAAAAAAACCACCTAACAAGGGTGGCTGGTTGAAGTAAATCTGGAAGAAATACAAATGAAACTATTTAGATTTTACTTTAATACTTAAGTTCATTCAATGTTTAGGTATATGTTTTGCTTTGATGTGAACCATAAGAAATCAAGCGTCTAATACTTAGACGCTGGGCTTTTTTGCATGATTGGAGTCGCGAGAGGGGTACATGATCCGAATGAGCAAATAGGATTTGGCATGCCGACTTATAAGGTCAACACTCTGACCTTAGACAAAGAGCGCTGACTTTAGGTGAGCAACCATCCGTTACTTTAGAGACAAATAACTAGGGTGACTGATACAGAGAAATAAAATAGCCGCTTGACAGCTCTGCAAAATTTTTTGAATACCACTAGAATAAAATTTTAAATTTATTCTTGGAGAACATAATGAAAAATACCCTCTTAGCTTGTTGCTTTTTTTTCTATTAGGCTTGGCCGTTGCGCATGATTGTCCTGGCGAAATGAAGAAGATTGACAACGCTCTTCCCAATGGCAAATTAAGCATCCAAGATACCAGCAAGGTAAAAGATCTTCGTACAAAGGTTGAAGAGCAACACAAAGCTGGTCAACACAATGAATCAATGCAATCGTTGGCTGAAGCAAAAAAGATTATGGGCATTCAATAAATCAGGTCTTCATCAAATTCAAAAAGGAGGCTTCACTTCCTTTTGGGAATGAGCGTAGGAATATTAATTTCCTTTTTGTTTATTAAATGGCCCATTTACTTTCACGTTGGTCCAGTTTAAGAATATGGCAATCGATACCCAAATTAGATAAGGCGCGATCAACCAACTGGAAATAGGAGAATACGATCGCAGAGCAAGCAGGATTGCTAATACCGATAACCATAATCCAATTGCTTCAATTAGAGCCCAGTCAGGTCGGCGCATCCGGAAATACAAAATACTCCAGAGGAGGTTAAACAAGCCGTTCACGATAAAAAGGATTATCAATATCCGAATCGTTTCATCATCGGGTGCGCGATTATATGCCTTTACAAAAGCAATCCCAGCACATATAAAAATAGTGGTCCACATCGGACCAAAGAGCCAATCGGGTGGCTTCCATCGAGGTTGTTGGAGATTTTTATACCATTCACCAATATCCGTAGCCCAGGCACCTCCAATGGCTAAGACAACACCCCAAACTACAGCAAAAATGATTGGTTTATCGTCTATTAACCATTCTATATTCATGTTTTCTGAAAATTTATTATTGATTGAATATTAATTATGCGCCTTGGCAATATTAAAAACCATTACTAGATTACTACGCTACGATTTATTACAAATCACTTAAATCGATACCTGACCAATGCAAGTATGACGAATCCCCTCATCACAAATTGTCCTTTAAAAGGATACTTCATAAACCTGATATTACCAGTCTAGCGAGAGAGTGAGAACATCCTGATTGACGGATTGAGTCTATGGTAAGTGACCGACTATACCAATATCTAGCTAGAAAAGTCATCAACTACTTTTAGATGAACTGAAAAGAAAATGTCCCGCACAAAGCAGGGCATTATTTGATTTTGGTGGCCCGGGACTGAATCGACCAGGGGCGAAGAGCTCTAATCCTTCACAGCATAATTTCACTAATCTCAATTAAGTTCTGATCTGGGTCGCGGACATATACCGAGTTAATTTTTGAAGTAGCTCCGGTACGAATAATTGGCCCCTCAATGATTGGCCAATTCTCTTTATGTAGGTTTTTGATAACTTCTCTGATTGGTCTATCAGCAATAAAACATAAATCCAATGATCCCGGAGTAGGAATATTAGCCTTTCGCTCAAACTCTTTACCCTTCATGTGAAGATTAATCTTTTGATTACCAAATTTAAATGCTTTTCGCTCAACTGGTGGGTGCCACTAAGATGATGGCTTTGCAAAAATCATGCATATGATAAATCGTTAGGGGTATTTCTAGTAAGTTGAGCGGCCGATTCCAGCCAGTATGAATCAATTTGCTTTAGCTTATCTTTATCAAATTCATCTATAGACTCCCAATATCTTCCTGATGAAACCATATAAGACAACTTTTTCTCCGCCTGAAAAGCAATTTTAATTTTTTCAGGATCTATTTCATTTATATGCTTTTCAAGCAATTCTTTACTAAATGCTTTAGATATTATCTGAGAGGTAGAAGCTCGTGGGAAAAGCAAGCGAGAATGTGGGAGTTTTGATAAATTGACTATAGCGCAATTCTGTAATTGGGCATGAATCATCAGACGAACAGATTTTGCCTCTAAAGATTGTAAGGTAATGTCCTGTCTCAAAGGATCTGCGCTTCCATTACCATAAAAGTGACTTGACTTACCCTCTTCTTGGGTATAAACCATATCGCACCCTAGATAGGCAATTACATCTGGTTTAAGTGAGCCCAAAGCCCAATATCCAGCAGTAAATGCCATTGTGCCGCCAGCATATATAAACCCACCAAATTTATTTTGCTCAGGCACAAATTCACAAGCAGTAATTAATTGTTTCTCAACCTGAATTGGATATGACGGAAAATTCAATACGGGAAAGTCCTCAGGAAAAATAAGATAGTCCCAGTGCCTCGTAAGCCTCCAAGCATTATTAATGACAACGCAACTTGCGAAATGTGAAAGGTCCCATGAACTAATTCTTGTGGCATCTGGGGCACTCCCCACAATTAATACAATTTTTGGGCCCAAATTCATAATTACTACCCCTATATATTTGTTTAACCATAACAAAGTTTTATGACAAATTTTTATTGAAATTAATTTACTTAAATTTTTAATAAGTAAATCTTGATTAATGCTGTATAGCCATTTTTTAGCTATTGCTGTTGATGGTGATTTAATGAGTAATAAATTCCCTTCAAATGGGGGATAAAAATAAAGAAACCAACTCGAAAAGGT
>CALPOM020000176.1 GCA_943325205.2 Thermoflexus hugenholtzii JAD2 | reverse complement strand
GAATCGACCAAGACAGAGAATTTCTGACTCTAATTAAGAATGAAACCAAATTCCCTTAAACTGTCATAAATGACGCCATTCACCGTTCAAACACTCTTTTTGCTGTACAGCGCCATAAGCTTCCTATCAGCAATTCTGATTGGCGTATTATTTTGGGGGAAGAAAGATTTTTCCGCAAACCTATGGCTTTGGGCCTGCTTGCTAACATCCATCGCAACTGCTGTTACTGTTTTCAGGGGCGATATTCCGCCCATGATTAGTTTTAGCCTAATGGTCTCGTTTGAGACCCTTTCCGTTGTGTTCTTAGGAGAATCTTTAAGACAGCTAGGTGATAACAGTAGTAAAACAAGGTTCAATAAACTCCTTCTAATTATTCCAGTAGCTTTATTTGCGATAGTTGAGATCGAAAGATCTACCGGCAATGGCTTTGTTACCCCAATGATGTCAGCTACTGCGACATCCTTTTTCGGAATATGTAATTTATTTTGTCTTTATCAAGCTGTAATAGTTAGTAAAAAATTTACCAACCGATTTTTCTTTAATTTTCTAGCTACGACTTTTGTTATTGTTATTTTTCTATATTTTTTACGGGTAATTAACGTAGCTATTGGCTACAGCGGATATACCTTTGATATCAAAATTCTCAATGTCATTATTTGGTTTCTTTTAGTTCTTTTTGGGTCCGTTAGAAATCTCGCTTATATTGTTTTAAGACTACATCTGGGTTTTGCTGAATATAAACATCTCAATAATATGAACTTAAAGCTCTCTAATATTTTGGAAGATCGTAATGAAATGATTCTCTCTCTAGAAAGACTGAACAGATCAGCTTCACTCAATGCCCTAGCTTCTACAATTTCTCACGAAATTAATCAACCCTTAGGAGCATCAAGACTAAATGCTCAATTTGCTGAAATGAAACTTGAATCAGACCCAAGTAATGTTTCACTGCTTAAAGAGCTTGTTAAAAACATATTAGAAGATATCGATAGGGCTTCTAATATTGTTAAAAATCTATCGAGGTTGAGTTCTAATCAAAATAACAGAGTTTCTTCAGTCAATCTTGCTGAATCGATTAATCAAGTCATTGAAATATCTCAAGGGAAGTTGCATTCCTCGAAAATAACTATCAATCTTGATTGCGCCAGCCACTATCAAATTAATGTAAATATCAGCGAGTGGCAACAGGTATTAATTAACTTGATCAATAATGGGATAGATGCTCTTGATGAGGCTAATGCTGATCACAAAAGAATGGAGATTAACGCTAAACAAGATGGCAAGACTATAAAAATTTCTATTCAAGATAATGGGCATGGTATTGCAGCTGGTCAGGAGTCCAAAATTTTTGATCTGATGTTTAGCAATAAGGAGGCTGGCTCTGGGATTGGCCTTTGGCTTTCAAAAAATATCATCAATAGATTTGGTGGTGAAATTACAGCCCACAACTCAATTGATGGCGGAGCATGCTTTGTCATTGAACTACCTAGTGCCTAAATTCTCGTTTATAACGACATAACCAGCAAAAGGACGTCTAATTGATTCGTCCTTTAAAAGGACATTGAATGACTCATAGTTCTACCGTTACATAACTAGACGCTGACTCCGAAAAAAGCCACTTCATTTATAGAGACTGTAGGACAGGATTTGGCATCCCCACTCTTAATGTCAGCACTCTAATCAAGATTGAAGCGCTGAATCTAGTGGGCACGCCATCAACTACTTTTAGCCAAATCCAAAGGGGAAAACCACCCGAAGGTGGTTTGAGTTTTTGATAGCACGGGGCGGAATCGACCAGGGCCGAGGATGCCAATCCTATATCAGTCAAGGGCAATCAAAAGCTCTTCTTTTAATGCCAACATCAGGCTTTTAGCATTGAGCTTTCTCGTTCTGGAATAGTTTTGCCCAGCCCATAAACTTTGATATTCACCGTTATTAGTTCTTCCCGCTAATTGCCTTAGAGATGCTGTCATCGTATTTTGTATTGGAAAAGGCAAAGCTATTTTGCCATCCATCAATTGAATAAATTCGTTATCTATTCCCCGAGCCGGCCTTCCAGAAAATCCCGTCGTGAATACTGAGCCCCTGCTATGGTGCTTAAGCAAATACTCTTTATGAGCGGGAGAGGCAGTTGACTCATCACAACATAAAAAGGCTGTTCCCAGTTGAGCGGCCACAGCGCCAGCCTTTAACGCATTGGCAATATCTGCTCCATCCATGATTGCGCCTGCAGTAACAACAGGAATAGAGCATTCTTTAACCAGTTGCTTAGTTAAATCCATCGCACTTAATTTTTCATCTTCTCCATCAGGGTTAAATATGCCTCGATGTCCGCCAGCCTCAATGCCTTGCGCCACAATAAAATCAGCGCCGGCCTTTTCAACCGCCTTTCCCTCTTTGAGACTTGTCGCAGTAATGCCAACAGCAATTCCTAGTGAATGCGCCTTTTCAATAAGGCTTAGCGGGGGGACTCCAAAATGGAAAGTTAATATTTCTGGGCGATGCTTCCATATAGGATTAAGTTGATCCTCAATAGCAGGATAAAACGGGGCTTGAGGTTGAGCTACTGAATACTCGCCTTCAATAAACAAATTCTTTAATGCTTCAATGGCTTGCGTTTGAATGTCTTGTGCTGGCAAATCAACTGGACTAAACACAAAGAAGTTGGCATTAATGGGACCATTTGTTAAGGCTCTCGTAGCCGCTAAATCTTCGCTAATTTTGTGTGGAGTACTGTAAGAGAATCCAAAGCTACCAACGCCGCCAGCATTAGAAACTTCTGAGGCAAACAATGGATTATTGATGCCGCCAGCCATCGGTGCCTGAATAATCGGAACTCCTAACTTAAAAAAGTTGAACATAACTGTTACATTAAATATTAATCAAAAATTCATTATATGAAAGGGCATCTAAAACACAAAGCCTCTAATAAAAAAATCACTCGAAGATGGTTTTGGTGACCCGGTGCGGAATCGACCAGGGCCTAAGATATCTGGTTCGTAATAAGTAGATATGCCAACCATATCATTAATAGCCAAATAACAGCAACGATCAAAAAACCTAAGTTACTCTTGGGTTTGGATTGATTTTGTATAAGCCATTGATCAGCTCGAATTCTAGACTCTTGAAGGATAAAGTTTGGTATTAGTCTAACAGCCAGCCAAATCAAAATTGGTAACAAAAGTAGGTCGTCAACATAGCCCAATATGGGAATAAAGTCAGGAATCAGATCAATTGGACTCAAGGCATACGCAACGATAAAAATACAAATGGCTTTGGGTACCCATGGAGTATTGGGGTTCTTGGTAGCAAACCAAAGCATCAATACATCTTGCTTTAGCAATTGAGCCCAGTTCTTGAGTTTTTCTATCAAAGCCATTTGATAATGATATCCACCCCAAATGAATATCAAAGAAAATGTCCCGCACAAAGCAGGGCATTATTTGATTTTGGTGGCCCGGGGCTGAATCGCCCAGGGGCGAAGAGCTCTAATCCTTCAAAGCATAATTTCACTAATCTCAATTAAGTTCTGATCTGGGTCGCGGACATATACCGAGTTAATTTTTGAAGTAGCTCCGGTACGAATAATTGGCCAATTCTCTTTATGTAGGTTTTTGATAACCTCTCTGATTGGTCTATCAGCAATAAAACATAGATCCAATGATCCCGGGGTAGGAATATTAGCCTTGGGCTCAAACTCTTTACTCTTCATGTGAAGATTAATCTTTTGATTACCAAATTTAAATGCTTTTCGCTCAACTGATGGGGTGCCGCTAAGATGATGACTTTGCAAAAATCATGCATATGATAAATCGTTAGGGGTATTTCTAGTAAGTTGAGCGGCCGATTCCAGCCAGTATGAATCAATTTGCTTTAGCTTATCTTTATCAAACTCATCTATAGACTCCCAATATCTTCCTGATGAAACCATATAAGACAACTTTTTCT
>CALPOM020000175.1 GCA_943325205.2 Thermoflexus hugenholtzii JAD2 | reverse complement strand
TCAATAGGGGCTTCACCATAGGCCGCATAGGCTGTTGCTAAGCAGTCTACTAGGCATTGGCTAGCAGCTTTGAGCGTTTCTTCTTGAATCCTTTTGGGGAGTTCATGCAGGCATTGCGTAATGAGTTGTTTAGTGAGTGTAGTTGTCATATTGTGTTGATTCTTGAAAGATGTGATTGTTTATTCGGTGGTAATGGCTAATTCTTTGACGATCTTAGACCAGCGATTAATTTCGACAGTTAAAAATTCTTTAAACTGTGTCGGACTATTTTGTGCGACAGGTTCAAAGCCATCTTTCGACAGTTTTACCTTCACTTCAGGCAACTGGATGATTTGGTAAATTTCAGCGTTTAGTTTATTTACAATATTTGTTGGGGTATTTGTTGGCACAAAAAACCCCAGCCAATTACTAGCTTCAAATCCAGGCAGCCCGGATCCGGTAATCGTTGGAATATTGGGGGCTACTGGTGAAGGTTTATTACTTGAGACACCGATGGCCGTCAATTTGCCAGCTTGGATAAACGGCAGAACGGTCGTTAAGCCCATTAGCATAACTTGGACATTGCCTGATAAGAGGTCATTGACTGCGGGGGCAGCTCCTTTATAAGGTACGCGTACTATTTTCACATCAGCCATGCGGTTAAATTGTTCCATGGCTAAATGACTCGTACTACCTGATCCTGAACTGGCGTAATTCAGCGAACCTGGCTTGGATTTGGCGAGTTGAATAAAGTCTTTTACGGAATTTACCCCTAGAGCCGGATTAACGACTAGAACACTTGATAGGGTAGAGGTCATGATGACCGGAATAAAGTCTCTTAAGGTATCAAACTGAACTTTAGTCAGGGTTGGATTAACAGTTACAACCCCAGAGGTAGTGAGCATGATGGTATAGCCGTCTGGCGGAGCTTTAGCAACTAGTTCAGCACCAATTGTGCCATTTCCACCTGCTCGATTTTCAATGACGACTGCTTGGCCGAGTCGTTCGGACAGTTTTTGTACTACAACCCGCCCTAAAATATCAGTTGGGCCTGCTGCTGGAAAAGGAATAATTAAACGGATGTTTTTATTGGGATAGTTAGCTTCTTGGGCGAAGATGCCAAAAGAGATCGAAAAAAGGAGAGTAATTGAGAGGCTAAGGAGTTTGGGAATAAGTTTCATAGGTATTTTTAAGTAGAAGTGCGGTCAGCATACAACAACTGTCGATTGGGATAGAAATTACTTGCGTTTATTAGGGGCTGATTTGTTTTTGAATTGCTAAAAAACAATCATCGATTGCTTTTTGATGCTTTGACTGGCGTTTAAAATCTTTTTTTGACGAATGTCTACCAGACCCTGAAGTCACCTGTTGAGAGGCTTTAGCGACTGGATTGGGTTTTTTGATCAGCTTAGCTTTCGGTGTTTTGGTGATAGGCATACGGCATATTCATGAATGGTTGGTTGTTGATATTTTAACGAAAATAGAAATTACCTTGAGTCAATTTGTTCAGAACTTGATTATTCTAGCTAGGAAGTATTTCAATTATTCGGTTTAAAATGGCGAGCATGTTAAATAATTCCGAAATTCATTTCTTATACCAGTTAGTTTTAGGCGGGGCCTTTTTCAGTGCCTTGGTCTTGGGATATGTTTTACAGAAAACGAATTTTTGTACGATGGGTGCCATTAGCGATTTGATTTTGATGGGCAGTGCAACGCGACTGCGACAATGGTTATTTGCTATTGCTGTGAGTGTTTTAGGGTTTGGTTTATTGCATTACTTCGGCTTGATTAAAACCCAGGACGTTATTTATACGGCTCCCAAAGTCTTATGGTTATCGACATTACTTGGTAGTACGATGTTTGGTTTTGGTATGGTTTTGGCCTCAGGATGTGGCGGCCGTAATCTCATTCGGATTGGCAGCGGAAGTCTTAGGGCACTTGTAGTGATGGTTTTAGTTGGCGTATTTGGGCAGATGACCTTACGAGGGGTCTTTGGTGTTGCCCGCGTAAACACTACGGATTTAGTATTTTTTACATTGCCAACCCAGCAAGACTTGCCAAGTATTTTGGCTTATTTTTTGGGGATTGATGCCTCATTAATGGCTTTGCTTACAGCTATAGTGGTGTTTTCATGTGTCATGACTTATATTGCCCAAGATAAAAAGTTCTTTAACTTGAATAATATTCAAGCTGGCTTGTTTGTTGGGTTAGCGATTATTGCTTTGTGGTTTGTCTCTGGTTCTTTGGGTTATGTTGAGGAGGACCCGAATACCTTGGCGCAAGTTTATTTAGCCACCAATACAGGCCGGATTGAAGCGGCATCATTTGTTGCGCCGGTATCGTATGCTCTGGATTATTTATCCTTTTTTAGTGACAGCTCCAAAAAACTTACGATTGGAGTGATGCTGGTCCTTGGCATGATTTTGGGAGCATTTATTTGTGCCAAAGTTCATGGTTTAATGAGGTGGCAAGGGTTCAATGGCTTGGAGGATACCGCCAATCATCTAGTGGGGGCAGCATTCATGGGGGTTGGTGGGGTTATGGCAATGGGTTGTACCATCGGTCAGGGGTTAAGTGGAATTTCCACTTTATCCTTGAGTGCCATGATCGCCTTAGGAGGATTTTTCTTAGGGGCTTATCTGGCTCTGCGTTATCTTGAGAAACGCATTTAAAAACTCGCCTTGTTGTAAGTCCTAGTCTTTAAACCTGAGTGAAGCTATGCTCAATGCACAGCATTCACTTGTAGGTGTGGGGGGTATCGATGCGCTGGGTTGGGCAAATTGCTTATACAGCTCCACGATCTTTAAACCACTTGATTGCCTCACTCCAGCCAGAATTCGCATCTTCTTTGCGATAACTAGGTCGGTAATCGGCATGAAAAGCATGACCAGCTTCTGGATAGATAATGAATTTTGATGCTTGTGCAGCAGGGTTTTTAGTGGCTTGCTTGAGAGCCTCTTGCATTTGATTTACGCTACTCATAGAGATGCCAGCATCTTTGCCAGCATATAAACCCAAAACTGGTGCTTTAAGAACGGATACGAGGTCGACCGGTTGAAATGGGAAATTCGCAGTACGATCACCAATTAAGCGGCCGTACCAAGCAACGCCGGCTTTAATTTCTGGGATTTGCTCGCAAGCCAACCAAACAATTCGTCCACCCCAGCAAAATCCATTGATCCCAATTTTTTGGGTCGATCCGCCTTCTTTTATCGCCCAGTTTATCGTGGCACGTAGGTCGCTAAGCACTTGTGCATCCGGGGTTTGAGAGACAATTTTTGCTTGGATTTCGGCAACGGTGCCAAGTTGCTGCGGATCTCCAGCCCGATAGAAAAACTCTGGAGCGATAGCTAGGTATCCGAGTTTGGCAAAGCGGCGAGCGACATCTGCGATATGTTCATGAACTCCAAAAATTTCGCTAATGACGAGCATGACCGGTAAATTTTTAGTTATTTGACTTGGTCTGGCGACATAGATCGGCAGTTTGGACGAGCCGTATTCAATGACAGACTCCCCAGCTTGAATACCGGTAAAGTCGGTTTTAATTGCTTGCGCTAGGACTGGTTCTGAAGCGATTGCAAAGCCAATTCCAAGTCCAGCTACGCTAGAAGTTTTTAAGAAAGATCGGCGCGTTTGGGTCGACTGTCCAAGTAAGGACGAGGTATCGTTTAATAAATCATGGTTCATGTGGAGTTTCCTTTGCAATTATTCAGAAGTAATCTTTTGAATAGTATATGTGAAATTTGATATAAGTAAATAACAACTTAATATGGGTATTACGGTGTAATTATGCGATAATAAACCCATATAAACCAAGGTGATATGAGATGTGTAACCATCAATTGAGCATTGTTAAAAGAAATAATTAGGAAAGAAAAAAATGAATAAACAGCGCAGAAGTGTTGTACAAATCACTGCATTAATTGGGTTAATGGTGACCACGGGATTGATTTCACAATCACAAGCACAGGATTGGAATAAAGCGGC
>CALPOM020000174.1 GCA_943325205.2 Thermoflexus hugenholtzii JAD2 | reverse complement strand
GCAATTAGCTGCATCATGGCAATCTATTTGATTGCCGCCCTCATCAATTTAAAAATACCCGAAACCGGGGTCAAATACCATCAAGCTTCTAAAAATCCCATTAAACTCATTAAGGATTTTGCACATTGCTTCACCACCTTATGGAATGATCGCTTAGGACAGATCTCACTGGCCGTTACGACACTTTTTTGGGGTATTGGCGCCACCTTGCAATTCATTATCCTCAAATGGGCTGAAAGCGCACTTCAAATGAATCTTTCTGAAGGGGCAATCCTACAGGCAATTGTGGCTTTTGGCGTCGCTGGGGGTGCGATTTGGGCAGCCTGGAAAATACCTCTTCAAAAATCCTTAAATGTTCTCAAGTTCGGAGTCATTATGGGTGGCTTTGTGGTGGCTTTAGCCGGTTATCAAAAACACCATTTTGGTGGCGCGATGGTTGATTTTGGGCTTTTCGAAATACCGGCCTATTTAGTTTTTGCCTATGTGTTTCTTGCAACCGTTGGTTGGATGTCAGGATTTTTTGTGGTGCCAATGAATGCCCTTTTACAGCATCGTGGCCATGTTCTTTTAACAGCAGGTCATTCGATTGCTGTCCAAAACTTTAATGAAAATCTATCAGTTTTGATGATGCTAGGGATCTATGCCCTTCTGATATCTTTTAATGTCTCTGTACAGTTGGTAATTGTTCTTTTTGGTACTTTTGTAATGATTACTATGGCCCTAGTTATATACCGACACAAGAAAAACCAAGAGGAGTATGACTCCTTACACCTGATTGGTGAAGAAAAACACCCCCACTAAAGTAGAAGCGTTATTGAGTTTCTAAATAGGTTGTTCGCGCCATTAAGATGTCCTGCCACACCTCTTTTTTAAAATGTGCTTGGGATAAACAGACCTCAGGATCATGGGTCACAATTACAGGGATCTCGACTGAGCGGCTATTTACCGCTTCAAAAAGTATCTCTCTGAGTTCACCTACTGGTGCACGTTCACCAGAAAAATAATGCGTCGCCAACTCGCCAAAAGCAATCAATAAGTCGCCCTGTATGTCCTGCGCCTTGATTGCCGCACTTGTACTCATACTTAATACTTGCAAGCCAACTCCCAAATTCTCTATTGCCCGGCAGATTTTCGAAAAAAGCACTTTACTAGAGTTCTTTTCTTGCCAGACTAATGTCCAAAGGGGTTGATCCTTCGGCCCTATTATCGTTGTCTGATCGGAGGTCTTTGGCTGACTGCTTTGTAGTTCATGCGGATTTTTTGGCGAAGATAGGGCTTGAATCATCTGCGCCTCATCAGCCGTTGACTTTTCAAGTTGCAAGGCATCGCGACTGACCCATGAAGTAATCCCAATTTCCTGAAGTATTTCAATACGCCTCATCTCATTACCTCACTAATGTTTTTTCCATAACCACCGCATCCTCTCGAATCGAACTTTTTTGCAACACTTCATGAGTACTTTCTCTGGTGGTCAATTGATAGGGGTAATAATCTTTACGTATTCCAATTGTTTGGTAGCCTAGTTTCTCATACAAGCAAATCGCCGCAAAATTACTTGCCCGTACTTCTAAAATAATTTTAAACATGGCCTTTTCAATACTCGTCTTTTCGATGGCCTGTAAAGCCCGCAATGCAATACCGTGCCGACGAAACGCGTGATCAATGGTGATATTTAATAAATGCAACTCAGACACTCCTGGCATAAAAATACAGTGTCCATAAATATGCTTAGAGACTACATCTTGCAGGACGTAATTCCAATAGGCATGATCTAGGCAGTCCAAAAAGTTTTTTTGTGTCCAAGGATTGCTATGAGAAAACTGCTCAATGATTAATACCTTGGCTAAGTCCTCTTTACCCATCACCCGAAATTCGAAATTTGCCTGATGCATGAAAAGCCTTTACAAGCCTGGAGTCGATCTTTCAAGGATCGTTTGTGCGATTTTATCTCTGATATACAGTGGTTGACAATCTTTTGCTAAAAAAGAGCCACTTAAATCGGCCTGCAACGCTAAAGAAGCTACTCCCAAGGCATGGGGAGATACTTCCCCTGAAATGATTTGTAGATAACTATCAAGCTCTTCTCCAAGAGTCAGCTGATGACCCAAAACTAGGTTAGTGGACTGAGCTTGAATTAAGCTTGGTTCAGATAAGGCAATCGCATCGGCTCGAATAGGCATTCGATCTTTAAAGGTCTGGTAAACACCCCAGTACCATTGCCCCATTCTGGCATCAATTGCGGCAATCATATAACCATCCTGCTGGACATGTGGATTACCTATCATATATTGGTAAGCCATCATGCCGTCGATACTCGTGATTGGGATCAAGGGCTTGGCCCTAGCATAAGCAATGCCTTGGGCAATACCAACGCCCAAGCGGATACCTGTAAATGCACCAGGCCCAATCGATACAGCTATGCGCTCAATCGCATCCCAAGATAGACTATTTGCATGCATCAGCTCATGAATCCAAGGCAAAAGCATCTGACTGGCCTGGTTCGAAACAAGCTCATGCCGAACTAGCTGGCGATCGGCAAATAAGAAAGCCACCGAACACCAATGACTTGATGTCTCGATGGCTAAAATACCCATTAAATTACCTCTCTTAAAAACAGCCGAGATGGGGCATTAATCAAATTTCTTCATAAAGAGGAAGAGTTAAGAATTCCTCAAAATGCTCACTCGTGGCCATTTGTTCAAAAATTTCAGCCGCTCGGTCCCAATGACCTGTTGCACCTGAATCTTTGACTTTTTGGAGCTCTTCCTGAACCATGATTTTAACCATCGGAGCAGTTACTTTTCGGCCATCCTCTAAAACACCCTTCGGGGAGCGAATCCACTGCCATACTTGGGATCGACTGATTTCAGCAGTAGCCGCATCTTCCATTAGATTATGAATCGGAACACAACCATTGCCTGCTAACCAAGCCCCTAAATAATGAATACCTACATTAATATTCATACGCAGACCAAATTCCGTAATTGGACTTTCAGGCTCAAAATTTAATAAATCAGCAGCAACGACTTGCACTTCCGGCTTTTGCTTTTCAAACTGATGTAATTTATCTCCCAAAACCTTTTTAAACTCAATCATCGCTGGTTCGACTAGTCCGGGATGGGCGACCCAACCACCATCATAACCATCCTCCGCGTCACGCCTTTTATCAGAAATAATGCCAGCCATGGCAATGGCATTTTTTTCTGGATCATTTTTAATTGGAATTAAAGCACTCATTCCACCAATCGCTGGGGCGCCACGATGGTGACAAATTTTAAGTAGGAGTAAAGCGTAAGCCCGCATAAAAGGGGCCGTCATCGTTACTTTAGCTCGGTCAGCTAAACAAAAGTTTTTATCAACTTTGAATTTTTTAATGCAAGAGAAAATATAATCCCACCGACCAGCATTGAGTCCAGCACTGTGCTCACGCAGTTCATAGAGCATTTCATCCATTTCAAAAGCAGCCAAAACTGTTTCAATCAATACGGTAGCTTTGATAGAGCCCCTAGGAATACCCAACTCCGCTTGAGCCATGATGAAAATATCATTCCACAACCGGGCTTCTTGATAGCTTTCTAGTTTTGGTAGATAAAAATAGGGTCCAGCCCCGCGTGCAAGCTGCTCTTTAGCGTTGTGGAAAAAGAATAAGGCAAAATCAAAAATACCACCAGAAATCCGCTTACCATCAATCAAAACATGCTTTTCATCAAGATGCCAGCCTCTAGGGCGAACCTGTAAAACCGCAATTTTTTCATTAAGAGCATAACTTTTTCCATTTTGCTCGAAGCGTAACTCTCTACGAATCGCACTTTTTAAATTAATTTGCCCTTGAATTTGATTACTCCAACTTGGACTATTCGAATCTTCAAAATCAGTCATGTAAGAGTCTGCACCAGAGTTAAAGGCGTTAATCACCATCTTGGCATCTACTGGGCCAGTAATTTCTACGCGGCGGCAAAGAAGAGCTGGCGGAACCGGCGATATCTTCCAATCTCCCTCTCGGATAGCTTTTGTCTCTGGCGGGAAGCTAGGCATTTCCCCAGCATC
>CALPOM020000173.1 GCA_943325205.2 Thermoflexus hugenholtzii JAD2 | reverse complement strand
GCAATTTTCTTTGTCTTTATTGCAGCTGGTGCAACTTTATCGGTACCTCTTGCCTTTCGATACCTGATCGACGTTGGACTGACTAGTGATCAAGTTCATGAACCATTTATCTATCTGCTACTTATCGCAATCGTGCTAGCTTTGAGTACCGCTACACGTTTTTATTTAATGTCATGGCTCGGTGAGCGCGTGGTCGCAGATATTCGAGAAAATGTCTTTCAAAATGTTCTGAAGCAAAGTCCTACCTATTTTGAAACCCTTCAAAGTGGTGAAGTGCTGTCTCGCCTGACAAGTGATACAACACTCATCCAAACACTAGTCGGCACAAGTATTTCTCTAGCATTAAGAAGCTCAGTCATGGCACTCGGCGGAATTGCGATGATGCTTGCCACTAGTGCATGGCTAGCTGGAACAATGGTACTTTTACTATTTGCAACAGTTTTACCTCTTTGGGCTTATGGCCGAAAAGTACGTAAAATGTCGCGCGCAAGCCAAGATGAGGTAGCCAATTCAAGCGCAATCGCTGGCGAAATTCTTGGAGCAATGCAAACTGTCCAAGCCTTTGTTAGAGAGAAATTTGAGTTTAATCGTTATCAAGATTCTGTTGAAATGGCTTTCGAAGTCGCCAAAAATCGGATTAAAACTCGCTCCTTATTAACAGCCCTAGCAATCGCTCTAGCCTTTGGTGTGATTGTGCTTGTCTTATGGGTCGGAGCACTTCAAGTTAGCGCAGGGCATATAACCACCGGCCAACTAACCCAATTTGTTTTATATGCGGCATTGGTGTCAGGATCCATCGGCTCCCTTTCCGAGGTTTGGGGGGATTTACAAAGAGCCGCTGGCGCTACCGAAAGACTAGTAGAGTTAATCCAAGCTCCGCCTGCTATTTCGTTGCCAACCATATATGCACCATTTAACCAGCCAACAGAACAAGAAAAAAATCATGCATCTTTAAATAGCTCTTCACTGGATAAAAATTCACAAATTAACGCAATCGAACTAAATAACGTACTATTTTCATACCCAACAAGGCCTGACTTTTACACCATTAACCAATTAACCTTAACGATTCCAAATGGAAAAAGTTATGCATTGGTGGGCCCCTCTGGTGCTGGAAAAACTACTTTATTCTCCCTACTACTGCGATTTTATCAATCAAATTCCGGTGAAATTCGTATTCTTGGAAAAGAAATTGATGCATGGCCAGTCGACCAGTTACGAGAACAGATTGGTATCGTTCAGCAAGAGCCACTCATCTTCGCTAGTTCAGCGATGGAAAATATTCGCTATGGCAGATTAAATGCTACTGACCAAGAAGTGATCGAAGCAGCTAAAATGGCATACGCTCATGATTTCATTAGCGCACTCCCAGAAGGCTATCAAAGTTTTTTAGGTGAACGAGGTGTGCGCCTATCGGGCGGACAAAAGCAACGTATCTCTATCGCTCGAGTAATTCTTAAAAACCCGGCAATCCTATTACTTGATGAAGCAACCTCTGCTCTAGATGCCCAATCAGAACGGGAAGTTCAAAATGCGCTATCGGCCCTATTGCCAGGAAAAACTGCCATCATCATCTCGCATCGCTTGGCTACTATTCTGCGAGCCGACCGAATCGTGGTTTTCAATGAGGGAAAAATCGAAGCCCAAGGCACCCATCAAGAACTGCTCGCTCAGTCCGGACTCTATTCCCGCTTAGCTAAACTACAATTTATTCAATAATTTAGAGAAAAATCCAATGTCAACTATTTATGAATTTAGCGCTAAGGATATCACTGGCCAATTAGTCCAGTTTTCAGACTTCAAAAACAAGCCCTTATTAATAGTTAATACAGCGAGTAAATGTGGCTTTACCCCACAATTCAAAGGCCTCGAAGAACTTTACCAAAGTTACCAATCAAAAGGCTTCGTGGTTTTGGGGTTTCCGTGTAATCAGTTTGGGAGTCAAGATCCTGGTTCAAATCAAGAAATTACTCAGTTCTGCACCCTGAATTATCATGTGACTTTCCCAATGATGGCAAAGGTCGAGGTGAATGGTCCGAAGGCAGACCCTCTTTTTCAATGGCTGACAAAGGCTGCCCCAGGCTTACTAGGAAGTACCGCGATCAAGTGGAATTTTACAAAATTCTTAATCAATCGTGAGGGTATGCCAAACGAGCGATTCGCTCCAACTACAACTCCAGATAGCCTTCGTAAAAAAATAGAAGTCTTACTCTAGTCATTACCAGCATTCAATAATGCTTAGAGCCCATTATTTTTTATGAACGAACTTTCCACCAACCATGGTTGCAAGCGGCACAATATCTTTAATTTGGTTAGCTGGAATAGTTAAGTAATCTCGGTCTAAAATCAATAAGTCAGCATATTTACCTGCTTGTAAGCTTCCTAAATTATTTTCCTGAAAAATAAATGTCGCATTACTTCTGGTATGCGCTATCAATGCCTCTTCTCGCGTTACAGTCTGACGATTAACACGACGCCCTCCAACCATCCGTCCGGTCACCGCGAAATCAAGCGAATAAAAAGGGTTCGATGTCGTAACCGCCGTGGCATCAGATCCTAAGCCCCAGACCACACCACTTTGTTGTACCCTTCGAAAGGGTGGCATATCCCACGCCTTATCACCATGTATTCGGTGCATTTCAGCTCCTTGTATTAATGGACGCGTATGTAATCCAGCAAACATGTTTAATTTTTGCATACGCAGTAATTGTGCTGGTGTTACCTGGTCTAAATGGGAAAACACCCAACGTAAGCCTTTAATGGGTTTGATTTGATTAACAGCTTCATACTGGGTTAAAAAGCCGTCAGTAGAATTCTCCATTTCCGTATGCGCATTTAAAAACATTCCCTGATCAGCCACAGCCTGAGCAATCCTACGGACTTGCACCATATCTTCTTCACGTACCCGAAAATCGCTACGAATTAAATTGGTAGTAGCTGGGGAGTAAACTGTTTCTCCCCAGCCAATATTCTCAAAATAATCAGAGCCTTGAAATGGCTTATGTTTAGCAATCTCGAGTAAAACACCATCTACAGCTTGGGGTGATCTAGGTTGACGTATCGTGGTCCAAAATGCTCGGGCATTGAGTAACTGTTGATTATCTAAATCTTGAAAAGCGGAGTAATGCCGCTCATCAATTCCTCGACCACCTGCGTCATACCACGCGGTTATCCCCATAGCATTTATTTGAGACATTAACTTCAGAATATTATTTTTCCACCCCTCTTTGTCAGGTAACGGAATTTGAGCAGCGACAAAAGCGACTCCACCTGGCCCCTGCACCACCCCCGAAGGTAAGCCATCTGAACCTTTGATAATTCTGCCACCTGGAGGATCTTGGGTGGTGGCATCAATAGGTATTGCCCTCATCGCTGCGGTATTTAAATAACTTCGTAAATAAATAGCCTGGATAACTACAGGATTATTAGGAGCTATCAGGTCTAGTTCCGCTTTCGTAAATCCCCTTTGATCATCTATAAACTGATCTTCCGACCAGCCTCCTAAAGTAACAATCCATTCACCAGGTTTTGCAGCCTTGACTCGCTGAGTTAACATGCGAATAGCATCTTGGCGCTTGGTTATGCCGTCAAAACGTAACTCATCATGCTCAGGCGCTCTAATGAAATGGGCATGATTGTCGATCAAGCCTGGTATGACTGTTTTCTTTTTTAGGTCAATAACTTCTGTTTGTGGGCCCTTGAGTAATTCAATTTCACTATTCTTGCCAACTTGCAGAATTCGCTGACCTTTTATGGCAATTGCTTGAGAAATTCGAAATTGTTGATCAACCGTAATGATTTTTCCATTAAGGAGAATCTTATCGGCAAAATTGTCCGCTGCTTGCACTGGATGAACTCCAAATCCAAAGAAAAGTAATGCAATCAGTTGATAAAGTACGTTAAACATATTGCCTCCGAAAAAAACTTATTTTTTATTTATAAATATAATGATACTTGAAAATTTAAGGGCGAGAATTATCACCTAGAGCCGCAATATAATCGGCTAAAACAATAATATCTGCATCAGACAGAATCGAAGCGGCAGAGGACATATT
>CALPOM020000172.1 GCA_943325205.2 Thermoflexus hugenholtzii JAD2 | reverse complement strand
CTGATTCACGGCACAAACACTTATGAAGTCGTCGATAAGGCTGATTTTTTACCAATTGTCGATTTAAAACATGGCAAAGCATACTATGCCTCGTGGACTAATGAAGTCAAAAACTCACATCAGGTTCTGATTAATTTGTTAAAAAGTCATTTTTCTGATTATGTTTTTATTGACCTTGGCTGCGGTAAAGGAAAAGCATGTCTCGTCTGGGAAATGCAGAACCGGCGACTGGCCCAAAATCAATTAATTTATGGCCTTGATTACTATGAGCCTTTTATCAAGATTGCTCAAAAGAACTATGTGCAGGTTTTTAAACAATCTGGAAATTTTTATCACGCTGATGCGCAGCACTTCGATTATCAGCAATTTAATAAACCGTTGATAATCTATTTATTTAACCCCTTTGATGCATATTTGCTAGATGCGGTATTGAGAAAAATTGATAGTACGCCATGTATTTGTATCTACAACATCCCGATGCACCAAGATATATTTGACAAGCATAAATTTCAAAGAATTTATTCGAAAGATGGTCCTAATCAAAATCAAAAAACGATTATTTACAGTAATCATGCACTGTAAATAATTACGCAATTTATCTCTCAGGCATTCCAGAAAAAAAGATAATAGCGATGACTGCTCCAATGATGAGGAGCATCAGAATGAGCCCTGATTTATCAGTTCTGTGCTTATCTTTCTCAACCGTTTCTTCTAAATGCGCCCATTTGTGTAGTTGGTTTTTTATTTTCCGAAGACTTGATTGCACTACTACTTGAAATAACATAAGAAGATTCCTTTAACTTAAAAGGCTTGGCTTTTCGGATTACCCAATTAAAGCCATCGAATACAACTATATTGCTTTAAAAAATATACGGCTAACGATAGATCAACTATTCATCGAATATTCGATTCTTTTTCAAAAGTCCCTTGATACCAAATAGATTACTAGAAATTGTTCAGTTTACTTTCGTATTTAAAAGTACAGGTGAACTAGCTACTGGCTTTCTCATGTATTGGCCAACCAAAATAATCAACCCAAGTAAATTCCTGCAAAAAAGAATCCAATTTCTGGTATTGCAAACTACTATCACCCCGATAAATGAACTCGACTAGGGACTGCTCAGAGTCACCATAAACCCTACGAATATGAGCTAACTTACCTTGTTCATTTTGAAACACATCGTGCGTTTTGACCATTTTCCATCTCTTTCTGGCTTCAACCAGAGATATTTGAAGTATTTCTTGAAGCCACAATTGATTAATATTTCTACAAGAATAGTATATTTATCCTTGTTTTACAAGAAAAAATCTTGGTTAATTGATTTCTAATACGCCTCCTCTTGAATTTTTACAGCGGTGATTTTTTTACTTCAGTCAGAACATGAGGGGAGTATCTTTCCATCGTTTCACCAAGCCAGAATAATTCGTTATGGACAGTCGCACCTTTTTTGAGCAGGAATTCATAACTAATTTAATTTTTTATTAATAATTAACTACTTATAAGAGAAATATCGTTTATATTGTTCATAAATTATTCACATATTTAATATTCAGCATATTTAAGGATTTTTTATGAAATCTAGTACTAAACTGGGTCCAACAAGCTCGGATCTCTTTTTCTTAGGTTTTTTAATCTTGAACCTGTGTGTGGTGTCCTATCTTGGTAAGGATCTTTACCATGAAGCTATTAAATTAGAAAAGGCAAAAGCGCAAGGGGAAGTCTACTTAGCTTGGGCAGATGATTTCAACAAAAACATTGATGCGCCCCCTGGCCCCACTCCCAAAAGTTGTTTACCGAAAGAAAAATCGGAAAAAGAAAATAAGTGGGGCGACTGCATTGCGGATTTATTTGGAACTGAAGGTGCATTCAAAGATTTCGTGAACCATATTAATCATGCCCACCCCGTTTTTTCTAAAGCGTGCAGTAAAGCCGATCAGGAGTCGAGTGGTACTCTCGTTTTTGACAAAATCACCCCCGGCCCCACGGGCGCTCCAACTTACGCCCCACTTGAAGATTCAGAAATTTTAGGAAAAGGCCTTAACTATCGTGTTGCTATTTGTGATAGAGGTTTTTATTTGATCAAAATTGGTGAGGCAAAGCTATGAGTTCTTCTAGTAATTTATTCCAGATTAATCTGATGATTCGTAAAATCGTCTACAACAAGCTTTTCAATCCGAACATCAAAGGCAATTGGCAAGCCAGCTTTGAGAAATTCACCACGATTATTATCCTTTTGAATATCTTCGCCCTTTGGGCAGAGAGTATTCCTATTATTTATGAATCTAGGATGACATTGTTTCATTCCTTCGACGTTTTTTCCTTAATGGTATTTTCAATTGAATATGTCCTTCGCATCTATGTGGCGCCAGAAGACCCGCAGTTTGCATCTAGTAAAAATCCAAGATTCGCCTACTTCCGAAGCCCGTTTGCCATCATCGATTTATTAGCTATTCTGCCGTTCTATTTATCTGCCTTTGTGGAAATGGACCTCAGAATACTCAGGGGCTTAAGACTTCTGCGTTTATTCAAATTATTTCGTGTGGTTGTGCCAGCATATAAAGAGTTTAAAGAAGCCAATAAACAGAATACCTTTCGCCAAAAATTGTATGCTTTAGTGAATCCTACAGAAACTAGTGGTCGTTTGCATGAGATTTTTGATTTTTTTATTATTATTTGGGTCATTGTATCCGTTGTGGCAGTCATTTTAGAGTCAGTTTCCTCTGTTATTTACTATGTCGGCGTTGAATTTGCAATCATTGATGCCGTAGCAGTCGCAGTATTTTCAACAGAGTATTTAATTCGGATTTATACCTGTGTTGAAAATCCCAAATATCAACATTGGCTTCATGGTCGAATAGCCGCAACCAAGGAGACATCAAATCTGATTGACCTCCTAGCCATCTTGCCATTCTTCCTAGAAAGCTTGTTGCATCATTTATTTGATTTGCGTTTTTTAAGAGTCTTCCGTTTGATGCGTTTACTCAAGCTGATGCGCTACTCGGATGCCACTAAATCTCTTTTTATTGTTTGTAAAAGAGAGTGGCCAGTGATGAAAGCATCGGCTTTTATTATGATGCTTTTAGTCATGTTAGCCGCTTGTCTAGGCTACGTTTTTGAGCATGAGGCGCAACCCGATAAATTTGAAAACATTCCTCAATCAATTTATTGGGCGGTTGTCACTTTAGCAAGTGTCGGGTATGGCGATATCTCCCCCATCACTCCCATGGGTAGAATTATGACAATCGTGCTCGCCCTTTTAGGGATCGGTATATTTGCTATTCCTGCAGCGATTCTTTCATCAGGTCTGAGCGATCAATTACGAATCGAACGTGAAACAATGATGAGTGAACTTTATAAAATGCTCGAGGACGGTGTTATATCATCTGAAGAAAGAGAAGTACTTACAGCTGAAGCTAAACGTCTGCACTTATCAGAAGTAGAGGTTGAGCGCTTATTAGAAAAAGCCCAAGTACAAATGGGCCTTAAACAAGCTGAGGAAGAAAAAAGTGCAGCGCTACTTAACGCGATTTCTAAAGGGGGTAACTCCTCAAGTGGGACTGAACTCAACTTAAGTCTTTGTGCTGAAAAACCCGAATTCGCTGCAGAACAGGTCAAAATTGTGATTGGCTATCTGCAACAAATCAAACAGGTTGCTGACCAGGAGAAAATGCGCGCATACCTTGAAGATACAAACCACTCAACACCCCTTCAACGCGCCATCGCTGGAGAATTATTTAAAACAAAAGGCTGAGAATCGGCATTTCAAAATAATTTGGGCTGTTTTATTGAAAACGAGATATTCAAGCTGTCACCGTAAGAGCTATTTTGTTGGACTACTCTGAGGACCTATCTCCTTATTTACATCTTCGGAGGGAGTAGTCTTGATAGGTAAACCTTCTTCTTTTGGCACTTTTTCTGCGCCTGCCGAACCTGCTGTTGCTGTCTCTACGAATGTCTGAATTGATTGAAACACTGCATCAAAATCTGACTTGAAGGTGTCACTCAAATTATTCCAAAATTGGAAGGCGGGAGAAACCTGAATAAATATCAAAGCCATCAAAAAGATTAG
>CALPOM020000171.1 GCA_943325205.2 Thermoflexus hugenholtzii JAD2 | reverse complement strand
CAGGATCCTTCGCTTGCGCGAAATCCTGCTTTGCATGCTCGACAAGTTGGTCGAGATCTACCATGGAAGAAAGCTTTAAGCTGCTGTCATCGATTTAATCTTCGCAACTAAAGCAGCGAAGGCAGGCTTATCATGGATAGCCATATCAGATAAGACTTTACGGTCTAAATCGATTTCCGCTCTCTTCAGACCATTCATGAACACGCTATAACTGACCTCATGTTCACGGGCAGCCGCATTAATTCGAGCAATCCACAAAGCTCTAAAGACACGTTTTTTATTGCGACGGTCGCGGTAGGCATACTGCCCAGCTCGCATAACCGCTTCTTTAGCAATCCGAAATACATTACTTCGACGACCTCGGTAACCCTTGGCTGCGTCGGTAACTTTTTGGTGGCGGGCACGTGCTGTGACGCCGCGTTTAACTCTTGGCATAAGATTCTCCTATTCGATCATTAAGCGTAAGGCAACATAGCGCGCACTGACTTCACATCAGAGGCATGAACCTCTGTAGCTCCGCGCAATTGACGCTTACTCTTAGTTGTCTTCTTGGTTAGGATATGGCGCTTAAATGCCTGTCCACGCTTAATAGATCCGCTACCGCGAACCTTAAAGCGCTTGGCTGCACCGCTTTTACTCTTCATTTTGGGCATCACTGCTCCCTTTTCACTAATTGGTGTTGCTCAGGTGGTGATTTTTGAAAATCACACTTTTAAAACCCAGCCACACTTATATGAGCTAAAGCTCTTAACTACCTACTACTTCTTTTTAGAAGGTGATAACACCATCACCATCTGCCGTCCCTCCATTTTGGGGAACTGCTCTACTTGTCCAAATGGCTCTAAATCAGCTTTCAATCGCTCCAACATTCGTACACCAATTTCTTGGTGGGCCATTTCACGTCCCCGAAAGCGCAAAGTAATCTTTGTTTTATCACCTTCTTCTAAAAATCGAATCAAATTCCTCAGCTTTACGCCATAATCGCCATCATCGGTACCAGGCCTAAACTTGACTTCCTTTACTTGGATTACCTTCTGCTTTAACTTCGCCTCATGGGCTTTTTTTGCCTCCTGGTACTTAAATTTTCCATAATCCATCAACTTACATACAGGCGGCTCAGCAGTTGGTGCTATCTCTACTAAGTCAGTTTCTTGCTCTTCAGCTAATTTTAAGGCATCGATGATTTTAAATACACCTAAAGCCTGTCCCTGTGAACCTATTAATCGAACGTCTGGGGCGTTTATTTCCCGATTAAGACGATGCAGTTTGTCTGTAGCGATATCCCTACCTCTTTATCTATTTATTCAACAACCGCCGAACCCTGACTAGAGCTAGAGACCTTATTAGAAATTTCTTCTTGGAGTCTTTTCTCGAAAGCTTCAATAGACATAGTACCTAGATCAGCTCCGCCACGGGCTCGAACAGCAACTAAGTTACTATCCCGTTCCTTATCACCAACCACCACCAAATAAGGAATTTTTTGTAAAGCATGGTCTCTTATTTTATACGTTATTTTTTCATTACGCAAATCCGCACTCACTCTAAATCCTTGTTTTTTCAGGATTTGAGCAACTTGTTGCGCATATGCTGCAGAATTTTCAGAAATATTCATCACGATTGCTTGGCTAGGGGCTAACCATACCGGCATAGCGCCAGCGTGATTTTCTATCAAAATACCAATAAAACGCTCTAAAGAGCCCACAATGGCACGGTGTAGCATTACCGGCGCCTTACGCGTATTGTCATCTGCGACATATTCAGCACCTAAACGGGTCGGCATCGAGAAATCTACCTGAATCGTACCGCACTGCCAGGACCGTCCAATCGAGTCTTTTAAATGATATTCAATCTTTGGCCCATAAAAAGCTCCCTCACCGGGCAATTCCTCCCAAGGCTCTCCCGACAACAGCATAGCTGAACGCAAAGCCTCCTCGGCTTTATCCCAAACAAGGTCGGCTCCAACCCTTTTTTCGGGTCGTAAGGCTAGCTTTACCATTACTTCTGTAAAACCAAAATCCTGATAAACCGATCTAACTACCCGGTCAAATGCAGCCACCTCAGCTTGTATCTGATTTTCAGTACAAAAGATATGCCCATCATCTTGGGTAAAGCCACGAACCCGCATCAAACCGTGCAGAGCACCTGAGGGCTCATTCCGAACGCACTGCCCAAACTCACCAAAACGCAGTGGCAAATCACGATAACTATGCAACCCCGAGTTAAAGATCAAAACATGACCTGGACAATTCATCGGCTTTAAGGCATAAGTCCGATTCTCCGACTCCGTCGTAAACATATGCTCCTGGTAGTTTTCCCAGTGACCAGACTTTTCCCATAAGGAACGATCTAAGATCTGAGGTGCCTTGACTTCTTGATAACCATGGTCTTGGTAGATTTTGCGCATGTACTGCTCAACTTGCTGCCAAATACTCCAACCTTTCGGATGCCAAAATATGAGTCCTGGCGCCTCTTCCTGAAAATGAAACAGGTCTAACTGCTTTCCTAACTTACGATGGTCGCGCTTTTCAGCTTCTGCCAACATATGTAAATGCGCTTCTTGATCTTCTTTTTTTATCCAAGCTGTACCGTAAATTCTCTGTAACATCGCGTTTTTACTATCACCGCGCCAATAAGCACCAGCTAACTTCATTAACTTAAATACTTTTAATTTGCCAGTTGAGGGTATGTGTGGTCCACGACATAAGTCAGTAAACCGTCCCTGAGCATATAAAGAAACTTCTTCACCCTGCGCAATGCTGGTAATCAACTCAGCCTTATAGTGCTCTCCAAGTCCCTCAAAGTAAGTAATTGCAGACTCTCTGGGCATGACCGAACGTACAACCGGCTCATCTAGTTTGGCAAGTTCATGCATCTTCTTTTCAATCAGAATCAAATCTTCTGGTGTAAAGGACTTCGTGTATGCAAAGTCGTAATAAAACCCATTTTCGACAACAGGCCCAATTGTTACCTGCGCTTGAGGATATAACTCTTTAACTGCATACGCTAATAAATGCGCGCAGGAGTGCCTTATTACTTCTAAAGCCTCTGGGTCCTTATCAGTCACGATGGCTAGATGAATATCCCGCTCAATCAAATAACTCAAATCAACGAGCGTATCATCCACTTTTCCCGCTAAAGCTGCTTTAGCTAAGCCCGCCCCAATACTGCTTGCCACAGCAGCAATTGTGAGTGGCGCTGGGTATTCGCGTTGAGAGCCGTCAGGCAAAGTCACTACTGGCATAATTACTCCAAAATACGACAAAAAAGACGCACAAACTGCTAGTTCGCAAATCGCTCACTTTAGGTTCTTGGCGCAGTTCAATAGGTTCATTCAATCAAGAAATCGTTTTAGCTTTTATTCATCTTCTTTTGATGCATCTTCTTAAAACCTAAAAACGATTACAGCAACTCACTTGACTAATTCATACAGGATGGACTCCTTTGAAATCCATCCAAATTTTCTTACTTTTTACTGCGCATTTCCTAACTTCTTAACACATACTGAGTTCTGAGCAACAGCAATCATGTTCCATGGTAGGCTCGATTAGATTCCTGCCAACAACCCCTACCAGGTCAAGGGTTGAAACACTTTCATTCACGATATGCTTCTACACTAAATGACTATTGTACAGAGTTTTAATATGTTGTTAATATCGATTGACCACATAAAAATATTAGATTCATCACCTAACTCCACACACGATTTGTTTACTAAATGTGAAAATTACCATCTAACACTTCAAAGCTCAATAAATTACATGAATAGAACTACGTTCGATTTCTGCTTGCGTACTTACTTACAACATTCATTTCAGGCCCATCTCGAAAAGCATTTTCAATTGCTTTCACAATCGCATCCCAAATAAAAGTTTCTTGCAGGATTGGGATTTCCTTACTCAACATATTGGAGAGTTTGCCCTGGTTAGACTCTACAGATCGAATGACTCTATCAATTTGGATATCCGGCATTTCAACAATTTCTTTAATTGCCTTTCTGGCTTGTGCGTGGCTGCGTATATAAAGTGATTCCTCTCGCATATCCTCGCGTATTGTTCGAGCCAACACATGCGCTAAGTAAATCACCTGCTTGGTCAGAT
>CALPOM020000170.1 GCA_943325205.2 Thermoflexus hugenholtzii JAD2 | reverse complement strand
ACGGACAAACTCGACAGACCATAAATCGCATTGGGGCTAGCAAAGGGTACCCCATTGTCTGAGCGAATACTGCCTGGCAGCCCATACTCTTTGAAGAGTTGCTCAAAGACGGTAAAGGCCTGCGCTTCACGAGTACTCTCTAAACCTTCACAGCAAATCAAAAAGCGAGAGGCGTAGTCCGTTACGGTTAAGGGGTAACAATATTGCTTGTTACCCAGCATAAATTCGCCCTTGTAATCGACGCACCACAGAGCATTGGGCTCTTTGAGATCGGATAAGTTGGTCCCGGTAAGCTTGGGATGGCGGCGCATCCGTTTCTTCTTCACTAGACCATGGCGATCGAGAACTGCATGTACCGTACTCTTGGCTGGCAAAGACAGCTCGGGGTAGTGAGTATGGATGCGGTCTCGCAGTTTAGGAGCGCCCCAGGTCGGGAACTCTTTTTTCAGGTTCACAATCAATTGCTCAACCTGGAAGGGCAAGCGATTGGCTTGTCTAAAAGGCCTTCTTGATCGATCGGTAAAGGCTTCTAGGCCACTGTCTTTATAACGATCAATGATCTTATGGCCAGTGACTCTGGAGATGCCAAATTCCTGGCACAGGGTAGTAATTTTCTCGCCATCGAGGTAACGAGACACAAAACGTAGCTTTGCATCCATCTTCGTACTTTCATTCCACGGCATAGAGTGGTCCCTCCTATGCCAAAAACTGTAAAGTATGTGTCCGGTATAAAGTGTTAACTATGTGTCGAGTCGTACATCAATGACTTAGCGTGAGAACGCTAGGTCATTTTTTATTAATGTGTAGTCGGTGTGTAGTAAATATCACCGCTATACCCCAATAGATATATGGCTCTAGCTTGGGCATCTTAACTATTAGTACATTTAACTGAACCTGAAATTAGTAATCTTCTTCATCGGCATCCTCATCTTCAGTAATTCCCACATAGCTTTTCTCTTCCTTGGCCCAGTAGTACTTGTATGGATCTTCTGGTTCAGTTGCAAGCTTCTTGAATAAATTTACCCTTTTCTTCAGGGGATGCTTTTCTTCTGCAAAGTGTCGAACAATATTGAGCCAATGTTCTGCATATCTCTTTTCTTGATCTGAGAAATCATTGGTGGCAGCTTCAATGCTAATTAGATAGTTTTCTAACTCGCGTAGTTCTTGAATAAGTTTTGATTCTTGAAGGGCTTTATCAAGTTGAGCGTGTTGACTTGTAACTATGTTTTCATTATGAATTCTTATGGCTTTTTTGCGCTCGTATTCAACTTGCTCCCTGTGTCGACGTTCCCGTTCAGCTTTTATGTCGCTTGGCGCTTCTAAAATATAGTTCAGAACCAAATCCATTTGCTGCTCTAGTTTGATGCGTTTTTGGTCCTTGAATATCTCAGGGTAATATTTAAACTCATGCTTAATCTCAAAGTAAATAACGCCATTGGGATAATTTCTGTAGTCGCCGCTATAAACGTCAAGCTTCTCAAGCAACTTTTGACTCTTGATTGACAAGCTGGTTTTCGAATAACCCTCTCTAATATTGATATACATCTTTTCGCCATCCTTTTCTATAGCGAATTCTTTCTGTCTATAACGATCTTTTTCCTCAAATAAGAATTTGTACCCTTCATCAGCCCAGGCTTTAAGAATTGGATCTAGGATTTTTAGACTTCGAAACATTGTGGAAAAGGATGCGCAAATGGGAATGCACCCATCTGAGGGCCGATAATGAAATCGTCCTTTATCCTCGTATGGCATATCGTCACCTAAAAATCTGTAACGTGAGTTGCCATTTTTACGATGCTTTTCAATAGCCTGTTGATAGCGTGTTGCTAAGTCGTAGATGTTATTGGTGAGTGGATGCAACTTAGTTAGATCTTTAAGAGGTTTTAGTTTTTGCTCTGGCGATTTTTCTAAGGCCTCCTCTATGGCCTTATCACGTTGATGTGCCTCTCTCGCGACCTTGATAGCTACGGGATTAATTTCAATTTCGGGGTTGTATTTGGGTCTTGGAATTTCAGGTTTTGCAAAGCCTTTGCCGTAAAGTAGTTTTTGCCAATGACCCTGTGGCGGCAGCGGAATCTCAAACTTAATACAAGCTTTACGAAGCCCAACATCGCTGCAACCAAAATTTTTAGCAAGCTTAGTCATGGGTGTGACCCAAACTTGTTCAAAGAGCTCTAAACGGGTGGTTTTCATGGGATCCTCTTTTAGTGGAATTCTATGAAGATTACGCGAGAGCGTTACTTTAAGTAACGCTTGTTAAGATCGTGTACCTATGCTAATATGCATGAAACTTCAATAAAAAATCATGCAAAAAGAGCCAGTAAAAGCCTCCTTAAGTACTTCGCCTGAAGTACGCAATAGCGCATTGGGGAGACTTCGCTCGCACCTTAAGAGGGGTCATGTCTATAGAAGAGAGGATCTTTTAGGTGACTCCAATGCAGTTGATCGTCATTTAAAACAATTGGTTGATGCAGGTGATTTAGAAAAGCTTGCCCAAGGACTATATTACGCACCCAAATCATCTGTATTTGGTAGGGTACCTCCGAAAGACAATGAGCTAGTAGAAGCTTTTTTAAAAGACGAGAACTTTTTGTTGCTCTCACCTAATAGCTACAACTCCTTGGGTCTAGGAACAACCCAGCTCTATAACAAGACTGTGGTGTACAACCATAAACGCCATGGTGTCTTTAAATTGGGCAATAGAAGTTTTGAATTTCGGGTAAAACCGCGCTTTCCAAAAAAGCTGGATAAAGAATTCTTATTGGTGGATCTATTGAATAATCTAGATTCGCTTGCTGAGAATAAAGATGATGTATTGGCTAAGGCAGAGAAGCAGTTAAATAAGTTTGAAACTTCTAAATTGCAAAAAACAGTTAGTGCTTATGGGGCGGGAAGAACGAAGAAGCGGGTTTCATCTTGGTTGCGTGATACGCAGAGAGCGAGTACTTAGTGCTTTTGCATGAACATAAGGATTTCAAAGATCTGATTGCTACTGTATCAGACAATATGGGTATTGATCCCACATTGGTTGAAAAGGATTATTGGATCATGCATTGCCTTTGGGGATTGCAGCAACAAGGATTTACATTTGAATTGAAAGGTGGAACTTCATTATCCAAGGGGTTTGGGCTCATTCATCGCTTTTCCGAAGATATTGATATCCGCATTGAGCCGCCAGCAGGCATGGATGTTAAGACTGGCAAAAATCAAGATAAAGAAGCGCACATAAAATCTCGATCTGATTTTTACGATTGGGTGGCCAGTGAACTAAAGATTCTTGGTATACAAGATGTTGTGCGAGATCATGCATTTGATGACTCAGAAAAAATGCGCAGTGGTGGGGTCCGCTTAAATTACCAATCAATAATGCCATCGTTGGGTGGTTTAAAGGATGGTGTTTTATTAGAGTTAGGCTTTGACGATACGGCACCCAATCAGCCGGTAGATATTTCATCATGGGCATACGATTATGCAATTAAGTACGTCAAAGACATTGATGATAATAGAGCCAAAAATGTCTTGTGTTACTTGCCTGAATATACTTTTGTGGAAAAACTGCAAACCATCTCTACGAAGTATCGCCAATACAAAGATGGCAAAGGATTTCCTAAGAACTTCCTAAGGCATTACTACGACGTATATTGCCTCTTGGATTGCTCATCAGTGTTGGAATTTATTAAGACTGATAGGTATCAGACTAGGAAGGTAGAGCGTTTCTCCAAGTCCGATAACTTAATCATTTCTCAAAACCCAGCTTTTCTTCTGAGTGATTCGGAAGACCGAAAGTTGTTTGAATCAGAATATCAAAAAGTAGCTAGCCTATATTACAAAGGCCAGCCAAATTTTCCTGATCTATTAAATCGGATAAGTCAGCATCTAAAGGTTTTGTAGGTATATCCATTTTGGAGCAACGAAGTGTTAGATGGTTGCTCCAAAATTCCTTTGGTTTGGAAAACCAAAGAGTGAGATTGTGTTTATTGTGATCTTGTTAATCTAGTCACACAAATACTCACACACCGATAATGAGACGCTGTAACCTCTTGAAATCCTAGTGGTTTTCTTTGGATGTCTGCTCTCATAATCCTTTGGTCCCAGGT
>CALPOM020000169.1 GCA_943325205.2 Thermoflexus hugenholtzii JAD2 | reverse complement strand
CGATTTGAGGCCTTGGACATTGGATACAGTAATATACTGTTATTAGAGCTAATAGCTTACTTTAGGGAATGTAATGGGTGATTACACCAATATGTCGGCATATTACGACGCCATCATGACTTCAGGCTATTATGACTATCAGCGAATTGTGGATCAATTATTGCAACCCAGCTTCCCACAGGATCTCTTAGAAATTGGTTGTGGTACAGGCTTGATCTTAGAGGAAATTGCTAAACGTAATACGGATATTCAAATTACTGGCATTGATTTAACCCAGTCGATGTTAGATATTGCTCATAACAGGCTCCAGTCGTATCCAAATATTTCGTTAAATCTGCAAAATATAACAACTTTACAATTGAACCGACAGTTTCAGATGGCATTTTCTTATGGGGGGGTTTGGTACTTTGTAATTGATCCAGATAAGGAGCCGATGTTAGTCAGTCATTTATATTCTGAGTCAGATAATCACACAGGATTAAGATGTTTAGCCGACCATATTAGTCCGCAGGGGCACTTGCTCTTGGGCACGCAGGGTCCACACTTTAATTATGAAACCACGATTACAAATGGTATGCAATATTCTCAAGTCATTGAGCCTAGTGAATTTGGTTTTACTAAACACTATTACTTAAAGGATAGTACTCAAACAATGATGGCTCAAACGGTGCAATACCGTACTTATGGATTTCAGGATGCGCTTGAATTATTGGCTAGTTACGGATTGCATTATGAAGCTAGTGATTTAAGTGCAAAGCAATTATTTACTAGATTTAAGAAATGTTAAGCGTTGTTTCAACGAGTGGTTATTCAAAGGGAGTATGAAGAGAATGTTGGAAGAGCAGTTACGTTGCTTACCAAATAGTTGTTTTTTTATATCTCTTGAAAAGATAATATGTCAGTAGATCCATCTTTCACATCACATATTTATTTTGTGGGTTTGGGTAATATGGGCAATCCCATGGCTGCGAATTTAATTCGGGCGGGCTATCAGTTGACGGTTTATGATTTATTTGCAGAAAAAGCTTCCAATTTAGTTGCTTTGGGTGCAACACTGGCCCCGAGCCTTGCACTTGGTATAGCAGATAACCCAATTATTTTTGTATCATTGCCAGGCCCAAAAGAGGTGCGAGAAGTGATGCTTGGTGAGTCTGGACTTTTAAAATTAGCAAGGCCTGGCACAATTATTATTGATAGTTCGACAAGTTCTGTTGACTTAGTTAGAGAATTAGTCGCTTTTGCGGCGACGCGCAGCATTGACTTTTTAGAAGCGCCGGTTACGAATGCTGTAGATTTTGCTGCTTTGGGGAGGTTGTCTATATTTGTTGGTGGTGATGCGCAAATTTTTGCTCAATGTCAGCCGGTGTTTGATGTTTTAGGCGAGAAGATTTTTTATGTTGGGCAGCCGGGTAATGGTGCGACGATTAAGTTACTCACGAATTTATTATGGTTTGTTAGTGCGGCTGCAATTGGTGAAGGGTTAATGCTAGGAGCAAAAGCTGGTATACCGGTTGAGACTGTTTGGGCGGCGATTAAGTCGAGTGCTGGAAATAGCTGGGTTGCTGAGCATGACGTGCCATCTATTTTTGCGGGTCATTATGATCCGAGTTTTTCATTGGAATTATGTTGTAAAGATTTAGGGTTAGTCAATGAGATTGCTCGTGCACAGGGTTACGAATTACCGATGGGTCAAAAAGCCCAAGAGCTCTTTGAGCAAGCAAAACTGAAGTATGGTGGGGATGCTGCGGAATTACATGTTGTCAAGATGCTTGAGGAGCGGGTTGGTATGTTTTTAAGACCTCAGAAGGAGTTTTGATGAGCCGGGTCAAACAACAGCAATTATTGAGAGAATCTCAATTACATATGCCGCAGGGCGTTGCTGAAAATTACCGTTATTGGGGAGAACAGCAAACCGTTTTTATTGAAAGCGCAAAAGGTTGTTATTTAACCGATTGCGATGGACAGCGTTTTGTTGATTTTCGTTTAGGTTATGGTCCGATTATTTTAGGATACCGGGATGATCGCGTGGATCAGGCGGTGATTACACAAATTTCGACGGGTGGCACTTTATCTGGTTTCTCAACCCCATTAGATAGCCAAGTAGTAGAGCAAATTAAGGGTCTTTGTCCGCAGATTGATCAAGTTCGGTTTGCTAATTCAGGGACTGAAGCAGTGATGGGGGCGATACGAACTGCCAGGGGTTTCACTCGGCGAGACCGGGTTGCGATTGTAGAGGGATGCTTTCACGGTTTGTTTGATGAAATGATGTGGAAGGTTGATGTTGAAAATTGGGATTCTAGCCAAGGGGAAAATCCAAAGATTATTCCCTTTGGTGGCGGGATACCAACTTCGTCTCGCAATTTAGTCGATATGATTGAATTAAACAATAGGGAGTCTCTAGAAAGGCTATTCCATGAAGGTGGTGAACGCTTAGCTTGTGTGGTTCTAGAACCGATTATCGGTAACTGTGGCAGTATTTCTGCGCAGCCACTGTGGCTAAAACGATTACGAGAATTATGTACTCAATATGGAGTACTTTTATTGATTGATGAGGTTAAATCCGGGTTTCGGGTAGCGCGTGGCGGTGCTCAGGAGTTGTATGGTTTATATGGGGACTTAACGACTTTTGCCAAGGCGATGGGCAATGGCTATCCGGTAGCTGCATTTGGTGGTCGGCAAGAGGTGATGTCTGCTGTTGGCTCGTTTGCGGGTGGGGTTGTTCATGGTGGCACGTATACCGCTAATATGATTGCTCTTAGCGCTGCTAATCGTACTTTAGATATTCTGACGAATACCAAAGCACAAGAGACAATTGATCAAATAGGTAGCTCTGTGCAAGCAGTCTTAGGGAGGGTTTTTACTACAGCGGGTATTGAGCATGTTTTTGCTGGCCCAGCGGCCATGTTTGGTATTCATTTTACGGCGCAAATACCGAGTAACTACCGGGACTGGCGCCAGACTGATGCGCAGTTATATAACCGTTTTGCTTGGCAGTTAATTGCGCATGGGGTGATGTTAGAACCTGACTCCAGAGAGCCTTGGTTTATTTGTGAGGCGCATCAAGAATTAGACTTAGCATGGCTAGAGGATGTTGCTACAAAAGCCTTGCGTATCGCGCTGGGGTAGTTCATTTTTAATGCAAAATGCTCTAGGTGGCTAGAGCATTCTTTGGAATGAGCAGTGTTTTTCTATCGATTGAGGTCAAGAGCTTCAGTCCACAGCCAATTCCCCAATTAATAAGGCACGGCTTTAAGAGCCTTTAGAGGCCTTTGGTTGCTCGATATGAAGAATTGCAGCAGGTGAACTCGGTTTTAAATCTTCACTAGATATTTTTTGAGGTGTTGGTATGGCTGGTCCAATCGACTCAGAAAATGCTCTAGCGGTTGACATTTGGTCAAACACAGTATTGACATCATTGACGGAAATATCGTTATCTTCCATGATTCCTCTCCATTTTGCAGATAAACATTAGTTAACTCCTTATTCCTCTTAACGGCATTTTTGTAATAGATGTTTAAGGTACAAATCTAAAGTTGTTTAGACTATAAGTCACTGAATAATATATATTTAATATTTATTTGCTGGCTCTGCGGGTGATTATTTTTTTAGCAACCTAGCTAGAAGATTGTATTTACTGAATTTTTATTTAAAAGATACCAAGTTATTCACAAATTATGTGGATAACTTGCTTGAAGTGGCTGGGTTTAGTAATAGCCAAACTAGGTATAAACCCTGGTTGGGTAGATTCTTACTTTAAATTGTTTAAAACTGTGATAATTAGTTATCACTTGAAATAATTTGTAGTGATTTAGAGTTTATTTGTTTTAACTCAACCAGTAGGGAGACACCATGTCAGATCAGCATCCCGAGTACAGCACATTTTCCGTTTTATTATTGATTTTGGCACCAACCATCTTTTTTGTAGTTGTTGCTGCACTCACAATATCAACTTGAGTGTGGATTTGCAGAAGTTGTAATAGTCGGTTGATCGGTAGGTTTTGCGTTGACTATTGAAGAAGCAGTATTTTGCTCGCAATCAGCCATTGCCAAATAATGCCCAAAATAGCACTTGCCATGAGGACGCGAAGGATATCCTGCTGATAGCGGATCAGGGCAATGCATGCAGCGCCTAAAACTGCCAGGGCAAAGAGCGTTTCATG
>CALPOM020000168.1 GCA_943325205.2 Thermoflexus hugenholtzii JAD2 | reverse complement strand
GGTTTTTCAGGCCAGTTTTGGATTGCTAGAGTTTGGGCGGATGAAGAAAAAACATGAAAGAATAAAAAACAGATCAGGTTAACTCTGAATAAACAATGAATTTTTTGCATAAAAATTGATTAGAGGTTTTATTTATAATTTGGAAAATATAACACGCTCTTTTTCAAATGCCTAAAAATTTTTGGATGTATTTTGAATTAGTGCACGACTACTGGATATTGATGCACTATTGTTGGACTAATTATGTTGCATTCCTAGCGCATCAATTGATTGTGCATCAACTTATTACAGATCTACTCTTGCCTTTTTTAAGTAATCTTCGTCTATGCTAAAACCCCAACCTGGTGAGGTAGGCAGGGTATAAAAACCATCCTTAAAAGGTTTTTTTACTTGATTAGCAATCAGTTCGTAAAAGAATGGATCACGCCAAGGTAGCATCACTTCTCCAAAGCAGCCATTGGATATTCCTGCTGACATCATCAAACCAAACTGTGGTTCGAGATGTTGCATCATTTTGATGTTGTAAGATCCCGCAAGCATTGCAACTTTGCGCCATTCTGATGGACCGGCTCCCCAGCTAGCATCAAAATTACAAATGTCAATCGCATTGGCCTGCATTAAATCACGACATCCAAAACGGCTTATTTCACTTTGTCCTGCCGCAATAGGTATACCGGAGAAGGCTCTTACTCGGGCCATATCTGCTCGGTCGTTATCCCATTTACAAGGCTCCTCAAGCCAGTCTAGTTTTAGATCCTTTGTCCGCTCAGTAAATTCTAGAGCCTGTGCTACAGTCCAGCCTTGATTAGCATCGCATCCTAATAAAAAATCAGGCCCTCCTTGTAGCCGGACAACTTCTGCACGTTTGGCATCTTCTTGGGGAGATTTACCACCAAGTTTCAGTTTGAGTCCATGAATACCAAAGTCTTTTAATTGCTCTACTTCTTCTGCGAGCTCTTCTAAGTCATTTTTTTCTCGGTAGTAACCACCAATTGCAAAAACGCGCACTTGTTTTTTAGCACCACCCCATAAAACATGTATCGGTAAGTTTGCTGTTTTACCAAGAACATCATGCATTGCACTATCAATACATGACTGTGCACGCAGAGCCACTCTGCGATCTCGTAAGAATGGTTCAGTTGCTTTTCGGGTTAATGACCAGGCATCCTCAATAGCTAAGACTCGGTGGCCAATTAATTGAGGTGCTAACTCTTGTTGGATGAGGTTGATAATAGCGCTTTGTAAAGCATCGTCATTGCCATTAAAGCATTCACCGACGATACCAGTGCTGGTATGAATTCTCGTTAATATGGTACACCGGTGGGTTAATTTCAGGGTAGAGCCGGTTGCAGCTCTATCCATCTTTACCTTTAGTGGGATTGTTTCAATTCTAGTGATGAATGCATCTTGTAGTATTTGATTTGAGATTACATCTGGATTCGTCATTTCGAGTAATTTTTTATTCTGCTTGTAACTTAAGTTGTTTGACTAATTGCGCCCATTTGATGCTCTCAGTCTCCATGAATTTTGCGAATGCTTCTGATCCTTGATAGGCTACAGTGGCACTTTCATCGGACATTTTTTTAACAGTTTCAGATTTCGATAAGATGTCTGCAAGAGTTACCGATAACTTTTGAACAAGTTCTGCAGGAGTTCCTGCTGGTGCGAGAATACCCCACCAATTATCAGCATCAAATCCTTTTAAGCCGATTTCGATTGCCGTTGGAGTATCAGGAATGACAGCTTGACGTTTGGCGCCGCTCACGGCAAGTGGGCGAAGACGCTCGCCCTTAATCAGAGGAAGTGCTTGGACGACTGTACCAACAGAGATTTGGGCATGGCCTGCTGCGACATCTGCTAAAGCAGCACCGGCACCTTTATAGGGAATATGGACTAGTTGCAGACCAGCAAGATTGGCGAACATTTCTGATACCAGGTGCTGTGAGCTACCCACACCTGAGGACACATAATTCACTTGACCGGGGCGGGCTTTTGCATATTCAATTAATTCCGGTAAGGTCTTAACTGGCAGGCCCGGAAAGACACTAATGACTTGTGATGCTGTACCAATCCTAGCGACGGGAATAAAATCCTTACTAGGATTGTAGGGTAACTTTTTATATAGACTTGAGTTCGCGGTGTGTGGGGTTGAGATCAGTAAAAGAGTATAGCCATCAGGTTTTGCCTTAGCGACGATATCTGTTCCCAGAGTCCCGCCAGCTCCGCCACGATTATCAACTACGAAAGTTTCACCTAAACGCTTACCCAATTGATCCGCAATAAAGCGCCCAATAATATCGTTACTACCACCTGTTGTAAATGGAATGACTAGTCGAACAGGGCGGTTAGGATAATCGGACTGCGCATAACTCATTTGTGGACTGACAATTAATAGGATTAAAAGAAGCCAAAAACTTCGATTAAAGCTAAGCAGCGTTGTATATTTCATGGGTCATGTTACCTTGGGGTTGTATGTTGAAATTATTTAAATTTTAACAGTACAGCAAAATAAACTGCATAAAAAAAATTGGTTGAACACGATTTGTAGTCGCTTGATAGTAGTTTCGTAGAGAAGATGAACTATCCTACTCAAGCCAATCGATATGGCTTGATTTTTTTATTTAAAGAGATAGCCGACTTGTGGAGCATGCGCAATTTGCCACAATTGTGCGATGATACTTTGCATTTCTGATTCGCTGGCACCTTTACTAAAGAGTGCAAGTCGAATGGCCTTGGATTCAATTTCTGAGCGTGTTAGGGTGTTGCCCGGGTCGCCTTTAGGCTCATCTAGTTGACCATGAAATTCTGTACCGGCATGTGTTTTTACGCTTACTTTACCAATCCAACGTTGCGGATAAGCTTGGTCGACTTGTGGGTCAAGCTGCATAGATACATTGTCACGCAACTGGCAGATTTCAGGATCTAAAAAATGATTTTCAAATTCATCTAAGCCGGCATGACCATATTTAGCAACGATTGCAAGGACTGTACCCATCGAAAATTTTGATTGATGGACAGTTTTTGGATCAGTGACAGCGCCAAGTACATCAATCGCACCTTGATGAACATGCGTCGTAATGTGGGCTAAATCGGTGAACTGCAGATGATTAGTTTGCATCACTTGCAGTAAGGCATCCGCAGCCGGATGCGTATGCCTACAGGAAGCGTGGAATTTAAATGAAGTTTCTAAAGTGGCCCAGCGCTGATGCAGGCCGGCGTTCAATTTACTCAGGTCAGCATCTGTTGACATCCCTGCAGCCATACCTTGTTTACCTTCTAAAATCTGTTGGGCACCCGTAAAGCCATCTTTTGCCAGATAGGCTGACATCAGACCAGTTCCTGCGGCATGGGCGGTATGTAACTGTTTTGAATCTGCCGCGTCTTTTAAAAACTCCCATAGTCCTGCAGCTTGAGTCCCTGCGGATCCAAAAGCATGTAGCATTTGCTCTGGGGAGAGTTTCAGTAGTCTACCAACGGCTGCTGCCGCGGCAAGGCTTCCGACCGTTCCTGTTGTATGAAAGATTTTATAATGCGAACGGCCCATGAATTCACCAATACGAATTCCGACTTCATAGCCAGCAATGACAGCGACTAAAAATTCCCTACCGCTGACACCCAGCGACTGAGCAACTGCTAGGGCTGGCGAAAAGATGACTGTCGCAGGATGAAATACGGAAGAGTTATGCAGGTCATCTTGTTCAACGACATGGGAAGCAGCAGCGTTGCACATTGCCGCAAAGTAAGGACTTGTTAATTTCCGGTTTAGTAATATTTCGGATTGCCCACTACTTGGCCCCATGGTTTGCGCAAATTGAGCGATGATTTCAACTGCCTTAGCATTTTTGCCGGCGACTGCAGAGCCAAACCAGTCTACTAGTAAGTCTTCGGTTTTGCGTATGACTAAGTCTGGAATATCAGACCACTCTAGTTGCGCTGCAAAACTTGCTAAAACTTGGCTGGGGAATACTTGGTTTGGGATGGGGGCGTTCGTCATTAGATTGCTTCCGTATTTTTCATACTGCTAATTTGCGCATCATCTAAGCCCAGTTCTTTCAGGATTGCGTTCGTATGTTCACCGATTCCGGGGACTGGGTCCATGCGGTAAGTAAATTGATTATTTTTGCCCGGTGGTAAAAGCGCAGGTACTTTGCCAACAGGGGTGGATATTTCTTGCCAGCGATTTCT
>CALPOM020000167.1 GCA_943325205.2 Thermoflexus hugenholtzii JAD2 | reverse complement strand
TTAAAAAAACTGGGGATACCCATGTTTGCTTATGGAAACTTTATAACAATACTAATCAATTTTGTTATCCTAGCTTTCATCATTTATCAACTGGTAAAGATCATCAACACCCTTCGATCTGCTGCTGAGGATGAACAAGAGGCTGCACCTCCTCCAACTAGTGAAGAGATCTTACTTCTCAGAGAAATTAGGGACTCCTTAAAGAGTAAGTAGTCACTATCAAACTATACAGGGTTGTCAATATCGATGAAATGGTGGGCGATGCCAAAATGTTCTTGAAGGTGTTTGCCCAAGGATTGAACTCCATACCGCTCCGTAGCGTGGTGACCAGCTGCGATATAAGCAAGCCCAGATTCACGGGCCAGATGCGTAGTTTGCTCTGAAATCTCCCCACTTAAATAGGCATCAACACCCAACTTGACAGCCTCTTTTAAGTATCCTTGAGCTGCTCCAGTGCACCAAGCAATTCTCTTAATTTTCTGCTTGGGTTTACCAATTACCAAAGGTTTTCTTTTTAAAATCCCTTCAATTTTTAGACTCAATTGCCCCAAATTAATCCCTTTTGCATAGTCCTCTCCAAGCTCTCCCCAAAATATGAGTTCTTGATGGGGAGCCTTTCCAAGAGTTTTAAATCCTAACTCTTTAGCTAAAGAGGCGTTATTCCCCAGAGTGGGGTGAGCATCGAGAGGTAAGTGATAGGCAAACAAATTGATTTCATGGTCCATTAATAACTTCAACCTGTCATACAGTTGTTCAGTAATTACAGGTTCATCATTTTTCCAAAACCAACCGTGATGAACAAGAATGGCGTCAGCATGCATACGAATCGCTTTTTCAATGAGGGCTCTTGATGCGGTTACTCCACTTATAATCAACTGAATATGCTTTTTACCCTGAACTTGCAACCCATTTGGACAAAAGTCCTTAAAATGATCAACAAGAAGAAGTTGATCCAAATATTCGCTAAGCTCTAGGCGCGTCAATTGGGTTTTACTCTTGAGTTTATTCATTCCTGCAGTTTAATTCAGAAAAAGAGATTTGTTTCATGGCTAAACGTCTATGGTTACTTTTTGCACAATTTGTCACACTTTGCCTAGCAATTATTTTTGTGATTAGTACACTCAAGCCAAATTGGCTTGGACCACTGCAATTCTCTAATCAAATAAAATCGATTACTCTGAATGAGGCAAATCCGGATCCCAGCTCTGTTTCACCTGGCTCCTATCATGAGGCAGTCAAAGTCTCCATGCCAGCGGTTGTAAATGTTTTTAGTAGTAAAAATGAAAACCCTAATCCCAAAGCCAAGCCCAATAAACCACATGGGTTTCCAAATGTTCCCAAACCCAATAAACCGCCCGCACCAAATAGCCAGGAAGAGTGGTTCAATTTTTTCTTCGGTGATCCATCGCAAGTGCCCGACAATAGTCCAGAATTTAGCACGGGATCTGGGGTTTTAATTAGTAAAGAAGGCATTATTCTTACGAATCACCATGTTATTGAAGGTGCAGATAAAATTGAAGTAGCTCTTGGCGATGGTCGTAAAACTATCGCCACTCTCATTGGTAGCGATCCGGATACAGATATTGCTGTTCTTAAAATTGATCTTCCGAATTTACCCGAGCCCATCGTATTGGGGAACTTGAATGCCGTCCGTGTTGGCGATGTAGTTTTGGCAATTGGTAACCCCTTTGGTGTTGGTCAAACAGTAACCTCAGGAATAGTGTCTGCACTGGGTCGAAATCATTTAGGTATAAACACATTTGAAAACTTTATCCAAACCGATGCCGCAATTAACCCCGGCAATTCAGGCGGTGCGCTGGTAGACACATATGGTCGGCTGATTGGGCTCAATACCGCCATTTTTTCTAAAAATGGCGGCTCTATGGGTATTGGCTTTGCCATACCCGTTAACTTGGCTAAACAAATCATGGAGTCAATCGTTGCAAATGGTTCGGTAACAAGGGGGTGGATTGGTATTGAACCGCGCGACTTGAGCCCAGAAGTTGTTTCAGCATTCAAACTCGCACCGAACGCTGCTGGTGTTTTAATTGCAGGCGTGCTGAAAACCGGCCCTGCAGAAAAAGGTGGGGTAAAGCCAGGAGACCTTTTAAAGGAAGTGAATGGTCAGCCGATTAAAGACGTCCGAAGTCTACTTGATACGGTTGCTGCCTTGAGTCCGGGTAGTGATGCCAGACTTACCATTGAGCGCAACAACTCGACTTTGGCGATCCCAGTACAAATTGGCAAAAGACCTCAACCTAAAGAGATTAAAAAATAGGTCGCCCAACCCTATAATTGCTTCATGATGAACTGGAATTCTAGAAGCCTTGCAGCAGTATGGCATCCGTGCACTCAAATGAAGGGCCATGAAGAGATTCCGTTACTGGCGATCAAACGCGGAAAAGGTGCCTTCTTGTATGACCATCAAGACAAAGGCTATTTAGATTCTATTAGCTCATGGTGGACAAATCTATTTGGGCATGCAAATCCATTTATCAATCAAGCAATCACCGACCAACTGAACGAGTTAGAGCATGTCATGCTTGCTGGTATGACCCATGAGCCCGCCATCCTTTTATCTGAACAGTTATCGGCTCTGACACGAAACAACTTAGGGCATGCTTTTTATGGCTCGGACGGGGCAAGTGCCGTCGAAATAGCACTTAAAATGAGTTTTCATTATTGGCGAAATCTTGGCAAGATAAAAAAGACCCAATTTGTTTGTCTAGCAAATAGCTATCATGGCGAAACCCTAGGAGCTCTATCCGTTACTGATATTCCAATTTTTTCTGATACATATAGCGAGCTCCTACGCTTTAAGATCCTAGCACCCTCACCTGATTTACGATTAATTCAAGAGCACCAATCTGAAGAAGAATTTACTCTACAAACAATTTTAAAACTAGAAGAAATTTTATCTGCTCAGCATAGTACCATCGCCGCTCTCATTATCGAACCGATGGTTCAATGTGCAACTGGAATGGCTATGCACTCATCGACCTATCTCAAATCTGTTCGTGGTCTGTGTGATAAATATCAAATTCTATTAATCGCCGATGAAATTGCCGTTGGTTTTGGTCGAACAGGTACATTTTTTGCCAGTGAGCATGCAGATATTTGGCCTGATCTGATGACTTTATCAAAAGGTCTAACAGGGGGATATTTACCATTATCTGTAGTTCTCTCTAGAGATAAAATTTATCAAGCGTTCTACTCAAATCAGACTAGTCATGGTTTCTTACACTCGCATTCCTATACTGGTAATCCACTTGCTTGTCGATCTGCCCTAGCCACCTTAGAACTTTTTAAAACGTTGGGGACCTTGCAACAAAACTGTATTTTGGCAAGGCAACTTAGAAGATCATTTGATTGGGTACAAGCAGATACGCGTCTTGAACATTTCCGACAATTAGGAACCATCTTAGCCTTCGATGTAAAGAAAGATCTAGCTACGCCCTACTTTTCTAAACTATTTTTCGCTAAGGCGCTAGAAAAAGGCCTGCTGATTCGTCCTATTGGTAATACTGTTTATGTGATGCCACCCTATATTTTGACCGAGCAAGACTGTGTATTTTTGGGCTCAACGGTACAAATTTGTTTAGATGAAATATTGCGTTTAACAAAATGAACCCTTGGCTAGAAACTCTTCAAAAGAAAAATACCCAATTACAAAATGATGGATTAGTTCGACGTTTGCAAATGCGTGAATCCCCAAACGCACCTGAGGTTCAATTAGAAGGAAAAAAGCTACTTTCATTCTGTAGTAATGATTATTTAGGGCTGAGTAATCACCCGTCTCTAGCTGAGGCCCTTGCTGCCGGCGCAGTGCAATTTGGAGTTGGCAGTGGGGCTAGTCCGCTCATTAGCGGTCATACTAACGCTCATGCGAAACTCGAGCAAGCCCTCGCACAGACGCAAAATTTACATATTCCAAACGTATCTAGTTGTCTAATGAGTACTGGCTTTATGGCCAACGTGGGTGCTCTGACCGCTTTAGCTTCACTGGGTCAAATCTCTTTTTTTTCAGACTCTTTGAATCATGCCTCCATCATTGACGGTATTCGCTTTGCTAAAACTTGTCATCAAGCAACTGTTTCTATTTTCCAGCACAGTGATTACGATCACCTAAAAAGCTTATTGGAACTTGATCAAAACTCCTTAAAGTGTATCGTCACTGATGGTGTATTCAGTATGGATGG
>CALPOM020000166.1 GCA_943325205.2 Thermoflexus hugenholtzii JAD2 | reverse complement strand
TTTTTTTAATGCATCAATTACTTGTTCAATAGTTTTAAATTTAGAATCACTAGCGGTTGCAAAGATTGTGGAATCATTGGACGGCAAGTTCACCATTTCAAAGTCTTGTAATTTATAGGAGGCTTTGGTAATACCAATGTTTAGCGGAATATAGTTCACTGATGATGACAGTATCGTGTAGCCATCATCCGGCTGTTGTAAAAAATAGGTGTGACCTAACTGAGCTCCGGCACCAGCTTTATTAACAATTTGAACAGGTTGCCCTAAATATTTTTGTAAATAGGGGGCCATTAATCTAGCAATCCTATCGTTTTGTCCACCTGTCGCAAATGGTACTAATACATTCACCGGTCTTGAAGGAAAAGCTTGCGCTAGGATATGAGTTGTTGATGTGGCAAGAAGGGCAAATATTGCAAACGTTAAACAAATGTTAAAAGCTTTTTTGAAAGGGGACATAAACATTTTTTCTCCAAACTTATTTATATTTAAGCGTTAGCATACCACTATTTTTAAAACATCGGAATAGGTTGCAATGCTTACTTTGAAATAATTTGAGAGAGATATTTTTTTAAGTTTTCAGTCTTTATATGATGGTTTTCGATCAAACTGGGGTAGGCTTAGATCAATGCTATCTAGGGAAGATTGCTGAGGATAATATTTGAATGTGCGCGCACTATAATTCAAATATTCAACACATAATAGGACAAAAATGAAAACTTATCGTATTGCATCAATTCCTGGGGATGGAATTGGCAAAGAAGTCGTACCTGAAGGAGAAAAAGTATTACAGGCCTTGGCTGCCAAAAATAAAGATATTCAATTTGAATTTCAGCATTTTGATTGGGGTGGTGATTATTATCGTGCGCATGGCGTGATGATGCCCGCTGATGGTTTAGATCCACTTCGGAAAGTAGATGCCATTTTGTTTGGCTCGGCAGGCGACCCAAACATTCCTGACCATATAACTCTGTGGGGCTTGCGATTGAAAATTTGTCAAGGTTTTGATCAGTACGCGAATGTCCGTCCCACGCGAATCTTACCTGGCATACAAACGCCCTTAAAAAATTGTACGCGCGATCAACTTGACTGGGTAATCGTTCGAGAAAATTCCGAAGGAGAGTACGCTGGCTTGGGGGGGCGTGCCCACCAAGGTCATCCTATTGAAGTTGCATCCGATATGAGCATACTGACACGCGTCGGTGTAGAGCGGATTCAGCGTTACGCTTTTCGATTAGCGCAGTCTCGTCCCAGAAAGCATTTGACTGTTATTACAAAATCAAATGCTCAGCGCCATGGAATGGTGATGTGGGATGAAATTGCTGTACAAATTGCTAAAGAGTTCCCAGATGTTACTTGGGATAAAGAGTTGGTAGATGCTGCGACTGCCCGCATGGTTAATAGACCGGAGTCTCTTGACACAGTTGTAGCTACCAATTTACATGCAGATGTATTGAGCGACTTAGCAGCTGCACTTGCAGGGAGCCTTGGGATTGCACCAACTGGCAATATTGACCCTGAGCGAAGATACCCATCAATGTTTGAACCAATTCATGGTTCAGCGTTTGACATCATGGGTAAAGGCTTAGCAAATCCTATAGGAACTTTTTGGTCGATTGTGATGATGCTTGAACATCTTCAAGAACCTACTTTGGCAAAATTACTCATGCAAGTTATTGAGCAAGTAACGGCAAATCCAAGTCTGCATACCCGTGATTTAGGAGGTAAAGCAATGATGACTGAAGTTACTCAGGCAGTTTGCGCAGGCATAGAACGAAGCTAGGTATTCAGAAATGCTTACTGAAGAATACAAAAGGTGGCGAGTTCTTGCTGATCGAGTTGTGCGATTAGGCCAGTCTCCCACTCTAGGTATCGAGCCGCAGACTCTTTATTGCCATCATGTCGATCGTGCACAAAAAAGAGAAAATCAATGCACTCAGAATCCGACGGAACTCTTGGACTTTTTTCTAAAGAGTAGCCAGCTTTTTGCCAGGCCGTCAAACCTCCTGAAAGAAATTTAGCTGTAATTCCAAGACGAAGAAATTCAATTGCTGCGCAATAATTAATTGCCGGGTCATCAGATACTACGACTATGATTTTCTCAGGACTGATATTTTTCAGATCCCGAGAGAGATTAGGACGAATAGACCAATGGGAGCCGGGAATAGATCCTTGTCGAAATTGCATACTAGGGCGAAGATCGAGTACAAAAGCAGAGTCGTTAGAAATAGAATTCATTAATTCATCACATGCAATTTGAGGTAATTGAATTGGTGTAATTGGGTTTGATGAGAGATCCAAAGAGCTCTCAAGACCATCCTCGAGAACGCATACATCATGGCCCATTTGTTTGAGCCAACTAGCAGTTGTATTGGCCCGAATACCATCTGAGTCAAAGAGTACTATGCGTGCATTTCGTACCCCAACAAATTGATCCGTTGCCTGAATTAATTGCCCCCCCGGAGCGTGTTGCGCACCGGGTAGGGTTTTTTCTAAGAATTCTGGTTCAGTGCGAACATCACATAAAAATAAACTGCGGTTAGTTTCTTCTGCCCACCGCATGACAGTTTTTGCATCTATAGTTGCTACCCCTGCGCGGATAGCAAGATTCTTTGCAGCCATTTGCATGGCTGGACTAGGTGCTGGACTTGTATAGTCTTGGGATTTGCCATGCTCTAAGTTGAAGTCATTTAGATACCAACCCTGGGTACCATTTTCGAGGGCATAGATTGGGTTTGGCAGGCCAAGATTAATGAGTGTCTGCGCGCCGATAATACTTCTAGTTCTTCCAGCGCAGTTAATGACGATCGGGGTTGAATCATCTTGAGAGAGGCCTTTAATCCGATAAGCTAATTCTCCATTAGGGCAGCAGGTTGCAGTTGGGATATTCATTTTCTTGAATTCAGATAATGGTCGTCCATCAAGTAAGACAAATTGCTGACGTGACTCAATCATGGTCGCTACTTCTTGAACGCTTAGTCGGGGTGTATGACATTGATGCTCCACTAACTCGCCAAAGGTTTTTGAGGGTAGATTAACACCTGCAAAAAGCGTAAACCCTGCCTTTGCCCATCCGGATGAACCGCCCTCCAAAATGGAGACGTTGCTATAACCAATGGATTGAAGGCTAGTTAGCGCAGGTAAAGAGATATCATGACCATCTTGATCATAGATAACAATTCGGCAATTTTTACGAGGAGCTAGTCGACTAATATCAAATTCAAGTCGACTATAGGGTAATGAACAAGCAAAAAATAAATGTCCTTCACCATATTGTCCATGCTCCCGGACATCAAATAATGCGATTTCTTGCCCATCGCTTAAGAATTTTTTTAGTTGGAGTGGTGAAATGGAATTAATCATCATTGCCTATTTATAGTGAGGGGTTTGATCAAACTTGTAATTATGAAATGCCTAATTTTTTAGGATTACTATTCGTCCATTGATGGCGGCAGATGAACTCATAGTGGCGCTTTAATTGTAAATGCTGACATAGCAATTATAGTGATACCGGATACGAGCATAACTAGTTCCATGAGTTGAGTGAAACTTTTTTCAGGTAAGCGTAAAACAATTTTTTTAGAAAAGTAGGAGCCTATTAAAACAACTAGACCGATCAACACACCTTGCATCATAATTGTTTGATCAACGACCCCGAGTCGATGAAAAACAATACTTTTAGTAATTGAAATACCGAGCGAGCCAGCAGCTTCAGTGCCTAAAAAAGCGCCCTTACTTAAGCCAAAAGCAAGGAAAAATGGCGTACTGAGAGCTCCGGTAGTTGCCACAATACCTGTTAAAAAACCGATACACAGACCTAGAATACTCATATGCCAAAGCCTTAGGTAAAACTTTTGCGCCCTCATCCATCGCCTAATTGGAATTAAACATAATATAAAAACACCGAGCATCACTTCTAAAAATTTTTCATTTAAAGAAACGAGTGTGTTAGCACCTAAAAAAACACCGGGGATGGAGGGTACTCCGTAAACAAAACAAACTCTCCAGCGAATCTCATGCCACCATAAAAAAATACGAGAGACATTGGCAATGATAGCAATAATCGCAATGACCGGAATTGTTGCGACTGGGCCATAAAAATAAATGAGAGGGGGAACTAATAATATGGTGGTGCCAAAGCCAATAATTCCACCAAGGACACCCGATAAAAAACCCAGAACACCTAGAACAATAATACTAAGTAAAAGACTCATAGAAATAGATTAATATAGGTAAGTAAGTTCATGCGAACTTTTAGAATTGAGTTAAATGATACAACT
>CALPOM020000165.1 GCA_943325205.2 Thermoflexus hugenholtzii JAD2 | reverse complement strand
TAAGTGATATGCCGATAAGCTTTTGGTAATTTTGCTAATCGATTACCATCTAATTGCAATATAACTGAGGGATCTATAGCATCCATGCGGTCTTTTTCATGAATCGGGTCTCGCCTTGCAATACACCAAGCCCCTTGGTATTTAACAAACCGATCAAAAAATCTACACCAAACGGTGACATCCACTTCGATATCTGTAACAAAAGCCCGCACCATCAAGACTATGCGAGTCTCTGCTAAGGCTTTGTCACCAGATACCTCAATGCAACTAGCGCCAATCGAATGCAAAGACGTTGCAGCATTGGGATTTTCACTGGCCTTCATCGACGCTGCAATAAATTCCTCTGCACTGCCTACTAGCCAAGTTGTTTTAACGGTCGCATTTGGGGCATAACAACTGCGTAACCCCTCCCACTGCCGCGTATCTCTATAAAGACCCCAACGACGAACTACTTGCTCAATTGCCTGAATATCACTCACCTGAGAATCCATTTTCTTTCTAAAAGATCATCATCTAATAACGCATCTTCATCTTCACCTTCGGAAGAGCAACTATCCACATTCGCCTTAGGGCATTGTGTGTCTTTTTGCTTTGTCAAAATAAGACATATCTAAAAACTTTTCTGGTGCAGGAGGATTTCCACCCCACTGTCCTTCGATTTCCGCACGCAAAGCTAGAACATTTTTAAATCCTGGCATATCAATTGCACAATCTTTGGATAAGCCACTACCCTTCAACATCAACTCCTGATAGGTCAACTCTGTTAAGCGATCGTCTAATTTTAATTCACGCTTGAGGACTGCTAAAACTTGCTTTTTTTGAGCAGGATCTTGAGCGGCTCTACAACCCTCAATAAAAGCTGCTAAATAACGTTCTAAGACTTGCTCATTAGACTTGGCCCATGATCGCATCACAAAAGCACCCGATGCCTGATAAGGACCATACAGATCAATGGTGCGTCCAAGACTTTTAGCACCTCGGTCGCGTGCCACAAAATTCCATGGCGGATTGAGCATAGTTGCTGCACCAGCCGGCGTATCCAAGCCCTTACTCCGGATTTCAGAACCACCGATAGGATCTAATTTATAGTCGCGACCATCGATCAAGCCAGCATTTTTAAACATCTTGCGTCCAATCAAAGCGTATGCTGTATTCGGAGCATCTACCACATAAGTCCGACCACGAATATCAGCTGGCTTGTTAATATCCTGACGGACTAGTAATTCGTTCATACCACCATCACCACCAGAAACAATCACAACATCCACTTTAGCAACTTCAATCATAGCCACCGCGTTATCTACCGCGGCATGTGCAATATCAAATCGCCCCTCGGCTAAACCAGAACGCTGCTGCTCAGAATTGGGCGTAAATTGCAAGTTGACCGTGATACCGCGTCGACTAAAGTAACCCTTTTCCAGCGCCATATAAATTGGAATATTACTACCGCCACGAAACACATTCACTCGCAGTGTCTCAGGGGTATTTGCCGGCACAATGATCGGCGCAGTTGCCGCACATGAGACTAATAAAGATAAAGCACTTACTGCAGACCAAAAGGTTATTTTCTGGATAGATTGTTTCATTGGATTTCCATTCTAATTAATTACGTGCTAATAAACGATTAGCATTGACTTGTTGAATTTGTTGTAATACTTGTACATCTAAACCTAATTGACTTAATGCTGTTACTTGTGTATCCATAGCAACATATGGATAGTCACTGCCATATACTACTTGAGTCGAAGGAATCAGTTTTAATAAGGCAGCCATCGGTGCAGGATGAGTGGCGTTAGCGGTATCATAATAAAGACGCCTCAGTTCAGCCTCAACCCCATTAGGGGCAAACATCGCAGCATTTTTAGCATTGCCATGGAAGAAGTTAATTCTGCCTGCTAACATGGGAATAGTACCCCCAGCATGCGAGAATAACCATCGAATATCTCGAAACTTAGCTAAAGTCCCACTCAAGAGTAAATTAACGACAGCTCTTGTCGTATCATGTGGAACTTCTATCACGGCTGGAAACGTACCGGTATTGAGTCGTCCACAGCAACTTGCTGCTAAAGGATGAAAATAAACTAAGGCGCGGCGGCGATTCAATTCTTCAAAAATTGGGGCAAAATCAGGATGCCCTGGCCACTTGTCTCCATAATTCGTCTGTATCCCAACACCATCCGCTTTGAGTACGTCAAAAACATATTCAATTTCCTTGAGAGTACTAGGGACATCTAACATATTCAGGGCAGCAAATAAACCAAAACGCCCCTTAAAATCCCGCACCATCTCGGCTCCGTAATCATTGACAGAGCGAACCATTTCAAGTACTTTTGGTAATGGCAAGTCAAACCAGACACCAGGCGTTGAAGCCATCGATAAGATAGCTTTCTGAACACCAGCCTTGTTCATATCGGCTATAGCTCCCTCACGAGTCCAACGCTCTTGCTGCGGAAAATGAGGGATCTTGCGCTGGTCTTCCCAATCAAACCAGGCTTTTTGATAGGCTGGCGGATAAAAATGATGATGTGTGTCAACTAGACCAGCGACGTTTTGGGCCAAGAGTTGGGTAGATATTCCACCCATTGCACTGAGCATACTAATGCCGCCAAGCCCTTTAAGTAAAGTCCGGCGAGAAGATGACGTATTACATCCTGAACAAGAAAATAAAGTATGTTTACATGAACCAAAATACAGTGATTTATTCAAGGCCATCTCCCAAGTTTTAATAATAATTATTAAAGGAATTCTAAAATAATCATAACGCCTGCTTCACCTAAAAACTTCATCAATAAACTACTAAAAAGATCTACAGAGTATTCGCACTATCAGTCAAATAGCCTAAGCTAACCAACCAGAAGTGCTGCAATTACCCAGTTCTTCAATTCGACCAATAATCAGCCCGCACCTCTGGCTCGAAGTGCCTTACCCGCATCAATTGCCTCGCGCAGTACTTCTTGATAATCTAGCCGAGTAAATTGCCCGCCACGCTGTAAAACTCGGCCATCAGCAATGACCGTATCAACATTGCGTGGCTGAGCTAAATTCACTAGAGCCTCATAGGGATCAGCCATTGGCGCCATATTAATATCACCCGTACGTACTAAAATCATGTCGGCCCGCTTACCCGGCGTGAGTGAACCGGTTCGATTGGCAATACCTAAGTCAACTGCACCGTCTAATGTGGCTAGTTGTACTAGTCGTTTTGCCGTGAGTGGGATACGGTTCCCAACACGGTGACGATGTAAATGGTACAAAAATCGCATACATTGGAAAAAGTCTACATTGTAGGTTCCCGTCAAATCAATCGACATACTCACTTTTACCCCAGCTTCTAATAGCTCAGCTAACTGAATCACCCCTGCACTTGCAGGACGCTGGGACTCTCCAACTGGCGACATACTGTAACTGACGCCTCGAGCATGTAATATTTTTCTTTCCTCTGCAGTCGTAAGCAAGGGATGAACGAGTTGCACATCTGAGCCCAAAAAGCCATTCTTTTCAAGTAACATGATCGGACTGGCGCCAGAAGTATGCATCGTAATCGGTAGCCCAAGAGCCCGAGCTTGGGCCCACTCCTTGCGAGCAGTTTCAACAGAAATATTCCCACGCAGTGGGTTCGTATCATCACCAATGTTGCGCGAGCAAAAACCCAATGTCAACATGCCATCATTAGGCATCCACTGGCTCTTGATTTTGGCTAATCCAGAGAAATCCATGGGTAAATTATTAGGCGCGCCTTGGGCTGCACCATATGAAAAACGCCCACGCAGTCCCATATCACGCATCGCACGCAATTCGGCATCAGCGTGATCAGCAGAGGCAATGTTATGCGCCCAGTTATGAACTGTCGTAGCGCCAGCGCTAATTGCCTCAGCCATGCCAAGTCGAACACTGGCATAGTGATAAGCTGGCGTAAAATGACGCCCCAAAGCACTAGTGACCGGAAAATATCCACGCTTGTTATCGTCTGTACTCATCATCGGGCGTAATAGACTAGTCCATAGATGCCAATGGGTCTCCACAAAACCAGGCATACAAATCATGCCGTTCGCGTCCATCACTTTAACTGCAGGTGCATTAATTTCTTTGGCAATGGCCACAATGACACCATTTCGAACATGAACGTCACCGCGCACAAAATCACCTATCGAGGCATCCATCGACAATATATTGGCCCCACGAATAACAAACTCATCTCGGTCTACAAATGATTCTCCAATTGCGCTGGAATAATTGCCTTTTTGCGCACAACCAAAACTCGTTGCTACCCCAGAGACAGCAAAT
>CALPOM020000164.1 GCA_943325205.2 Thermoflexus hugenholtzii JAD2 | reverse complement strand
TTGGGTATTTTGGCAGAGGTTATTGCAATTAGCCAGGAAATTGCTAATGCTGCTTTAGCGCTAGTGCGAGTGACCTTACTTCATAGTGACTTTCCTGGTCGATTATGCAGGGAAGGAAATATGGCATTTCCTTTTTCGCCATCCGATATTGAGCGGGGGCCATCTTATGAATTTAGTATGAATCACGTGTTAGAAATCTCTGATCCATTAAAGCTCTTTCCAATTACCTATGAGGATGTATAAATGCCTTTAGTAAAATTAAAAGACATTGCGAAGGCTTGTAAGAGTAAGAACGCTGGTCCATTTGAGTTAACTTTAGATATGATGTTTGACAATGAAGCTCTGTTTGATGAAGTCAGAAAATCAGGCCGAATTACAGCAGAAGTGATTGCTAAACTGTATCAAGTTAATGTGAGTGATGTTCTTTTTACGATTTACCCCCCAGCTTTAGCATTTAAAGCGACGATTCCTCGTCGCTTGGCTTCTGGTGCAATTGGTGATACGGATATTTATGGTGCTCAGCAACACGCACCTTTACTAGAAATAGAAATTCCGCTTACTGACAATATGAATGAAATGAGGAAATGATGTTTGGCGCTCCCCCAACTTTAAAGACCGAAGTATTTGCCTCTATACCAGTTGAGTTTAGGCAAGCTGGGAAACTTTCTCAAGAGCGTATTCAGGCTGGGAAGGGGACTTTAAAAACGGACAGTTTTATTGAAGGCCCAGCGTTTGATCAATTTGGAAATTTATATATTGTCGATATTGCTTTTGGGATCATTTATCAAATTTCACCACAGGGTATCGTCAAAAAAATGGCTGAATATATTGGTGAACCGAATGGCTTGAAGATCCATACTGATGGTCGAATCTTTGTGACTGATCATTTGAATGGGTTGATGCAGTGTGATCCAAGTACTGGCGAGATGACGACGATTACTAATCGATTTCGGACGGAGTCATTTAAGGGTTTAAATGATCTTGTATTTTCTAGAAATGGTGATTTATATTTCACAGATCAAGGTCAAACGGGTTTGCAAGACCCTTCTGGGCGAGTATTTAGGCTTAATCAAGACGGTTCAATGGAGTGCTTGTTAAATAATGTTCCAAGTCCTAATGGGATTGCTTTAGATCCAAGAGAACATTTTTTATATATTGCTGCGACAAGGTCCAACAGTGTTTGGCGAGCGATGGTATTACCGGATCGATCGTTGACTAGAGTTGGAAATTTTATCCAAATGAGTGGGGGCTCAGGGCCTGACGGTTTGGCAATTGATGCGGCCGGGAATTTATATGTTGCCCATGCCGGTATGGGGTCTGTTTGGAAGTTTTCGCCACGCGGAGAGCCACTATTAAGAATCGTTTCGTGTATGGGTGCGATGACAACAAATATTGCCTTTGGCGGGGTAAATCAGCAAGATTTATATATTACTGAATCAGAAACAGGTTCGGTTTTAATCGCTCATTTACCGTCCCCTGTATAAAGAGAATAACAAATTTCGTAGTATTTTTTTAATAAAAGTTCAAATGACAAAACAAGTTACCGGTATTGCCCCACAATCTTTGATCCAATTTGCCGCTGCGGCTTATCAAGATCTAGGGATGCCCTTTGATGATGCACTATTAGCAGCAGACAGTCTTGTTCAAGCAGATTTATGGGGTCATCAATCGCATGGCTTACTACGGCTTGCTTGGTATTGTGCTCGGCTTCGCTCTGGCGCTATGCGAGCAGTTACCAAAACCGAGGTGATGGTTGATGCAGGTGCTATTTGCGTATTAGAGGGGCATGATGGTGTTGGGCAAGTCATTGCCAAACAAGCGGTAGATGAATCTTGTAGAAGAGCTAAGGCGCATGGCGTAGGAATCGTTTCAGTAAGAAATTCTAATCATTTTGGCACTTGCATGTATTTTTCTAGAATGGGCGCTGCGCAAGGTTGCATCACGATGATTATGAGTAATGCCGGACCCAATATTGCGCCATGGGGCGGCAGACAAAAAAAGATTGGGACAAACCCCTGGTCGATTGCTGTGCCGGGTGGCAAGCATGGCTCGGTGGTAATGGATATGGCTAATTCTGGGGTTGCGCGAGGAAAAATTTATCTAGCCCAAAAAAGACGAGAAGCGATACCCGAAGGATGGGCGATCGATAAAGAGGGGCGACCAACAACCGATCCAGCTGCTGCGATTGAGGGTTTTATATTGCCCATGGCTGGTCATAAAGGCTACGTGCTTGGAGTGATGATTGATATTTTATCGGGTGTCTTATCTGGGAGTTCTTTTTTAGATCAAGTGCATGGTCCATACGATCCAGTCAATAAAAGTGGGGCTGGCCATTTATTTATCTCCATGAATGTGCAGGCATTTCAGCCACTAGAGCTTTTTGAAAAGACGATTGAGACTTATGTGCACTCGTTAAAAGATGTCCCGCTTGCAGCTGGCCATGACCAGATATATTACCCAGGCGAGATGGAGAATTTGGCAAATATCAAAAATCGACAAGAAGGTTTAATATTGCCAATTGATACTTTAGAAAGTTTAAAAGAGTTAGCAGTACAGGCAAATTTAAAAAAAGCTTTACCTACAGAGTTACAAGATGAATGAGGTAATTGATAGTGCCATAATGGGTAATGAAATCTTTAGAACAATTTGAATAATTACAGAGGCGGTGATTTGATGATATCCAGGAAAATGCGGGGGAATATTTTTCTAGTTGGTATATTTGTTTTAATGAATAGTGCATGGCAAAGTCAAGCGCAAACATGGCCGACTAAACCTGTCCGGATTATTTCAGGATTGGGTGCGGGAAGTAGTATGGATCTTGTGGCAAGAACAATTGCTCCAAAACTTGCAGAGATTTGGGGGCAATCGGTTGTCATTGAAAATCGCACTGGTGCTGCTGGTAATATTGCTGCTGGTGTTGTTGCTACGACTGAAGATGGTCACACACTGCTGATTGCTCAAAATGCCATAGCAATCAGTGCGTCTTTGTATCCCAAGTTAAGTTATAACTTACGCAAAGACTTAAAGCCCGTATCGCAAATTTCATCGATGCCACATGTGGTGGTTGTCAATACCAATTTACCAGTGAAGAATTTTCAGGAGTTTGTGCAATTAGCCAAAGAAAAATCTGGGCAACTGAATTTTAGTTCGGCGGGGATTGGTAATGCAGATCACATGGCGGCTGAGCTGCTTAATAGTCGTGCTGGGATACTCATGGTCAATGTGCCGTTTCCGGGAGGAGCGCAGGCAATGAATGCGGTTATTGCTGGCGATACGCAGATGTATCTTCCTGGTTTGCCGGTCAGTGTGCCTCAAATTAAGGCTGGTAAAGTTCGGGCCTTAGCGGTGACGAGCGCCAAAAGGTCACCATCATTGCCTGATGTGCCCACTGTTGCTGAATTAGGTATTCCCAACTTTTCGACGGTTCTTTGGTATGGTTTATTCTCCCCGACCTCGCACGCTGATACCTTAAATATAAAAATTGCTAGCGATTTAAATAAGGCTTTAAATTCTGTGGAGTTACAGACTAAATTGGCTGGTATCGGCTTAGATTTAGTGGGCAATAGCCCTGATTCTTTCAAGACGTTTGTGAATCAGGAAATTCAAATGTGGGAACAGATTGTTCGCAGTAAAAATTTACGCCCTGATTAATAACGATGGATAGCCGAATGAAAAATTATTTAAAAATGATCTTGATGAGTTTTATTTTTTGTGGAATAACACTCGCCCAAGATTTTCCAAATCGAGCAATCAAGATTGTCGTCCCTTTCACTCCGGGCGGCGGTTCAGATGTGATTACACGCCTGATGGCTGAAAAAATGACTGGTGATTTAGGTGTTTCGGTGATTGTTGAAAATAAGCCTGGCGCCTCGTCGATTATTGGTACGGACTATGTTGCGAAGTCTGCGCCGGATGGTTACACACTACTAATTACAAATAGTGCGATTACGATTAACCCGTCTTTATTTAAATTGCCTTTTGATACGCAAAAATTAACACCCGTCACGAAAATAGCTTCAGCACCGCAACTATTGGTAGCCACTACTGGCGCACCATTTAAGAATTTAAAAGAGATGTTGGCTTATGCCAAAGCCAATCCTGAGAAAGTCAGTATGGGCACGGCTGGGGCTGGACAGTTATCGCATTTAGCTGGAGAGTTACTAGGTAAGATGAGTGGTACGAAGTACACCATGGTGCATTACAAAGGGAGTGGTAATGGGGTGGCTGACTTGATTAGTGGGCAGATTACGATGTCTTTTGGAACAGCTCCTGGTTTAATTCCGCACATCAAAAATGGGAAGATGATTCCAATTGCTGTTTCGAGTGCTGCACGTATTCCGGCGCTACCGCAGGTGCCAAGTATTGCTGAACTGATTCCTGGGTATGACTTAAG
>CALPOM020000163.1 GCA_943325205.2 Thermoflexus hugenholtzii JAD2 | reverse complement strand
GTTTCGGGATTTATCAAATGCTCCCACCGAGATTCAACCCCATCTTGCATCGATACAATTCCAACTTCGGTGATTCGATCCCTCTCCAAATTACCACCAGTCGTCTCAATATCTACAAAAGCAAATGCAGGAAATTCTGGGCGAAAATTTGTCATCATGCAAGGATAGTGGATGCCAAAAAACTTTGCTGACAACCCGATTTTTTATAGGACATTGGACCAAAACCGAGTAATTGATATCCCAATTAGTACTAACCCTAATCTATGTAAGTTACTGTTTATTAATGTTAATTTATTTACTTGTTCAAATAAATTGAATTATTTTCATAATTTCTATTTTCGAGATAAACTAAAAAAAGTTTATCAACCTACTTCTCAAATTGGAGACACGCAATGCAATTGACCGTAAATGGCAAAGTCCATAATATTGATGTAGAAGCAAATATGCCCCTGCTGTGGGCCATCCGTGAAATCATTGGTCTGACTGGCACAAAATATGGCTGTGGCGTTGCCCAGTGTGGTTCTTGTACAGTCTATATGAATGGTGAGCCCGTGCGCTCCTGTTCAATTCCTGTGTCTGCAGTTGGAGCTATGAAAATTACAACTGTCGAAGCCCTATCTCCCGACAATTCTCACCCTGTTCAAAAAGCTTGGATCGCTCTTGACGTTCCCCAATGTGGCTATTGCCAATCAGGTCAAGTGATGGCAGCAGCGGCTCTCCTAAAAAGAATTCCAAAACCAACTGACTCGGATATCGATAATGCGATGTCCAATATCTGCCGTTGCGGAACTTATCAAAAAATTCGAGATGGTATTCACGTAGCATCAGGCCAAAAGAAATTAGCTGATGTTTTAGCTTTTTATGAAGCCACTCCACAATCTCGCGCTTAAGAGGATCTGCTCATGACAACCACCACACAAAATAATCAAGTCGTAGAAAATGCATCTCGCCGTCGCTTCATTATTGACACATCCGTCGTTGGATCAGGCCTTATGCTAGGTATTGGAAGCTTTTCCGCAAGTGCAGCTCCCCATAACCCGAATACCATGATGTCAGCCACCTCCCCTGAGGTGAATGCTTGGGTAAATATCAAACCAGACGATACCGTCGTTATTCGGATCGTCCGATCAGAAATGGGCCAGGGTACTAGAACTGGTTTAGCACAATTAGTTGCAGAAGAACTTGAATGTAACTGGAAAAAAATTATTACGGAATCGCCCACTCCAGGTCAAAGCCTCTCCCGAAAACGTGTCTGGGGAGAATTTAGTACCGGTGGTAGTAGAGGAATTCGTATCTCTGAAGATTACGTCAGACGTGGCGCTGCAGGTGCACGTATCATGCTCGTGCAAGCAGCTGCAAACCAATGGAATGTCTCGCCGAGTGATCTCAGTGTCGACAAAGGTATCATTTCACATAAGGCAAGTGGACGTAAAATAAGTTATGGCAAGGTTGCTGAAGCCGCCGCCAAATTAACACCACCAGATCCTAAATCAATTCAATTAAAAAACCCCAAAGATTGGAAAGTCGCTGGTAAACCGCTTGCGCGCCTAGATACTTTTGATAAGGTCAATGGTACTAAAATCTATGGTACTGACTTACAACTGCCCGGTATGCTTTGCGCTGCCATTAAACAGTGTCCTGTATTTGGTGGAAAAGTAAAAAGCTTTGATGCCAATAAGGTTAAAAATTTCCGAGGTGTAAAAGCAGCTGTTCAGGTTGGCGATAATGCCGTTGCTGTAGTCGCTGATACGTGGTGGCGCGCAAAAGTTGCCCTAGACTCGCTTCCTATTGAGTGGGATGAAATGGGCAATGGGGCTATTTCCAGCGTGGAAATTAAAAAACAAATGGAAGAAGGCTTACAAGCTGAGGGCGATTTTTGGGGGCGCAAAGAAGGTGATGCCCCAGCCGTAATCAAAGCTTCTAACAAAATAGTTGAGGCGATCTATAGCACACCATTCCAAGCCCACGCCACGATGGAGCCAATGAATGCTACGGCACGCTATACCAATGAAAAAGCGGAGGCTTGGGTACCGACTCAAAATGGTGAGGCTTCCCACGCGACCTTAGCAGAAGCCTCGGGTTTACCTCTCAATCAATGCGAAATCTATAAGCTGGATCCTGGCATGGGACTTGGTCGTCGTGGCGGCACCCAGGAATACGTTGCGCAGGCCATCCGCATTGCAAAACAATTTCCCGGTATTCCAATCAAAATGATTTGGAGTCGTGAAGAGGATATGACGCATGATTATTACCACCCAACTGCTATGGCTAAAATGCAAGCAGGTCTGGATAGTAATGGCAATATAACCGGTATACATATTAAGACATCAGGGCCATCAATCAATGCCACTCTAAACCCAATGGCCATCAAAAACGGTAAGGACAATCGTCAATTACAAGGCTTTGATGCAGCTGTTGAGCCAGTAGGAGCCCAATTAGGCTATACATTCCCCAACTTACTAACCGAATATGTCATGCGTAACTCCCATGTTCCTGTTGGTCCATGGCGGGGAGTCAATACCAATCAAAATGGCCTATTCATGGAGTGCTTTATCGAAGAGTGTGCGCGCGCAGCTGGAAAAGATTCTGTGGCATTCAGACAAGCACTCATGAAAAATCATCCAAAACATCTAGGTGTGCTCAACGCTGCCGCCAAAAAAGCAAATTGGGGCAAACCACTTCCGAGCGGCGTCCATCGGGGAGTTGCACAATTTATGGGGTATGGCAGCTACTCAGCCTGCGTTGCGGAAGTCTCTGTCACAGGTGGCAGCCTTGTGAGGATTAAACGCTTGGTATTTGCACTCGATTGTGGGCACGTAGTAAACCCCTACTTAGTTCGAGAGCAAATTGAAGGGTCTGTGGTGATGGCTCTCGGTGCGATCTTTAATCAAGAAATTACTGTAGAAAATGGCCGGATTAAGCAGCAAAATTTCGACTCCTATCCACTGCTCAAACTTGCCCAAGTCCCTAAAGTAGAATCGGTGCTAGTCCCAACAATGGATTTTTGGGGCGGTGTAGGTGAGCCAACAATTTGTGTTGTAGGCCCTGCAATCATCAACGCAATTTCAGCGGCACTTGGTAAACCGCTCAGGAATTTCCCACTAGTTAAAGAAGGACTAACGCTCGCCTAAACCTGAAAACCATCGGTTCATCTTACCGACGAATCGATGGTCCTTCCCATATCATGCCCTCTGAACGGATCTTTAAAAACAGTTCCAAAGAGCGCAGATCAGGGTGAGCTGGATTTGGAATACTAGCTTGTACTCCAGAATAACAAGCTCTTAAGCGCCGATCAGTGGATCCGAGGGTCTGCCAACTTTGGCGATAAATTGGAAATCCTGTCAAAAAACCAGGACTAATTAATTCTGCGCGTAATGCTACCCCAACCTTACCATCATGACATTGCGTACAGGATAAATTCATACGACCGATTCTTGTCGTATATAAATACGCCCCTCTATCCAAAAATGCTTGCCACTCTTGTTTAGCAAAAGTTTCACTGGGCTGTATCACTTGGACTTTTAAACCCTTAGCTAAACTAGATAAATATGCTGATAGTGATAAAACCTCATTACTTTCGATAATTGGATGTGTTCTAGAATTACGACTGATACAACTAGCAATTTGGTCTTCAAGATTAACTAACTTGCCACTGGCTCGGTCTAGAGATTTTCTCCAAACTGGATATGCAACAACAGCGCTGGCTAATGCAAGCGCCTTGGGGTGGCATTGAGCGCAGTTATTTAACCAAAGTGCCTCGCCCCGATCAACCCATAAAAGTGCGGGATTTGTAAATTCGTCATTTTGAAGATTCAGAAGATCAGATGATAAAAAAGCACTGCCGCTTTGCCGAGCATGGCTATTGGGAGTGTTTTGAGCATGCCCTAAGACAGCTAACCAAGCAATTACAAAAACCCCGACTTGAGTTAATCTATTTATAAAGTGCATGATGGAAAAATCATGACCTCGGACTAATTAACTCTTTTTCCGCCTGCCTAGACACGCCCTGATCATCGAACCATTCCACTGAAATAACGCCCCCAGTTGCCGGAATAGTCACAAAAAACTGTAACAAAGGATTGGCGGCAATACCCGTACCCACATCAGCCATAAACAGAATATCTTGGTTGATCTTTACCACCATCTTTTCAATAATATTCTTCGGAATTTTATCCATGCCATTAATACCAATGCGAAAACCCGTTTCCATCGGATGGCCAATTAAAATCCGAACTTCCACTTCTTTACCAGGTGCTGACTCGCCAATAATACCAATACGAATCGGAAAGGGATTAATAGTGGTCATAATTAACTCGCATCAAAACAAGCACTCAGAGTAATAACCGCAGGAATTGATTTACCTATTTTTTGACCATTATCCAAAGTCGCAATAACCCAAACATCTTGACTAGTTGCTAAACGAATCCGCGTAGCAAAACGAAAG
>CALPOM020000162.1 GCA_943325205.2 Thermoflexus hugenholtzii JAD2 | reverse complement strand
CTCTATAGACCAAGTGGAATATAAAGCATAACTTGAGATTAATAAAAATATTTTTTGAAAATATTTTTGTGAAGATAAAGTCCAAAATATAGAAAAAAATAGCAGCGCAATAATAGCGAATTCGGGAGAAATAAAACTCAAGGGTTCATTACCCGATCTAAAAAAAGCATGTTTATAAAATATTGTTAGAGATTAAATACAGGGCCTGAATGATTCTTAGCTGGTTGGCGTATATTTTTACATAGATTATTATTGCTGAGTAAAATAACAAATATAAATAACTTGGAGATGAGATGACACATATGTACGATATCCACGCGGGTGGAAAAGAGGTGCACGCAGCCAATGACTTTACTTGGCCGGGAAATAAAAAAATTGGGATTGTTTTCCGAATGGCATATGAATGGTGGTCTGATGGAAATTGGCCAGGCATTGGGCCAATGGGTAATCCTTTAAAAGGTGGTATACCTGATCTCAATGCGATTGGCTGGGCAGAGTATGGGCATCGTCGCGGAGTTCACCGAGTTTTGGAGGTCTTTGAGAGACATCACATCAAAGCTTCTATCTTGGTGTGCGGCATCATGGCAGAGCGTTATCCCTCTGAGGTAAAAGCGATTGCAGATTTAGGGCACGATATAGTTGCACACTCCTACGCGATGGATGTAATACCTGCTTATTTAGATGAGTCGCAAGAACTCGATAACATTCGGCGAACAACTGATCTGATTGCTCAGGTTATTGGTACTCGTCCCAAAGGCTGGATCAGTCCCCGTAGCACTCCTAGCCCAAGAACTGCACGGTTATTAGCAAAAGAGGGTTACCAGTGGCATAGTGATACATTAAATGACGACTTACCTTATCGCGTTGATTTTGAGGATTGCTCTATTGTGGCCGTTCCTGGTACGATGGAAGTGAATGATTTACCATTATTTATGCGTCATGGGCAACCTCCAAGGGTGATGGTTGAAATCTTTGAAGATTGGTTAAATTATGTTCGAAAGTGGGAAACCCGTGCAATCAAGATTGATCCAACGGTACACGCCCATGTTTTTGGGAGACCTGCTGGGACAGGTGCTTTTCAGCGAATTTTAGAAATCGCAACTGCAGCCGATGATGTATGGATCGGGACTCGTTCAGAAATGGTCGAGCATTTTTTAAAGAGCTTAAAGAAATGATTTCGATCTTTATGCATAAATTAGCTATTTGCCAACGCCATATTTTTTTACAATTGATTTTATGGCTGGGATTTATTCCGAGCACTTTTGCCGATATCTATCCCAGTAAGCCGATTCGTCTGATTGTGCCATTTGAGGCGGGTGGGACATCAGATACTACAGCTCGCGCTATGGCTATTCGGTTAGAAAAAGTTTTAGGAGTTAACTTGGTTGTTGAAAACCGCTCAGGCGCGAATGGAGCTATTGGCGCTATGGCGGTAAAAAATGCTGCTCCAGATGGCTATGTTCTGCTTCACACAACCCCAGCATTTGTTATTAACACAATTGCTAATAAAAATATTGGTTACGACGTTTTTAAAGATTTTGCTCCAATTACAAATATGGGATCAGGGACTGGCTATGTGATGGTTCTTAATCCTGCTTTACCAGTAAAAAATCTGACTGAATTTATTGCATTCGCTAAGAGTAATAAAAATGGAGTTATTTTTTCATCACCAGGTGTCGGTAATGCTTTACACCTAGCTAGCGAGATATTTGCTAATCGAGTTGGGATTCAAACACTGCATATTCCATTTAAGGGAACTAGTGGCGCATTAACGGCTGTTGTTTCAGGGGAAGTTGATTTTATGATTATGCCGCCAACGATTGCGCATTCTTACGTTAGCTCTGGACGTGTTCGAGCAGTTGCCTTTACGGGGCAAAGTCGGTCTCCAGATTTTCCAAGTGTGCCGACCTTCAAGGAGGCTGGACTAACTGATTTGACTATTGCCGGTACCTGGTTAGGTTGGTTTGCACCAGCAAAGACACCTAAAGAAGTCGTTATTAAAATTCAAGGTGCGATGCGCCAAGTGCTAGCTGAGCCTGATATGAAAACAGCGATGCAAAAAGATGGCTTTGAAACTGATGGTCGGCCTCCAGAAGAGTTTGATCTTTTTGTGAAGTCTGAGTACAAGCGTTTTAGTGAAGTGCTCAAAACAGTGAAGTTAAATTAAGAAAGACATTGATGGATTTACACATTGCAGGAAAAAAAGCCATTATTTGCGCTTCCTCCAAGGGGTTGGGTAAGGCTTGCGCCTTATCTTTATCAAGAGAGGGTGTGATTATATACATTAACGGACGTAACGAACAAACACTAGAGGATGCCGTCAAGGAGATTCATATAGAGACTGGCAATCCAGTTTTTGGTGTTGTTGCAGATATAACGACTGAAGATGGCCGACTCAAGCTCAGCAGTGCATGTCCTGATGCAGACATTTTAGTCACTAATAATGAGGGGCCAAAGCCTGGTAAGTTCGAGGATTGGGGGCGAGATGAATATATTCAGGCGTTTGATGCCAATATGCTGGGGCCAGTTTTAATGATCCGCGCTTTATTGCCGGGCATGAAAGAGCGTCAGTTTGGCCGGATTGTGAATATTACATCTGCTATGGTGAAGGCGCCTAGTCCTCATCAGGGATTATCTACAGCGGCCCGAACTGCTTTGACAGCAGTATGTAAGGCGATCTCAAGAGAAGTTGTTGCAGACAACGTGACGATTAATAATTTACTTCCTGAACGAATTGATACTGGTCGGCAACAACAAATGACGCAGCGTTTAGCTACGATGGAGAATATTTCTTTTTCAGAGGCACGGGCTCGTTTAGAACAGACTATTGCTGCTAAGCGCTTTGGTAAAACAGAAGAGTTTGGTGATATGTGCGCTTATTTATGTAGTACGCAAGCGGCCTTTATTTCAGGGCAAAATATTCAAATTGATGGCGGCTCATACCGAGGAATCCTTTAGTTTACGCCTGATCTTAAACAGTTGCGATTGGAGTAACTGGTGAGCCTGCTGCACCTGGTAGGCGCAGGGGTGGAGCGGTTAATAAAAATCGACTTCGCTTTTGATCTCGCAACCATCTTGCTAGATCAGTCAGGTACCAAAGCTCTCCCAAATGAATACCTAATTTAAAAAGACAATGTTCATGTAGGGGGAGGATCGGCCCATGATGACCGAAATCTTTGGGGAGGCCCAAAGTTGAAGAGGCTTCGATAGCAAGATTGTCTGAGGCGATAGCAGCAATACCTGTATCCGTAATCCACTGTAAGAGACTTTTGTCATGACCATCTAAAACAGCGCAAGCAGTTTTAATCGAAGCATCTGGACCAGTGATCGGACTTTGCATGATGAGCTCCCCTAAGCCAGTATGTAGGCAAATTATGTCCCCTTCTTCGATTTGAATTTCATCTTTTGTAATAACTTCTTGTAACATGTTTAAATTCACGTGTGTACGGGTATTGCCAAAATGATGCTGTAAGTCAATTAAAACCCCTCGACCTTGAACGCCCGTAGTTGCCATATTTGCAATCGAGACATGGTGAGCGCCTAATTCGCCATGCGTACCAGAGCCACTCTCGTCAACAATTTCCCAGCCGTTGTAAAAAACTTTTTTAGGTGTTCCAGTACCGTCCACGTCAAATAAAGATCCTTTATGCGCAAAACCATCCCATTGTGTGGAATATTGGCTATAGAGAAGGACTGCCTCATCAGAGCTCACATCGGTTAATCGCTCATCAAATTTTTCAAGGGCAAGATTAAACATAGTGACACCATCGCGCTCTACTTTTTTAAAAGCGGGAGGGCAGCGATGTGCATTTAAAACTTGCCCACCGGGACGATCTAGTGGCAAGCTTAGGCAAAATATTTGACCGAACTGAACCTCTTGTAGGGCTCTTAAACGACGTTCTGGCGTAATTAAATTCATCCGGCCATAGCGATCGTCATCGCCAAAGTCACCCCAATTAGAACCCTCTGGCCTGATGTTCCAACGTTTGTTCATGATTTATTCCTTGGGAAAGATATGATGGATTAAAATTTTAGTATTACAAATAAAATTAATTAGCCTATTCTTTACATAAAATGCTGTGGTAATCATTTGGCTGGTTTTGTATATAACTGGAGACAAAGTGGCATTATATAAAATGGTTTTGGTATTTTTTCTGTTAACGGGTAATTACGCAAACGCCCAAACTTCCCTGGATTATCCAAATAGACCGATACGTATTATTGTAGCTTTTCCACCAGGTGGATCACCCGACTTTACTGCGCGAGTGATTGGTCAGCAAATAGGAAATATTTTACAAGCTAGTGTCGTTGTTGAAAATAAGTCCGGCGCGGGTGGTAATGTTGGCACACAATACGTCGCTACCAGTAAACCAGACGGTTATACGCTTTTAGTGAACTCATCTGCTTTTACGGTGAACCCTAGTTTATATGGTCCAAAGGCAGGGTATGTTCCTGAACGAGATTTTACATATATTGCAGTGGTGTCTAAGCAGCCAAATGTAGTTTCT
>CALPOM020000161.1 GCA_943325205.2 Thermoflexus hugenholtzii JAD2 | reverse complement strand
GCTACAATAAATTTGATGGGCTTGGTTGGATAATTTTGTGCCCAAGTTTGTAAATGAACTACGGCGATGAGACCGACACAAACCAAACGCAGAACACTCTTAATATTTGAATACTTACCGTACATACTGCCTCCAATATTTATATTAATATGACAAATTGCTATAAATCAACTCGATTTGTTTTGACACATCGCAGCTTTTCCCAACCGGAATGATTAGACTGAAGACGACAATCTAACTCAGCCCATCAGGGATTGTTTTATTTTCAGAAATTAATTCTAACCCCGAATCCTTCGCAACTTCAATTAACAGTGCAGAAAAATCGATATCTCCATAACCTCTACCAACCATTCTAGCAATTGACTCGCGCGTAGCTGCCGCACTTGGCATCACGACCCCATGTGCTTTTGCAGCTGCCATACCTAAATCCATGTCCTTTAATAATAATTCTGGGGTAAAAGTAACTTGTTCAAAATTGAGATTAGTTAAAACCGGCGTTTTATATCTGGTGTACATGGAACCTAATACTGAATCATTAATACTCTCTAGGAATAAATGTCGAGGTATTCCAGCTTTTTCTGCTAGAACAGTGATTTCGCATAAATTTTGAATGACAACGCCAAACATCGTGTTGTGCGCAATCTTCCAAACCCTAGCAAGTTCTCCCTCCCCAATCCACATGCATTTTTTTGCCATCGCTTGGAAATATGGCTCGGCGATATTGTATAGATCTCTAGGGCCAGAGGATACTACTAGTAACAAGCCCGCTTTTGCAACTTTAGCGTTGCCTGAAACTGGCGCACACAAATACCCGATGCCTAAAGCCTCTAACTCTTTACGTACCTCTGCAGAACCTTCCTGAGAAATTGATGAGCTATCGACAACCATCTTTGGCTTTATGGAGGTCGTAACTAAACCACCTGGGCCAAATAAAACTTGTTTGAGATCTTTTGTTGTAGAAACCATCGTGATAACCGTTTCACAACCAGCCAGGTCTAGTACATTGTTAACAACTACCGCACCGTACTTTGCTAATGGCTCGGCCTTACTGCGTGTCCGGTTCCATACTTCGACCTCATGTCCTGCCTGAAGAAGTCTTTTAACCATTGCTTCACCCATACGCCCTAGGCCAATCCAACCAATTTTCTTACTCATACCTATTTCCCCGTTTTAGTTCAAATTAATTCATCTAGTTTAGATCAGTTGCTAAACTAGCCCGTCTTTCTAGTAGTCTGATAACTGCTGCATAATCCAAATCTCCTTCGCCATCTTGGATTACTTGCTGTAACCAATGGTAAGTCATCGTTGTTTGATCTATTGGAGCAGCTAAATCTGTTGCTGCATCTTTTATTAAAGTTAAATCCTTGAGCATTTGATGGACTGTAAAAGTAGGGCTAAAGTCTCTTAATTCTAATGAAGAACCTAACTGTTCTGATTTTGCCTTAATAATTGGTGAGCCTACAGCACTGTTTGATAGAACCTGCCACATATCAGACCAATCTAAGTTTCCTAACCTTCCTAAAGTTAATGCCTCTGAAAGCATCGCACTGGTTTGGGCTATTAAAAGGTTTACCACCAGCTTCATTAATCTAGCCTGTTCTTGCTCGCCCAAATAATACTGTTTTGGTCCCCAAGATGCCAGCATTGGTAAAACTCTTTCATAAATATTTTTGTCTCCAGAAGCCAAAATAGTTAACATCGCCGCCTCCGCCATGTGATTATTACCTGAAACAGCTACTCTTAGATAATGAATATTTTTTTGCTTGAGCTTACTGGCAACTTTTTGTGATGCACTTAATGATATGGTGCTTGTATCTATATAAATACTTTTGGCCTGAGCATATTGCTCAACTTGATCAGCAACTATTAAAAAAGCCTCATCATTTGGCAAAGAGGAGAATATGTAATCTGCCCATAAGTAATCATCTCTTGTACTGGTTGCTTCTATCAACCCATTTTCAATGCCAATTTTTATCCGCTCTACATCTTGATCGACCACTTTCACCGTATTACCCTTGGCAACTAAATGTTGAGCCATGGGTAATCCCATTTTTCCGATTCCAATAAACAATATTTTCATTTCCCGCTCCCGTTTTAAATGCTCACTTTAGTTTTCGGATGGAGATGCCTGCATTACTATCTAACTTATTTAAGATGATCATCCCAATTATTGGAAATATTGCAATAAGTACTAACGCCAACCTAAAATCTGACACGCTCGGCGTTTCGATGTTCCCGCTGTGCATCAAACTTACTAAGGTTAATGTCAATGATCCAATCGCTATCCCTAATGCCATACTTAATTGCATTGCCGTACCGCTAACTGAAGATGCTGAACTGATTTTTTCTTTAGGAATATCTGCTAAAGAAAGTGTATTGATCGATGTGAACTGTAATGATCTGGTTAAACCACCGCAAAAAAGAATCACCACCATTAAACCTATTTGCATATTTTCATCGATACAAGCGCTTAATAAGAATGTAACGACGATCATTGCCCCATTGACCATCATGACTAATTTAAAACCATATTTGTTTAAAAGTGGTGTTGTAACAGTTTTCATAGCTAAGTTACCTAAGAAAATACTAAGCACAATTAAACCAGCTTTAAATGGATCCATGCCTAACCCAATTTGTAAAAATAGTGGGATTAAAAATGGTACCGTTGCAATCGCTATACGAAAAAATAAACCAGCCCAGAGGGTTGTAGTAAATGTTGGTATTTTCAAAAGTGACAAGTCAATCATTGGGTGAGGACTTTTTTTCATGTGCTTGATTGAGCAAATGCCACTAATTACCCCCATAACCATAAAACCTAAAATTTCTAGTTGACTATCTTTAATATGGCGAGTCAACTCAATAGCATAAATGATGCTACTTAGCGCCACACCTGTGAGCAGAAAACCATAAACATCAAATGGCTTTCGTATTTCTTCCTTTTTTTCTTCCAACAAAATGCAACTAAAGATAATTCCAATGATCCCAATTGGAATATTTATAAAAAATATCCAGTGCCAAGTTGCGTAAGTTGTTAGAAATCCTCCTATTGCTGGCCCCACAACCGGTCCAACTAATCCTGGCCACGTAATTAATGAAATTGCTCTGATTAAGCCATCTTTTTGAGTATTTTGAAGTACTATAGCCCGACCCACAGGAACCATTAATGCGCCACCCACCCCTTGTAAGATTCGTGCACAAGTAAAAAAAGTCAAATTTTCACTCAATGCACAAAGTATCGAAGCGAATGTAAATAATACAATTGCGAGTATGAATACTTTTTTTGATCCAAACCGATCTGCAACCCACCCACTTATTGGGATACACGTTGCTAAAGTTAGTAAATAAGCCGTAATACCTATACCAACATCTACGGGACTCACCCCAAAATCACTAGCCATTTGTGGTAATGCCGTAGTAATAACCGTACTATCTAGAGTCTCCATAAAAAATGTGGTCGCTACTAGGTAAATAATCCAATCTACTTTTTTTGATTGCATAGCGATAGTTTTGAAATTACTTTTTAATAATTGAGGGTTTATTTTAGCCTGCCTAGATGGTGCATCTAAGTACCTTCATTTGCTAAGTTTCGTGATATCTATTTTTATATTTTATACGCGGCTTTATGCTGTTATTTTCCTTTTTTAGAGTGGTGTAGTTATCCACTAGAAAACTAATTAACTCAGTAATCACATGAGCCTGTGGTCGGTATATCAAATTTCGGCTCTTTCTTTGGACACAGATCAGTTCGGCTTGTAATAACTCTTTTAGATGAAAGCTGAGCGTGGGTGGTGGTATATCTAAACGCTCATGAATCTTTTTTGGGCTGATGCCATCCTCGTGCTGGACAATCAAACTCAAGATATGGTGGCGGGTTTCTTGTCCTAATGCCAAATGAATATTAACTGCTTCTGTAAATTTCATAATTCCAATTGTATAAAAGTATTAATAATTTTTGTTGAATATATATCACTTAATTTGTAATATTTTTAAACTTGATTGAATTGATTAAGATCATTACTGAATAATTTTGTTATATTTCAAATGGTTAGCAACTTTGAGTGCCGTATCTATGCTGCTAATGCAGGGGTAAAGTACTTTGATTGATGGCTATTAAAGCAAAGGCGAAGAGTGAGCGGGGTGGTCAATCAAACGCCAATACCTACAAAGATATGAAGTTCAAACAAGCTATCCATCCCTGAAAAATTTTTTTGTCCTATTAAACAAAAAGCAGAGTATGCTGAAGATCTTAGTAAACACCAAAGCACTTCATGAAAAGAGTAGTCGACATTTTTAAGCGGGCTGGGTCACATCAAATTCTTTGGACCTATATAGTCAACCTTGGCAATGATGGCACTCACCCAGCGATTAAGGATTTTGAGTCGGAAGCCATGCGACTTGCTGTTATTGATAAGCGAGGCCTTGAAAAAAACCTCATTGCTAAAGTCCGTGAGCAGTAAGCCATTTCATATTAAATAAGATCTGCAGCTTAGCTTATTGAATCAGCTAGCTAATCGGAAGTGATTGATTGACGTTTAAT
>CALPOM020000160.1 GCA_943325205.2 Thermoflexus hugenholtzii JAD2 | reverse complement strand
GATCAATACCGTGATCAAGCCTATCATGGCGGTATTTTTTCAATGGGTTTTGTATCTAATTGGATTGCAACTCATACGGCACATCATTTGCTGGGTCGACCACGCAGCTTTAACCCAGATACTTTTCAGCCGGATATGTTGTGGCAATATTTACGGCATAACTTAGATTCTGATTGGTGGCGCTTACATAGTGCTCGGTGGGATCAAATTGAAGTCCCTTTATTTAGTGTGGGAAATTGGGGTGGTTGGGCATTACATCTGCGTGGTAATACAGAGGGGTTTGTTAATGCCAAGTCAAAACATAAAAAATTACGAATCCATACTGGGACGCATTTTCATCCATTCCATTCAGAGGAGGGGCGTTTAGATCAATTACGTTGGTTAGATTATTGGCTAAAAGATATCGATACTGGGATTATGGATGAGCCTCCTGTTAAATTAGAAATCCGAACTGGCGGCAGTGATAAGCCCTATGCCTTCCGATTTGAAAATGAGTGGCCGCTTGCACGAACAAAGTGGACGAAGATGTATTTACAATTGGATCAGCAAGAACAGCAAGAGGGTGATCAGGTAGAGGGTACATTAAGTGAGTCTTTACCAAATAAAATGGCGCAGATCAGTTATCCATCAAGTGCGCTTACTAAAGCTGGTATTGCTTCTGGTTCTTCCTTATCGACTACGCATGGTAATGTTGGTAGGACTGGAATTTCATTAAAGACGAAGCCAATGACAAGTGATACGGAAATTACCGGACCATTAATGTGTAACCTGTGGGTTTCAAGCACATCAGAGGATATGGATATCATGATTACCTTACGCAACATTGATGCCAATGGTAACGATGTCAATGAAGTAGGGCAACATGGCCAACCCATCCCATTAACGAAGGGATGGTTAAGGGCCTCACACCGGACCTTAGACGCAGAAAAAACTCTACCTCATCGGCCGTACCACGCACATACGCAAAGACTGTGGTTGGAGCCAAATGTTCCGGTTGAGTGTCAGGTAGAAATTTGGCCGACATGTATTGTGCTCAAGAAAGGGCATCAACTGCGAATTGATATACAGCCAAGAGACGGTTTAGGAAGCGCGCCTTATACGCACTTCCATTGTGACTATAACTCTGGCGCTACAAATACTATCTATTCTGGTGGCGATAAAGAGTCTTATTTATTATTGCCGATCATTCCGATCTAGAGGCGCGATAGAGAACGTATTTGCAGTATTTTTTTAAGTAAGCGCTTATTAGTTAAGCGCTACTAAGCTTTTTACTGAGCTTGGATATTCGCTTGTTTAAATAATTGTCGTTGAAGTTCGATATCTTCACCAACAAATTTCTCAAAATCCTGCGGCTTTGATCCGATGGTATTGACACCAAAATCATCAAAGCTTTTTTTAAGATCTGCTATTTTGATAGCAACTGCTAATGCCTGTTGAACTTTTTCAATGCGATCAATAGGGGTGTTTGCAGGAAACCATAACCCCGCCCAACCATACACTTGATCTAAGCCTCGCACCCCTGCCTCATTAAAGGTGGGGACATTGGGAATAATCGGCGCCCTGGCATCACCACTGATTGCAAAGGCCTTAATCCGACCAGCTAAAATATGTTGCGCAGACATAGCTGTAGATACGTAAGTGATTTCGATTTGCTTACCTAAAACTTCGTTAAAGGCTGGGCCAAGTCCTTTGTAGGGCACATGTAAGATTTGTGCAGGCGCTAAGATATTAAAAAGTTCACCAACGAGATGTGAAGCATTACCTACTCCCCCAGAGCCATAACTTAATTTGTTGGGATTGGCTTTGGCAAAGTCCAGTAATTCTTTTACGGAATTAAATGGCACATCACTATTTGCTACCATCACCATCCCATAGCTTTTATAGATTTGTGTAATAGGTGCAAAGTCTTTCATAGGGTCAAAAGGCAGCTTCTTGTATAAAACAGCATTGGCTGAAAATGAACCTGTCATGATGAGCATGGTGTAGCCATCAGGTGCCGATTTCGCAACCAGATCAGCGCCAATAATGCCGTTAGCACCAGCACGATTATCTATAAAAACAGATACATTTAATTGTTCACCAAGTTTAATAGCTACTTTCCTGGCGATGACATCAAGCCCACCAGGCGCGAATGGTACGATCATCCGAATTGGGCGACTTGGCCATTTTTCAGGAGAAGTTTTTGTAGTTTGAGCGCTAATGGGTATTGATAAAAGCAGGCAGAATGCCAGGAAAAAAACTTGCTTATGGGAAGGCATTTGTTATTTCTCCAATATTTTTATGAATAGATTATTTGTAAAAGGTAATCTAGCCGCCTATACAAGTCAAGGATTCATTCACATATTTGAAAAATGAAGTCACATTACAGAGGTTGAAGTTTGATATATGACCAAAAAGTATTTAAAAAGAAAAGGCTATACTTATCCGTAGTAATAATAATCAATAGAAATGTCTTAAACCGAAGTATTAAAAATTAACCGAATATGAAGAAAATATTAGTAACAGGCGGGGCTGGTTTTTTAGGAGCTAATTTATGTAAAAAATTAGTCCAGCAAGGGCATGATGTTCTGTGTGTCGATAATTTTTTTACTGGGAGTAAAGAAAATATTGCCGAGCTGATTGGCCAAAAATATTTTGATTTGATGCGCCATGATGTTACTTTCCCACTTTATGTGGAGGTAGACGAAATTTATAATTTAGCATGCCCAGCTTCGCCAGTGCATTATCAGTATGATCCCGTACAAACCACGAAGACTAGTGTTCACGGGGCGATTAATATGCTCGGCTTGGCTAAAAGAGTTCATGCCAAAATTTTGCAAGCATCGACCTCAGAGGTCTACGGTGACCCAGAGGTGCATCCACAATCCGAAACCTATTGGGGTCGTGTAAATCCGATTGGAATTCGCAGTTGTTATGACGAGGGTAAGCGTTGTGCAGAAACATTGTTTTTTGACTATTGGCGTCAGCACAAGACAAAAATTAAGGTTGCTAGAATATTTAACACGTATGGGCCGCTAATGCACCCGAATGATGGACGCGTGGTAAGTAATTTTATTGTGCAGGCAATTCAGGGCAAACCTATAACAATTTACGGTGACGGTAAACAAACCAGGAGTTTTTGTTATGTATCTGATTTAATTGACGGTTTAATTGCTTTAATGAATACCCCGGAAGAGGTAACAGGGCCGATTAATTTGGGGAATCCGGTCGAATTTACGATGTTAGAGTTGGCAGAGTTAGTCATTCGTATGACGGGTTCTGTGAGCCAAATTATTTTTCAGAAGTTGCCAGAAGATGATCCCAAGCAAAGAAAACCCAATATTGACTTGGCTACCAAGCATTTGAACTGGCAGCCTAAGATTCATTTAGAAGAAGGCTTACAAGAAACGATCAATTATTTTAGAAAAGTACTTTTAAAATAAATTTTAATGGCTTTGCAATTCAATAAAAATACATGGAGACAAATATGCCAACCTATGAGTTAGAGCCTGTAGTGTTAGAAAAATTCAAGAACATTTCTCAACCTAGAGACCATGGAATGGTCATAGAAAAGGATGTCAAAATACCTCTACGTGATGGCACGATTATTTTTGCTGATATTTTTCGTCCAGACACTCAGGGTGAAAAATTTCCAGCGATCATGAATATTAGTGTTTATCACAAAGATAAACTTTGGATTCCGCCTGAGGATTTAGAGGAGCCCGCCAATCCATATATGGCATGGGAGACTGCCAATCCCGTTTGGTGGGTTGCGCGGGGTTATGCCTGTGTGCGAGTTGATTCCAGAGGAACTGGAAAGTCACCAGGAAGATGTGAGCCTAGTTCTTATCAAGAAAGTTTAGATTTTTATGATGCGATTGAGTGGATCGCAAAACGAGAGTGGTGCTCTGGCAATATTGCAACACTGGGCGTTTCCTACCATGCTGCTTGTCAGTGGCGAGTTGCCAATCTGCAACCACCATCATTAAAAGCGATTATTCCTTGGGAGGGTCGTGCTGATCAGTATCGAGATCAGGCCTATCATGGTGGTATTTTTTCAATGGGCTTTATGGGGAATTGGATTAATCAGCACATGGCACGCCATTTACTAGGAAGACCAAGAAGCTATAACCCTGACTCTTTTCAGCCAGATATGCTCTGGCAGTATATGAGTCATGATCTAGATTCTGAATGGTGGCGACTATGTAGTGCCCGTTGGGATCAAATTACGGTGCCAGTTTATAGTGTTGGCAATTGGGGTGGTTGGGGGTTGCATTTGCGTGGCAATACTGAGGGTTATATGAATGCGAATTCTCAGTTTAAGAAGCTACGGATTCATACAGGAGACCATTTCAGACCTTTTCATTCTGAAGAAGGAAAATTAGATCAAATCCGTTTCTTAGACTATTGGCTAAAAGGTATTGATACTGGGATTATGGATGAGCCTCCGATTAAACTAGAAATTAGAACTGGTGGCAGTAAAAAACCGTATGCGTTTCGTTATGAATATGAGTGGCCTTTAGCAAGAACGATATGGACGAAGATGTATTTTCAAATAGAGCGTGAGCAATCCAAAAATGAAGAGG
>CALPOM020000159.1 GCA_943325205.2 Thermoflexus hugenholtzii JAD2 | reverse complement strand
TTCAGTATTTATCGCGAGCATTTGAAGCCTGATGGTTATATAGCGATCAATATCACCAATGCCTACCTTAACCTTTATCCAGTTGTGAAAGCGCAATCAGAAGTATTAGGTATGGCATTTCGACACAAATACCAATCTGCTGATGAGGTACGCAATGTTCGTCGAAACTTACACTTTATAATGACCCATGATCATGCCTATTTAGAGGCCTATCCTTCTGTCAATCGTGAAGTAAGAGATGAAGTAGGTCGTTTACTAAGATATGAACCTGAAGATAAAAAAGACATGAGATTATGGACAGATCAGTTCAGCAGTATTGCGCCGATCGCTAAGTGATTCATAGACACTACTTTTTATATTTGTTGTGTATTAAATTTTGATGCATCAATGTTTATTGTGTGGTGAATTCTAATAGGATGTACAACTTTGACCAATGAGAGGAGGCTATGGATGATTTAGCATCTAAAGCTTCTAGATCGCCAAGTCAAAGTAGGCATGACCTATAAATACCTTAGCTAAGAAGAACGATATTAGATTTATTTTTTAATGTCTGCCGGAAATAGTCAACAACAAATAGCCGAGTTGCTGGGGCGCCATAAGTCGACGATTAGCTGAGATATTGCGCGTAATACTGTCAGTCGAGGTTATCGACCTTGACCGACAGTTTGGTAGTCCAGGAATGATCTTTGGATTCTCGTAATGCTTCTAAATTACTGCTAAACAGTAGTCTGAGACCGATGACTAATAAAGGTTTAGTAAATATATATAGCTCGAAATGAACAAATCTCGTACTTTTTTAATGGTCTTAAAGCACAGGCATCATTTTTAACAACTATCTCGAGTGTCTTATCCACAAAGCGAATCAATCTTATAAACTGACTATACATAATTAATAGATTGGGAGCAATTTATACATGAGTCTCAGCCAGTGCCCGATACTTGCTGATATGGTTCTTCCTCCATAGAGCAAATTTGGCGAATTTAGAAGTGGAATTTTCTTTTGATATTTATATTAGTACTTTCCCTAATTTATCATTAAATAGTTGATTATGAATTCTGTAAGGAGTATGTTGGATAAACGATTGAAGCATCTGTAACTTTTAGGAGTAGTTATTATGCGGTTAGAAAAAATAGATTTACTAACTAGCCAGCAGAAACTACCCCAAGGAATTTTTTTTAAAAGTAAGTTATCAAAAGAGAAAAATAATTTTCTAAATTATTTAAGTGATTTACGTTTGACAATAGATCCAATCATTAAGGAAGATCATAGCGGCATACAAATTTCCTTAATTCCTCAGAGTAATACTTGGCCTAATCTGCAAGATACTAGTTACTTTTCTAAGGCGTCAGAGTTGCTAAAAATTGATGGCTCAGACACTATTCTTCATGAAATTATCTCTGCCATGCTGTCATCGCAAGAGCTCATGACATTCCCTTCTTATCAAGAATTAATTTCAGCAATCCATATTCGAAAAAATATTGTAGAGGCAGCGCAAAAAACACGACTATCCTTTGCGACAACTTCCGCAGAGCGACCAAAAGATTATTGGACATATGATAGTAATACGGGCTTTACACTTCTGCCAGAAGTGTCTTTAAAGACTGCTTTAAAAAAAGCTACGCAACCTGGTTTGCTGGAACAACCATATTCATTTTCTTGTTGGCGCGCTACGGAATATATTTTTTTATTAGCCCTTGCTCAAGAATTAGAAAACTGTAATACACAACTTCTGCGAAGCTTACAAAATCAATGGCAGCAATGTGCAATTAAGTCGGATGCATTTAATAATGCATTTTTATCCCACTTAGGTTCTTTAGATAATCCATTACCTGCAAGATTTTATATCCCTGGTGATCGCGTTTGGTTTCGAAATCCTGATCCATTATCAGCAGATGTGACCGGATACGAAGGCTCTTTTGTATTTTATTTAGGAAATGGACTTTTTTCTAACTTTTGGAAAAAAAATCAGCCTTTTACCTTAACATCTAAATGCTTAGAAATTTATCATTGGCGAGATGCTTTAGTACGTGATTCTGACGGTGATTTCCAAATTGATGAAGCTATTGTTGAGGCGTGTGTCGAGCAAACCTTAGCTGATCCGGTAAAAACGCAAAGAGTATTAGCTGCCATGATGAGAATGAGGGATCCAGATGATGTTTTTGCAAGTGGTGGATGTATTGATTATCAGAGAGCATACGTTAGAAATATTTGCCAAGGTACAGCTGATATCAGCTTTCCATCCCTACCTGATTAGGGGATGGTTAGTTTCATATGGTGGTAGATGTCAATTGACCGTCTCAAAAACGTCACAGTGATGTCTAAGTTAGTTTGCACTACCAGAAAGACCATTGATACTTGGCTCCCCGACCTGGACTCGAACCAGGGACCTGCGGATTAACAGTCCGTCGCTCTACCAACTGAGCTATCAGGGAATATTGAATATTATAGCAGTTTTTTAATGGATTTCAGATGCAAATCAACTAATTACAACATACCACAAGCAATTATTGTAATGCATTTAGAAATCTTATCAAGAATTCATACTAAGACCTTTTTTGATGATATTTTTCTTTTGGTCTATCGTATACCCAACGCCACAATAAGCAGAAAATGCAGTCAGAATCCATGCATAATTTATCATAAAGTAAGAAAAAAATCTCTCTCGAAAGGTGCTTGTCAATAACAACTCTGCAATAAGTCTGGTTGTTGATAAGTAAAAATATGAAAATCATCATCGGCCTACTGTTGCTTGCGACTTGTAATTTTCTCTTCGCGCAAACGTATCAGATTAATTTTGAAAATAGCTCAGAAAAAACGCAAATACCAACTGTTTTTTGGTCAAAACCCAATTCAAAAGTGGTATTAATTTTCATTCCTGGAGGCAGTGGTAGCTTCGGTATTACCAAGAAAATTGATCCAAAACCTTCTTGGTTATTAGCGGAATTATTTAATTCGACAAATACCTCAATGGATATTGTGTATATGGATTCACAATTTTCACTTCAAGGTGATTTTGGAGATTCATATACACGCTGGGCTGCCCGAAGAGAGCTTGCTCATATCGAGCGTATAAAAACGGTGATTAACTTTTATAAAGCAATGACTTCAAAACCTATTTTTTTAATAGGGCATAGTAACGGAAGTTTGAGTATTGCAGAGTTTCTGAACCAGTCTTCTGATCATCAAAAATTGATTTCTGGAGTGATCTTTAGCGGTAGTCGGAATGAGACAGAATTAAAGCAAAAGATTTCGTTACCTGTATTAGTCTTACATCACAAAAGTGATCCAAATCGTTGGACTAGGCCTTCTGCTGCTCAAAATTTATTTTTACAAGTACAGCAGAAGAGCTCTTCGATTACGGAACTTCAATGGGTAGAGGGTGGCAAAGATGTAACTTGGGGTGACCCAACTCATACTGGGCGCCATATGTATAACGAAGCTTTAGGTGAAGCGGCACAAAGTATTCAAAAGTTTCTTGAAAAAGTAACTTCCAATTAAGGTATTCATGATTCATTGGTTTTTCCGAGCTTCTATGATCAAACTTGGTAGGGAGATTTAATGCCAAAACGAATATTCATCGTATTATTTTTTACGCTGTTTCAAATGCATAGAGGGTGCATTGCTCAGGGGATTGCTGAGCATAAGTTAAGATCCGCACCATCTAGTATTCAAGCTATGGCTCAGATTCCAGCGGGGGTGTTTACGATGGGCTCGAACCATGGGCCTGATGACGAAAAACCTGCTCACCGAATTTTTTTATCTAGTTATTCGATAGATCGATACCCCGTTACAAATTTTCAATTTGCCCAATTTTTAAATGCGGTCGGCCTTCGGAATACAAATAACGAGCGTTTATTTGATGAAGACGATAATGATGCTCGGATTCATTTAATAGATCGTCTTTGGCAAGCAGATATTGGTTTTGAAGACCACCCTGTAGTTGAAGTTTCATGGGTTGGTGCACGTGATTATTGCTTATGGTCTGGTAAAAAATTACCTACTGAGGCGCAGTGGGAAAAGGCTGCGCGCGGCACTGATGAGCGCAAGTTTCCTTGGGGTAATACAGCACCCACAGCACCGACTGCCCTTTACGCTCAATATGCGGCCCGTTTTAATGACACAGTTCCAGTGACAATTTCAACCAAAGGGGCTAGTCCATATGGAGTAATGGATCTCGTTGGTAATGCTTGGGAATGGGTCTCTAGTGCCTATAAGCATTACCCATTTGATTCGAATGATGGACGTGAAGATCCGCAAGCGGGTCCAGTCAGAGCAACTCGAGGTGGTGGGCATGATTCACCCTTGCCAGAAATAACGACTACCCAACGAGGTAAAAACTTATCGCGCAATCCTGCGGCTGGGCACCATAACATTGCGTTTCGGTGCGCTAAGTAGCTTGTCTTGGTAAAGGCTATTGTTACTTGAAAAAAAACGCTCTTTCGTCTGGATTCAGTTATGCAGAATAGGATATAGTTTAGAGTATGACAAATTCATCCAAACCTATAAAAAAAGACTCATCCGCTATTGTGAATCATTCTGGGAATACCCTAGATCCCAATCAATCGGGATTACGT
>CALPOM020000158.1 GCA_943325205.2 Thermoflexus hugenholtzii JAD2 | reverse complement strand
GCGCAACCTAGAGATCACCAATTAAAGCAAAATTGGTGGGAAGAGTTGGGCGATGTGCAGCTAAATCAACTAGAAGAGCAAGCATTAATAAACAGCCCTAACGTAAAGATAGCTGCAGAAAAAGTAAATCAAGCTAGAGCAAGTTTTAATAGTTCAAGTGCTGTATTATTTCCTCAGCTTAGTTTGTCTGGTCGGCTAGCACGTATTGGGATATCAGAGGCAAGACCATTAACGAATGACAATACTCCACAAAAATCTACCGCGCAAACGGACATCTTGCCACAAATGCTTGCATCATATGAGCTAGATTTATGGGGGCGTGTTAGCTCATTAGTTGCTGTAGGGGAGGCGAATTTGGAGTCGTCTATGGCAGATTTTCAAAACATCAAATTAGTCTTATCCACGGATATCGCTACAAATTATTTTAATTTAAGACAAGCTGATATTGAATTAGATCTTTTAAGTCAGCTAATACAATTGCAAGAAAAAGCTTACTTTTTAGCAACGGAGAGGTTCAAGTTGGGGTTGAATTCTGCTTTTGAAAACACACAACTACAAATTTCTTTAGAAACTTCTAGAGTACAAATTGAACAATTAAAGCGAACACGAACTATTTATGAACATGCGTTAGCCACTTTAGTTGGTCAAAATGCCACAAATTTCAAAATCATTCCGAATCTTCAAGAAAGAAAACTCATCCATATCCCTGTTGGAATTCCATCGACCTTATTAGAAAGAAGACCTGATATTGCATCAGCAGAACGCGCTTTAGCGGCAGCAAATGCTCAAATTGGAATAGCCCAAGCGGCGTATTATCCACAAATTGTTTTAGGTGCCGGATTTGGTTACGAGTCGACAACTATTCCATTATTATATCGGGCGACAAGCCGTATTTGGTCTTTTGGCCCTAATATCTCCTTACCGCTATTTGATGGTGGTCGCATAGACGCCAATGTGGCATTTAGTAAATCCGGTTACGCAATAGCTGTTGAAAACTATAAAAAAGTAGTTTTAACGGCAATGCAGGAAGTTGAGGATGGCATCAGTGGTGTTCTAGCCTTAGAAAGAGCTTGGGAGCAAGCGAATAAAGCGAGTAAGTCCGCTTATAGATTATTTGAAATTGCGTTAGAGCGCTACAAAGGTGGGGTTGCTAGTGGATTTGACCTGGCATTGGCAGAGCAAGCCTATATCAACATTAAGAGACAAGAGACGCAAGCTTTAGCGCTTCGATTACAAGTACAAATATTTTTAGTTAAAGCCACAGGAGGAGGTTGGAGCGGGCAAAAAACTGATGGATTATGAAATGATGGCTCTTCATTTATTTCACGGCGATGCTTAGTTAAAAAAAATAGGATTCCAGTGAGAACTGGAAATGGTCTAAGTGTTACTAAAAGTAACGCTTGTGCAATCTAATTTCGAGAGATTAGTCGAAGTCCCTAATGGTGCACTAATAAAGACCCTCACTAGATATAGTGGGGGTCTTTATTTACAATGATTTTGTATCAAAATCGCTTGCATCGTGACGTTCACGAAGTTGTTCGGATGGTTCGCCCGAAGTGCGATTAACCATACGGCCTCGTTTGACTGCCGGTCTTTCCAAAATGGTATCTACCCATCGTTGGACGTTCAAATACTCATGCGCGTTAAGAAATTCTGCCGCACCATACAGCCATCCTTTAACGAGGGCTCCATACCAAGGAAAAGCCGCTATATCTGCGATTGTATATTCTGATCCGGCAAGATATTCATTTGCTTCCAGACGTTGATCAAGTACATCAAGTTGACGTTTTACTTCCATCGTAAAACGGTCGATTGGATATTCCATTTTATAAGGGGCGTAAGCATAAAAATGACCGAACCCACCCCCTATATATGGGGCGCTCCCCATCTGCCAAAAAAGCCAATTCATCATTTCAGTTCGAGTAGATAAGTCTTTCGGTAGGAAAGCATCAAATTTCTCTGCTAGATAAAGCAAAATTGATGCGGATTCGAAAACACGAATAGGTGTTGGCATACTGCGATCAAGTAGGGCAGGAATTTTTGAATTTGGATTTATTTTTACGAAATCTGACCCAAATTGATCGCCGTCAACAATTGTAATTAACCAAGCATCATACTCAGCCCCAGAGTGCCCTAAAGCGAGTAGCTCTTCAAGCATTATTGTGACTTTTACGCCGTTTGGCGTGCCCAAGGAATATAACTGCAGTGGATGGCGGCCAATTGGCAATTCTTTTTCTTGTCGCGATCCGGCTGTTGGTTGATTAATGCCTGCAAATTTTCCGCCATTAGGTTTTTCCCATGTCCAGATTTTTGGTGGGGTGTATGCATTTGCATCGACCATTTTTTTACCTTTTCATATAATTTAAATTCAATGCTCGTATATTAACTGGATTATGAATTTAACGTTTCTTTAAATTACCCAATAGAACGGCAGTCGAAGGTATACAGGACTTTTTACAGAAATAGAATCTATATTTACCATGATTAAAGATGAAATCCTATTGATAAGTGAATCGCTGACTGATTAGTAAATAAGCTCTAAACTGAATAATAAAACCTTTCGTTGAAGGATCAGAAAATAGACGGTAAACGCCTAAGTGTGAAGGTAATGAGAACTGATGGATCTGATTGGCCTTATGTGAATTATTCCGTAACGAGTTTAGGGAGTTTCTAATTAGTAGGCAACGTAATTTTTAATCAACTTTAATTTGATGCTCTTTTACTAAACGATCAAACTTATTTTTTTCATCCATAATAAATTTAGCTAACTCCTCTGAACTAGTCGTAGTGACTTCACCACCTAGATCAGCAAAACGTTTTTTTATTTCTGGTGAATTTAAATAACGGATTGTTTCTGTCCGAAGTTTTTCAAGGATATCTTTTGGTAATCCTTTCGGTCCAAAAAAACCTTGCCATTGCCCAGCAACAAAACCTGGAAAACCGGCTTCTGCGACAGTTGGAATTTCTGGTAAAAAGCTAAGACGCTCTTTGCCCATTATTGCGATCAATCGCAATTTACCGCTTTTCACAAAGGGGTAGGTTGACAGCATAGCAATTGATATAGCCTGCGATTGACCACCGGCAACATCTGTTAATGCTGGCGCCCCACCCTTATATGGAATAAAGGTAAAAGCCACTTTTGCTCTAGCGCCAAGCTCTATGCCAGCAAGATGGGATGCGCTACCACCACCTAGCATAGCGTAATTAAATTTTGCTGGATTATTTTTGGCATAGCTAAGAAGTTCAGCGACTGTAGTAATTGGTAGAGACGGATGAACTGCTAAACCGTATGGTGAACTAATAAGCAGAGTAATCTGAGTGAAATCATTGATAGGATCGAATGGCGTATTTGTAAAAACTGCTGGTCCACTCGTAAATGTGCCTAGATCTGCAATTAAAAGTGTATGGCCATCAGGCGCAGATTTCGCCACAAAATCAGCGCCAATATTGCCATTTGCTCCGACTTTATTCTCGATAATAAATGCTTGCCCAAACTGCTCTTGGAGCCGCGCTGCTAAAGGTCTAGCGACTGAATCTGTCGCCCCTCCTGCCGCAAATGGTATGATAATTCGAACTGGTTTATTAGGCCATGTTTGGGAAAAAGAAGGAGTACAGATTGCGCCAGCTAGAAGACCTAGAAAAGTATGAATTAGAGCTTTTTTGAATTTATTATTGAAATCGAGGGTCATTTTTTATTTTCCGATAAAGTGTGGTGTTCGATTGTCGCGGTGTGCTATTAACCCTTCATCTACGTCATGGCTATATTCCAGATGTCTTCGCAGGGTATCCGCTAATTCTCGTGCTGGCCTAAAACCTGGCGCTTGTCGGGTATCGATAATACGTTTTGCACCACGGATGGCTAAGGGGCCATGTGAGGCCATTGTGGTAGCTATTTTCAATACTTCTGTTTGTAGTTGCGAACTTGGATAAACACCTTGTATTAATCCATACTCTTGCATTTGTTCAGTGGATATTTCTCGAGCGCTACAGATTAAATCAATAGCTCTTGCTCGGCCCACGATTTGAGGCAATCGAACTGGTCCACCACCACCTGGAAAACCTCCCCACTTAGACTCGGGCATACAAAGGGTAGCATGGGATGCTGCGTAACGCAGATCGCACGCCAGGCTCAGTTCGACTGCGCCTGCAAGTGCCTTTCCATTCATTGCTGCAATAACAATTTGGGGTAGTGCCTCGACAGCATCAAAGGTTCGATTTGCTAGCTGGACTAGTTGTAAGACTTGGTCTTTCGAATAGGAGGCTCTGATTACTGGATTCATGATTCCCATTGAGAAAAATTCTTCTCCTTGCCCCGTGATAATAAGTACTTGAGTCTGAGAATCCTGTTGTAAGTTTTGCGTAATTGATTCAATTCGTAGAAGGACTTCTGGCATCAGACGATTGAGATCATTGATCCGATCAATTGTCAGTTTTAAAACACCGCCTTGACGATGAAGAATAATACCTTCGGGAAAGATTTGCTCACCATTGGGCGCGAGTTGAGAAAATGGATTCAAAGAGATCTCCTTTTATAATTTTTTATTTGTCTAACTAAACTGCTTTTTAAAATAATACCTGATTGTATTTTTATTTGGTAT
>CALPOM020000157.1 GCA_943325205.2 Thermoflexus hugenholtzii JAD2 | reverse complement strand
GCGATTGCAAAACACACCAATGCCTTTAAGATCAATGAAGACGTCGTTATTCCTCTGCCGCGGATGGGAGAATATACCGACGGTATTGAAGCGATCAATATTGAATTATCTTTAAAAAATAAGTTATTACTTTTAGATGCTTTAGAGGATTTTTTTACTAAGGGCAATTTGCCCCTAGGTAAATCAGACGATGCCATCGAAATTCCATCTTCAGAAATTATGGAGGACCGAGTAGCACAAGCGATTCTACTGCTACAAGAAGTCCGAGTTCGCTGGTCAGAATGGGCAGGTAAGCAAGATGTTTACTTCAGTCAATTACAAGACCGTTCGATTCGAGTTTCATGGAAAATTGAAGTACGTGAAAAGTTACGCCAAATATTTATGGGGGCACATTTCGCACCAATTTTGACGAAATGTAATGAAATCCATCAGCAAATATTACGTAAGAGAATTTTTGTAGCACTGCACATGCACGCTGGAGATGGTAATGTGCACACCAATATTCCCGTGAACTCTGACGACTATGACATGATGCAAGACGCCCATGCCATTGTTGGTCGGATCATGGAGTTAGCCCGCTCTTTAGATGGGGTCATATCTGGTGAGCACGGGATAGGTATTACCAAGTTAGAGTATTTAAAAGACGAAGAGATTGGACAATTTCGGGCCTATAAACAACGCATAGATCCTGAGGGACACTTTAACAAAGGGAAGTTAATGGCTGGGGCAGGCCTTGAGAATGCCTATACGCCTAGTTTTGGATTGATGGCCCATGAATCATTGATCATGCAGCAAAGTGATATTGGAGCGATTTCAGATAGTATTAAAGATTGCTTGCGCTGTGGCAAATGTAAGCCAGTTTGCGCCACCCATGTCCCTCGTGCGAATTTACATTACAGTCCGCGCAATAAAATACTAGCGACATCTTTATTAATAGAAGCCTTCTTGTACGAAGAGCAAACTAGGCGAGGTATATCTGTCAAACACTGGGAAGAGTTTGATGATGTAGCCGCACACTGTACGGTTTGTCATAAATGTTTATCGCCTTGCCCAGTCAAAATTGATTTTGGTGATGTGACGATGAACATGCGTAATTTACTCCGTAAAATGGGTCAAAAGAAATTTAATCCAGGTGCTTTTGCTGCGATGTTTTTTTTGAATGCTTCGAACCCACAAACGATCAAAGTAGTTCGAACCTTGATGGTCGATGTGGGTTTTAAAGTTCAACGGCTTGCGCATGATTTGTTCAAAAAAATTGCCAAAAAACAAACTAGTGCTCCTCCAATCACCGTGGGCAAGGCGCCAATTCAAGAGCAGGTCATTCACTTTATTAATAAAAAAATGCCAGGGAATTTACCGAAAAAAACGGCAAGAGCTTTATTAGATATTGAAGATAGTTCAATTGTTCCGATTATTCGTAATCCACGCACGACATCGGTTGATTCAGAAGCCGTTTTTTATTTTCCAGGTTGTGGATCGGAGCGGTTATTTTCTCAAGTTGGCTTAGCCACTCAAGCGATGCTATGGCACACGGGTGTGCAAACAGTTCTACCGCCAGGTTATTTATGTTGTGGCTATCCACAGCGTGGTTCAGGGGATTTTGATCAAGCGGAAAAAATGATTACAGATAATCGCGTTTTATTTCACCGCGTAGCTAACACACTGAATTATTTAGATATTAAGACAGTAGTTGTGTCCTGCGGGACTTGTTATGATCAGTTAGCTGGATATGAGTTCGAGAAAATTTTCCCGGGCTGTCGAATTATTGATATTCATGAATTTTTAATGGAAAAGGGAGTCAGACTTGAGGGGGTAGTGGGTACGCGGTATATGTATCATGATCCTTGCCACAGTCCGATGAAGTTACAAGACCCATTAAAAACAGTCAATCAACTGGTGCAGACGATTGATCTTCAAGAGATTAAGAAAAATGATAGATGCTGCGGTGAATCAGGTACTTTGGGAGTTACGCGTCCGGATATTGCAACGCAGATACGGTTTAAAAAAGAAAGTGAAATGAAAAAAGCTGCCGATGAATTACAAAAAGACTTTACTGGCGAGGTAAAAGTTCTAACGAGCTGCCCATCTTGTTTGCAAGGGCTCTCTAGATTTGACGAAGACTCTGGTACAAAGGCTGACTATATTGTGGTGGAAATGGCTAGGCACTTGTTGGGTGAAAATTGGATGGCAGATTTTGTTAAAAATGCAAATACTGGTGGTATCGAAAGAGTTTTAGTCTGATGCCTGTACCGATTCCCACCAATTTAGTTGTTCATCAGCAATCGAAATTTTTAGAATTATCCTATGCTGATGGCAGCAACTACCAACTTTCCTTTGAATTTTTGCGGGTGCATTCGCCTTCAGCTGAAGTTCGAGGTCACGGACCTGGGCAAGAAGTTTTGCAGACGGGTAAAAGAAATGTAGCCATATTAGGAGTAGAACCCGTTGGTCACTATGCTATAAAACCCAGCTTTAGTGATGGCCATGATTCGGGATTATTTACTTGGGATTACTTACACGAACTGTGTACCCATCAAGATCAGCTTTGGCAAGACTATTTATTAAAATTGCAAAGTGCTGGAAGTAGTCGATAGCTACCGAAGCAGTTTTTAGACAAGCGAAGAGCATATGGCAAAAACACATTTTGGCTTTCAACAAGTTGACGAAACAGAAAAAGCATCGCAGGTAGCTGGTGTTTTTCATTCGGTTGCTAGCAAGTATGATTTGATGAACGACTTTATGTCATTTGGGTTACACCGCATATGGAAGGCTTTTACGATTGGAGCGGCCAATGTTTTCGCTGGTCAGCGTATTCTAGATATTGCCGGTGGTACGGGTGATTTAGCCTTTGCCCTATCAAAAAAAGTTGGATTAACCGGCGAGGTTTGGCTAAGCGATATTAATTCATCAATGCTCACCGTTGGTAGAGACCGATTAATTGATCAAGGATCCTTGTTGCCTTGCGTGCAATTAGACGCAGAGAATATTCCCTTCCCAGGTAGTTATTTTGATCTAGTGACCGTCTCCTTTGGACTCAGGAATATGACGCATAAAGAAATAGCACTCAAGGAGATGTGTCGAGTGACTCGCCCTGGTGGCAAGACGATGATATTAGAATTTTCTAAACCAGTGCAGATTCTGCAACCAATCTACGACTGGTATTCCTTTAAGGTACTACCATGGTTAGGTAAGCAAGTAGCGCAGGACGCGGCAAGTTATCAGTATTTGGCAGAGTCCATTCGGATGCATCCGGACCAAGAGGTTCTCAAACAAATGATGTTAGATGTCGGCTTTGATCAGGTCGAGGTGCACCGCATGTCTGGTGGGATTGTTGCGTTACATATGGCCTATAAATATTAAAGCAAATAATGATGAGCAATGCACCATTTACGACACTTGCATTAAAGGCATTTAACCATGTTCTCAAGCAGGAGTCTTGGGCACAAGACTTATTGGTTAAACATGAATCGAAGCATATTGAAATAAAACATCCATTTGGAAAATTAGGTATCACAATTACGCATGGATTTTTGTCGCCAACAGAAGAAGTTTTAGATAGTGAACCGGCAGTTTGTTTTGAGATTTCACAAGAGGCAATTTGGGCCTTTTTAGGAAATGGCAAATCGGCTGCTATGAAGTATTTACGAATTTCTGGTGACGTTGAATTAGCGGCAGATTTAAATCGTTTAGCGACGGATCTGCACTGGGAATTGGAAGAGGACTTATCAAAAATAATTGGAGATCAGGCTGCTTTTGCTGTTCATCAACAGGCAAAAAAAGTTGTGGAGCAAGGGCAAGAAGCCGTCAAAGATCTGCAAGTAGGTGTTCGAGATTATTTAGTTTTTGAAAAAGAGGTTTTATTAGGCAAGAATCAATTCGATGAATATAAATCGCAGTTACGTACTTTGCGGGATCAATTAGAGCGGACTGAAAAAAGAATTCAGCGCTTAGAACAAGAACTTTCGACACGGTCAGTGAGCTAAGTGATGCAAAAAATCAGCCGTATTTTGAAAATATTTTATGTTTTATGGCGGTATGGATTATTTGAGTTATTACAACGAAATATCAAGCCGGGATTAATCTTTTTTCTCGTTTGGCCGCTAGCGCTACTGAGTCCAGCAAGGTATCGGCCAAGGGGAGAGCGGTTGCGTTTAACGCTCGAGGACCTTGGGCCAGTATTTATTAAATTTGGTCAAGTACTTTCAACGCGCCGAGATTTATTGCCGGAGGACATTGCTGATGAGTTGGCCAAATTACAAGATAGTGTTCCGCCCTTTTCAAGTACGCAATCTGCTGAAATAGTCCAGGCAGCCTTAGGTTTAGATTTAAAGGATATTTTTAGTAGTTTTGATGCAAATCCGGTGGCGAGTGCTTCCGTTGCGCAAGTGCACTTTGGTGTATTGCGCGGGACAGAGAAAAATCCCGAATGGGAGGGGCAAGCGGTTGCGATTAAGGTCTTGCGGCCTGGTATTTTGAAGGTGATTGAAAGTGATTTAGCCTTAATGAGAACTCTAGCGTATTTTGTGGAGCGGTTTTCAGAGGACGGCAAACGTTTAAAGCCACAAGAAGTCGTGGCTGGTTTTGATACGACGATTCATGACGAGTTAGATTTACTCAGGGAAGCTTCG
>CALPOM020000156.1 GCA_943325205.2 Thermoflexus hugenholtzii JAD2 | reverse complement strand
GCTCTATGATCGTTGGTTTGGTAAGTGGTGATAGTGGGCAAAAAATAATGGCTCCATTTTCAATCGATTTATTCAAAGGAATGCTTGCTTTCTTTCTGCTCGATATGGGTTTAATGGCGGCTAAGAACTTTGAGGGATTAAAAGGAAAACCGCCAATCACTTTTTTATATGCGATTGGCGCTCCACTAATTCATGCCTCTATCGCATTGGGGCTTTGTAAATTGTTAGGCTTGCCAATGGGCGATACCATTTTATTGATGGTACTTGCCGCGAGCGCTTCTTATATTGCCGTGCCAGCTGTATTAAGACACGCACTTCCTGAGGTAAATCCTGCTTTGTATATGGGTATGTCATTGGGCATAACTTTTCCCTTCAATATCATCTTAGGAATTCCACTTTATACCTATATTGTTGGGCTAACTTACAAGATAGGATTAACACTCTAGGTCCTAGTTGATTAGGCATCGGGTCATTAAGAATCAAATTTTCTGCTCCTGCAGGCTTTTTCTTTTGACACGGCTATCCCATCTTTAGCAAAACTACTCCAAGCAGGATGAAGGCAACACCCAGCCAGCGGAGCGGAATATTGGGATCTCCAAAAACCAGAACACCAATAGTGAAAGTACCAACAGCGCCAATAGAAGTCCATATGGCATAGGCTGTTCCAATTGGAATTTCCTTAAGTGAAAACCAAAGCAGTAGACCACTGAGTGTCATGCTAAGAAGCGCCACAATTATTCCCCATATTTTCATACCGGGGAGGTCGGCGAGCTTTAAGCCAAGTGGCCAACCAATCTCCAAAAAACCTGCCAGTAAGAGTGATATCCAGAATATATTCAAGGAAAATAAGTTGAATTAGAAAGGTTCAGAATATCAAAAATTAAATAGTAATGCTATGTTTTACGTGTTTTTGTTTACTGCCCTAACTTACCAATAATTCAAGCGCCGGTAATAGGAGGTATTAATCGAGTAGTGCATAGGGGCTTGGCAGTGGGGATCCTCGGCCTTGGTTGTTATTAGAAGTTATAATTAGTAAAGATTAGGAGACTGTTATGACAACTGTAAAACAATGTATAGATCAAAAAACCAATACTATCTTCTCTGTAAGATCATCTGATTCTGTAGAAGTTGCTTTGTTATTGATGCGTGATAACCGAGTCAGATCAGTTCTGGTCATTGATGATGGAGTATTAGTGGGAATTGTTTCTCAAGGAGATTGCGCCATTAAGGTATTGTTACCAAATAGCAATGCAAAGCAAACAGTGGTCTCAAAAATTATGACCGCCAAGCCACTCACAATATCACTGACTAACTCTTTGGAAGAATGTATGGCTATTATGGTTCACAAACATATTAGGCATTTACCCGTCGTAGAAAAAAATAAAGTAATTGGAGTTATTTCAGTAGGCGATATTGTGAAAAGTATTATGGAACATCAAGATAATCAGATTAAGTTTTTGGAGACTTATATCAGAGGTCATGGCGTTTGATCTTTTAAAAAAGAAATGATTGGGATTGCAATTACGAATTAGGTATCTACGGCCTTGGTCGATTCTGCCCTGAACCACAGCAATTACGTGGTTTTGCGGGATAAGTTAATGCATTCAACCTTTTTCTTTAAAGAAGCATGATCGTTGGCAAGGCGATGAAAGTCTTGCAAATCCAAAGCCATTAAACGCGTGGCGCGAATCGTTTTGATAGTAGCGTTGCGTTTACGATTCTCTAATAATCCAGTCTCACCAAATACATCCCCTTTTTGCAAGGTAATAGTCGAGGGCGGTCTAGGATAAATTTGCACTTCAACCGCTCCATCGGCGATAAAATAAATTGCATCAGGCGCCGAGTTTTTCTTAAATACAACCGTATTTTTTGGGAGAACTACTGATCTTAGGTGACGCGTAATATCAGCTATACAACTGCTATCAAGGTCTTTGAATAATTCCAAATTGGAAATGATTTGCCAATTACTGATTTGTTCGCGATGTCTTATTTCTTCGGCGAACCCACTCGCCAAAATACCTGCAGGTATTGCCAGCATTGCAATACCGCCTAACATGGCTATACCACCTACAATTCGGCCAATTGGAGTTATGGGAGTTATGTCGCCATAGCCAGTTGTAGTCATGGTAACGATGCCCCACCATAAGGCTGTGGGAATATTTTTGAAAACTTCAGGTTGTACATTGCGTTCTGCCAAATAAAGAGCGGTTGACAAAATAACGACTAATAATCCCAGAGAGAACAATGAGGCCATCAAGATTTGTCGCTCCTTTTTTACTACCGCGCCAACAATTTCAATTCCTGGGATATAGCGACTTAATTTGAATAAACCTAAAATAACAACATAATTTGGCCAGGAATTGAGGTCCCCACTAATGATGTTGTGAAGAGTACTGAGGATGACTAGAAGATCAATAATTCCCAAAAATGAAATTACATAATAGATGCGATAGTTGTGATCGGCTAGGTACTCTCTGAAATCATCAACTTCTTCTGGTAAGTCGGTACAAATATCTGGGGCAGACCAAAGTCGGCCCAGATATTCAATAGTAAAAATAGATAACAATAGGATAAGGAGAGTTTTTGCAAGATTAGGAAGACCGATTAAATCCCAAAGTTGATTTTCTAAAACTCGAAAGATGGCCATAGAGAAAATGGCCAAAATAATAATATGCGCTATTAATTTGCTAAGTTTTCCGTATTGGTTGGTAATCCGAACGGCTAGACTAACGTTATTGTCGTACGCAGGAAGGTTATTATTGAGGAAGTAATAGGCAATCTGACGTGGATTAAGTCGGATTGGAGGGGATTGGCTATTAGAGATATTCATAAGCTTGCGTGGATAAATTGTATTATTTTAGCGATAAATTCGTTAGATAACGGCAATTCTGCATCTTGAGGTTTTTAGGAAAACATCTAAAGTGCGGTAAAAATTAGGGATTTATAAATCACACAATTTTAATTACTACTTTTTGTTTATTTCGCTTAGCAGGGTGAATTCTAATACGAATTGCAACTTTGACATCACAAGGCTCCTCTTGTAGTTTAAAACGACAAACTAATCAAATTAACCTTTGGTTAACCCGCTGAGACAGCTCCTCGGCACTCTCTTTTCGCTCACTATAGCGATCGGTCAAATAGGTAGAAAAGGATCGAGTCAATAAAGTGAACTTAACCAGCTCTTCCATCACATCAACTACACGATCGTAATTGGCTGAAGGCTTCATTCGATTGTTATCATCAAATTCTAAAAATGCTTTGGGGACGGAGGATTGATTTGGGATAGTAATCATCCTCATCCATCTGCCTAGAACTCTCATTTGATTAACGGCATTAAACGATTGTGATCCACCGCTTACTTGTAATAAGGCGAGAGTCTTGCCTTGTGTGGGTCTTACAGCTCCCACACTTAAGGGTATCCAATCTATTTGTGTTTTCATCAATCCGGTCATCGCTCCATGACGCTCAGGACTACTCCAAACCATTCCTTCTGACCACTCTGCAAGTTCTCTTAGTTCCACTACTTTGGGGTGCGTTTCAGGAGCATCATCTACCAGTGGTAGTCCCGAAGGATTATAAAACCGTGTTTCACAGCCCATTGTTTTCAATAATCTTTCTGCTTCTTCTGAGAGAAGGCGACTAAACGATCTTTTTCGAAGTGAGCCATATAAAAGTAATATCTTAGGCGGATGATTCTGGAAAAAGTTGCTTTGAAATTCATCAAGACTTGGCTGATGAAAGAGTTCATTATCGATATTAGGAAGTTCGGTCATAAATGCATATTAATTAAAAAAGTGGTTGGAATTACCCAAATTATCAATTAGAAACTAGATTTCATAAAAATGTCATATATTTCCATATAATTGGAAATATGGATAATAACAATGCTATTTCTGCATTCCTCGCACTCGGGCAAGAGACACGCCTGAATGTATTTCGCCTCATTGTTCAGCGAGGAGATAACGGATTAACGCCAAGTGAGATTATTGAAACTCTTGGTATACCTAATGCCACGCTGAGTTTTCATTTAAAAGACTTAGTAGATGCTGATCTCTTATTAGTAGCGCGTCAGGGTCGTTATTTGATCTATCGCCCTAATGCCGTACATGTTAAAAAACTAAGCGAATTTTTATTAGATAACTGCTGTGGCGGTAAATCATGTATTCCTGCTAAACCTCTAAAGAAAGCCAAAGTCAAATGAAACAATACAACATTCTTTTTCTATGTACGCATAACTCGGCTCGCTCGGTATTAGGTGAAGCATTAGCATCTACTCACCCAAGCGGTAAGTTTGTAGGTTATTCAGCGGGCTCTACACCCAGTAAATCTATAAACCCGATTGCTAGAGAGTTAGCATTAGAGATGGGTTACGAAGAGTGTAAATTACGGTCTAAGTCATGGGATGAGTATGGCTTACCAGATGCCACAAAGATGGATTTTATTATTACTGTTTGTGATAATGCGGCCGGTGAGCAATGTCCATTCTGGCCAGGTAAGCCCTCAACGGCGCATTGGGGCTTCCCTGACCCATCGCAAGTAAAGGGAACTGATTTAGAAAAGAAAGCCGCATTTACTCATGTGATGAACGGGCTAAAAAAACGGATTGATCTTCTTGCTTCAATGCCTTTAGAAACACTAGATTCAATGAGCTTAAAAGAAATTCACTC
>CALPOM020000155.1 GCA_943325205.2 Thermoflexus hugenholtzii JAD2 | reverse complement strand
CTGATATGGCTATCCATGATAAGCCTGCCTTCGCTGCTTTAGTTGCGAAGATTAAATCGATGACAGCAGCTTAAAGCTTTCTTCCATGGTAGATCTCGACCAACTTGTCGAGCATGCAAAGCAGGATTTCGCGCAAGCGAAGGATCCTGCTGCCCTTGAGGATATAAAAGCAAAATATTTCGGGAAATCGGGTATTTTGACCGAGATGCTCAAAGGCTTAGGCAAGCTTGACCCTGAGTTACGTAAAACTGAGGGTGCCCGTATCAATCATGCGAAGTCCGCGATTGAGCATGCCTTGCAAGAACAGCGTCAGCTGTTCAGTGAGCAACTCTTACAAACCCGTTTGTCGGCTGAATCGATTGATGTGTCATTGCCAGGGCGGGGTGTGGGCTCTGGAAGCTTGCATCCGGTTATGCGGACTTGGGAGCGGGTTGAAGAGATATTTCATTCGCTTGGTTTTGATGTGGCTCAGGGCCCTGAAATCGAAAATGATTGGTTTAACTTTACAGCACTCAATAGTCCCGAAAATCATCCAGCGCGGTCGATGCAAGATACTTTTTATGTCGATGGTAAAGACGCAACGGGTAAACAATTACTTTTACGCACGCACACCAGTCCAATGCAAATCCGTTATGCAAGTCATGCGGTCGCGCGTCACTTAAAAGAGTATGGCGATTTAACCTCTTTGGAGGATATTCGGGTAATTGCACCAGGGCGAACTTATCGGGTAGATAGTGATGCGACGCACTCGCCGATGTTTCATCAGGTAGAAGGGTTATGGATTGGTCGGGATGTTTCTTTTGCGGCGTTAAAGGGCATTTATACGAGTTTTTTAAGAGCTTTTTTTGAGGATGATGCTTTGCAGTTTCGGTTTCGGCCGTCTTATTTTCCTTTTACAGAACCATCCGCTGAAATCGATTTAGCATTTCCATCTGGCAAATTAGCTGGGCGTTGGTTAGAGATTTCTGGGTCCGGTCAGGTGCATCCGCAGGTCATACGAAATATGGGCTTAGATCCGGAAGAGTTTATTGGTTTTGCTTTTGGATCAGGTCTTGAGCGATTAACGATGTTGCGTTATGGGATTGATGATTTACGGTTATTTTTTGAGAATGATACGCGTTTTTTAGCGCAGTTCTCTGCTTAGAAAGATTCGAGTACAGTCATGCAATTTTCTGAATCCTGGTTAAGGCAATTTGTAGATCCAGCGTTATCTACACAGGAGTTGTCACACGTCTTAACGATGTCGGGCCTCGAGGTAGAAGAAACGAAAACCCTTGCGCCGCCATTTAAGCAGGTTGTTGTCGCACAAATTTTAGAAGCCACACAGCATCCAGACGCTGACCGTTTAAAAGTTTGTCAAGTGTCGGTTGGAGAGTCTTCTGAACCGTTGCAAATTGTTTGCGGCGCCCCGAATGCACGTGTGGGAATTAAAATTCCTTGTGCCTTAGTTGGCGCAGAACTACCTGCTGCATCTGCGCAGGATAAGCCGTTTCTGATTCGGGTTGGCAAGTTACGTGGTGTGCAGAGTTATGGAATGCTTTGTTCTGGAAAAGAGCTTGGCTTAGGTGATGATCATGCTGGTATTTTAGAGTTGCCCCAGGACGCGCCTCTAGGGACAGATATCCGAGAGTATTTAGGATTAGATGATACGATTTTTACGATTAAATTAACGCCAAACAAAGCGGATTGTTTGTCTGTTGCTGGTATTGCAAGAGAAGTTGCTGCTTTGACTAGTTCCTCATTGAAGGTTCATCAACCGACAATTCATGCAGTATCAATTGATCGTCGGATACACGTAAAAGTTGAGGATCCGAATTTGTGTGGAAGATTTGCGGGTCGAGTGATTACGCAAGTTAATGCCAAAGCAATAACCCCCGCATGGATGGTTCGACGTTTAGCTAGTGCAGGTCAACGAAGTATTTCAGCACTCGTTGATATTTCTAACTATGTGATGTTGGAGATGGGTCAGCCAACCCATATTTTTGATTTAGAAAAAATATCAGGCGACTTAACAGTTCGCTGGGCTAAAGATGGTGAGTCTGTTCGATTATTAAATGGTCAAGACCTGACTATTCAGAGTAAAGGGCTTCCTCTGGGTGTGATTAGTGATCAGCGCGGTATTGAGAGTATTGCTGGCATCATGGGTGGTGATTACACCGCAGTAACTTTAGAGACGCAGGATATTTATGTTGAGTCAGCTTTTTGGTGGCCAAGTGCTATTCAGGGTAGAGCTCGGGCGCTCAATTTTTCAACGGACGCAGCTTATCGATTTGAGCGTGGAGTAGATCCTAGTCAAGTAGTAACAAACTTACATTATGTAACGGAATTGATCCTACAAATTTGTGGGGGGCAACTTGGCCCAGTGGACGATCAAGTTATCCACTTACCCCAGCTTGCTCAGGTGCCATTGCGAGTTGCTCGAGTTGCAAAAATTATTGGCCTAGAGATTACTGGTAATCAAATTGCTGATTATTTTGATCGTCTCGGGTTTACATATACGAGGTCGCAGTCTGGAACTCCAAGTGAGTCTTTTGCAGTACAAGCTCCTGCGCATCGTTTTGACATAGCAATTGAAGAGGATTTGATTGAAGAAATTGCGCGTCTATATGGTTTTGAAAATATTCCAGAGATTGCGCCTAGTAGCTTATTAAAAGCACGCCCCACTTTTGAAAAAAGACGATCTATGCATGCGCTACGTCATCGCTGCGCTTCGCAAGATTACCAAGAAGTGGTTAACTACGGGTTTATTGATGCACAAACTGAGCGAACGATTGCTGGCAATACAAATCCTATTGAGGTTTTAAATCCCTTAGCAGAGCAGTTTGCTGTGATGCGCAGCTCACTTGTCGGTAGTCTTCTGAATAATTTGCAAACGAATGTTAGTCGAGGTGCAACTCGAGTTCGCATCTTTGAGGTTGGACGAGCTTTTAAGCGGGATTTAAAAATTGTTGACTCTGAGACTGAGACTGGTGGTTTTTTACAAGATTTACGATTTGGTGGATTAGCTTATGGGCAGGTAGTTAGTGATCAATGGGCGCAGACGAGTCGATGGACTGACTTTTTTGATGTCAAGGGAGATCTTGAGCGGATTATTGCGCCTCTGCAGTTAACTACTTCGCGCTGTTCTGATCATCCGGCTATGCATCCAGGCAGAGGGGCCGTCTTATCAGTTGGTAGTGTGAACGGGACGTGTCAAGAAGTTGGATTTGTTGGAGAATTGCATCCGAGGTTATTGCAGGATTTGGGACTGCCACGCGCACCAATTGTATTTGAATTATCTTGGAGTTTGATTGAGCAACTAGAGTTGCCAAAGCTAACTGAGATCAGTAAATATCCCTTGGTTGAGCGAGATATTGCTTTAGTTGTTCATGCAAGCACACCTGCACAGGACATCCTTAACGCCTTACGTATAGCAAGTCCTAGTTTGGTGAAGCGCATTTATTTATTTGATGAATTTAAACCAACGGTTGAGCGGCCAAGCGGCATGGCTTTAGAAGAAAAAAGTTTAGCTTTTCGTCTAGTTTTTGAGGATTTACAACAAACATTACAAGATCAGCAAGTAGAATCAACGATAAGCAGCATTTTAGAGCAAGTTCTGGTTCAATTTTCGGCCAGACTGAGATAGTATAGAAGCAATAACAAGAAAATTGAACGAGATATATTATGCAAAATTCATCAATTACAATCACCAAAATCGAATTAGCCGAAGCTATTTTTGACCAAGTTGGTTTGAATAAGCGTGAAGCAAAAGAGATGATTGATTCTTTTTTTGAGAATATTGCCAATCATTTGGAGCGTGGTGTAGATGTCAAGATTTCTGGTTTTGGTAATTTTCAATTACGAAATAAATCTGCTCGGCCTGGTCGAAATCCAAAAACTGGTGAGTCTATTCCAATTAGTGCGCGGCGCGTCGTGACATTTCATGCAAGCCAAAAACTAAAGGATGCAATCGATTCTCATGAATCTACCCAGTGAATTATCCCCTCTAGAGGCCAAGTCAGTCTTACGGGTTAATTTGCCTCCGATTCCAGCTAAAAGGTACTTTACTATTGGTGAGGTTGGGGATTTATGTGCTGTAAAGCCCCATGTGCTGCGTTATTGGGAGCAAGAATTTAATCAATTAAAGCCGCAAAAAAGGCGTGGAAATAGGCGTTATTATCAGCACCATGAAGTAGTGTTAATTCGACGTATACGGGATTTATTGTATAACGACGGTTTTACGATTCATGGAGCTAAGAACCGTTTGGAGGAGTTGGATAGTCAATGGCAGATCCGGTCTGAGTTAGAGGCATTACTTTCCCTTTTAACAGTCCCGGTTAAGCAATCTCCCCAATCAAACTGATACAATAAACACTAGTCGGGGCGTAGCGCAGCCTGGTAGCGTACTTGCATGGGGTGCAAGGGGTCGTGTGTTCGAATCACACCGTCCCGACCAATAAACTAAAGGATCTAGTGTAATTTTGTAAGGTGATTTTATTTTAATTTTCTCTAACCGTGACACTTGCCGTGACACTTTCGGGCTCTTCACCATAAACGGGGGATGTGCATTTATCAAACACGATTAATTACTCCATTCCAACCGCATAAAGCCAAGACTCTAAGTCGATAGTTTTGGAAATTTCTAAAACCAAAGGCTCTTCTAGAAATCATTTCCATTTTAGTATGAAAACCCT
>CALPOM020000154.1 GCA_943325205.2 Thermoflexus hugenholtzii JAD2 | reverse complement strand
TTTGAATGATATTTATTCTGGAACTTTTTTTCAAGGACCGATTCCAGGTCAAAAGTCAGATCCTAAGCCTGGCAGATTACTCTGGGGGCAGGGGGTTGATGCTTATCCTTTAGAGATCAATGATAAGGGGCGATTGCCCAATCAAACGGAAGTCAAATGGGTCATTGCGGGTGAGCATATTGAGCTCATGCGAGAAGATCGGGGTCTTGCAAATACGATTGCAGCGCGGATTTCAAAGATTCGTCAATTAGGAGATACTGCCACGGTGCAATTTATTTTTTCAATTGCGCATCAACCTCGGATGCAGATTGATTTAAGTACGCGCTTAGTGAACGATTTAGATTTTCAATTGCACAGCGACATATATGTTCGGTTTGATCCACGGGGAATTCATATCATGCCGGTATATACCAATCCCATGCAAAAGCAAGCTGAAAAATTGCGGCGTGAGAAGTCCTTAAATATGGCGGCTATTTTACTAGTTGCTGGTGAGGGCGCTCGTTTAGGGAATATTCCCAAAGTATTACTTCGGGTATCTGGTAAAACGCTACTAGAGAGACATTTAGAGTCGATGAGTGCGCTGGGTATTCAAACGTGTGTTGTTGTGACGGGGGCTTATGAGGAAGTGATTACTCAGGAGATCCAGGCCTTGTCGAGGCAATTACCCAAGGTGTATTTAGTGCAAAATATCGATTCAAAAAAAGGTCAAGCCAGTTCTGTGCGGATGGGCTTAGAGCGCCTCGGTTTGATCGTGCCAGAGCCTGACCTAGTCATCATGATGCTAGGTGATCAGCCCTTACTGGACGTGGCTGATTTAAGACAATTAGTAGAGCGTTTCAAAGTTCGTACGCACGGTGAATTTGTGTTTCCACAAGTCGCTGAGAAGCGTGGTAATCCAGTTATTATGTCTGGTCCAGTTTTTCGGGAAATATTGCAAAGTCCAATGCAGACTGTCCGGGGTTATATGGACAAGCATCCCGAAAAGGTTGATATTTGGCAAACGCATAACGAGCATTTTATTTTTGATATGGATACCCCAGAAGATTTAATATTATTCCAGAAAAAAACAGGCTTACTAATTGAGTTACCATAATGTCATGATGTTATTTATTGATTTGATGAAAGTTGGATGAAGTGGCGATGGAAAATATTGACGTAACAGTATTACGTGAGTTATTTGCTTGGCGAGCACAGGGCAAGGCGGCTCTCTTGTCCACGGTTGTTCGGACTTGGGGTTCCTCACCTCGACCAATTGGCTCGATCATGGCATTGTGTCAGGACGGACGCGTCATGGGTAGTGTGTCGGGTGGCTGTATTGAGGACGACTTAATTAGAAGTTATACCCATGAGCAATTAATAACTGATCAGATCCCACGCTTGATTCAGTATGGCATTACCGCTGACGAGGCGCATCGTTTTGGTTTGCCATGTGGCGGAACCTTAGAGTTACTTCTGGAATACAACCCTGATGCAGTTTTGTTAGAGGACTTGCTGGCACGATTAGATGAGGGCCAACTCGTCAGTAGATCGGTACATTTAAGTGATGGACAAGTTACTTTAAAATTAGCGCCAAGTCCAGCTGAATTGGTGATCGAGACTGACACGTTAACGAATACTTTTGGGCCGGAGTATCGGATGTTAATCATTGGTGCGGGACAGTTAAGTGAATATCTCGCATTGATGGCTTTATTTAATGGCTTTGCAGTGACTGTTTGTGACCCACGCGATGCTTATCGGAGTAACTGGGCAGTGCGTGGTGCAAAAGTTGTTAGTATGTCGCCGGATGATATGGTCACGCAGATGCGCCTTGATAGCCGAAGTTGTGTAGTTGCTTTGACGCATGATCCAAAGTTAGATGATTTGGCACTCATTGAGGCCTTAAATACCAAAGCTTTTTATGTCGGAGCCATTGGCTCTAGAAAAAATAACCTGGCCCGCAAAGAGCGTTTGATCGAGCACTTTGATCACACGCATGCCTCGTTAGAAAAACTACGTGGGCCAATTGGAATTTATATTGGCAGCAAGACTCCTTCCGAGATTGCTGTGAGTGTGATGGCAGAGATTTTAGCTGTAAAAAATGGTGTAATATTGCCGCGCGAGATGGCTGTGGCAATTGCTAAAGATGAATTAGCTGTTGATTAGAGCAGGACAAATGATACAGCTGATTAGACAGGACAATCCACAGATATGAGCGGTGTGAGATGATTCAACTTGGTAGAAATTCTTTCTGGATCTTTGCTATTGGAGTCATCTTTTTACTCTCAGGATGTGCTAATTTTGTTGATGTGCGGGTAAGTCGCTTTCATGAACTTCCGACGCCAGCGCACAAATTATCTGTCCCGATGATTAAACAGGAATTTATCGTTCGCGTACCGTCGGAATATGTCGGCAAGCGATTTTCTCTTTTAATGAGTGCTGATCAGTCTGAAGATTTGGAACGAAAACAGTATGGTTATGTGATCGCGCGAGAATTAACTTTAGTAGGTTTTGAAGAGTCAAAAAATGCTGATTACTTAGTGGATTTTAAATATGCGAGTTCAAGCCAAATTGGTCAGCGTGTTGAACCAAGCATGATTCCAACAACACGGGTATTTTGTACTGGGGGGAGTGCTGTCGCACCACCAAGATGCGCACCTTTTAGCACCTTTCAAACAATGTATCAGACAGTGAATTATTCTTTTGTTAAAAACAGCTTGGATTTGTGGGTAGTAGATGCGAAGACGAAAAACCGGGTGTGGCAGGGTAGTGCACAGTCAAGTAGTGATCAAATTGCTGATTTATATCAGTGGATGCCCTATTTAGTTAGAGCTTTAATGGTGGATTTTCCAGGTGATACTGGCAAATCAAGCTCAGTACGGTTTGAAATACCTTCTACAAAGCCCTTAGAAAAATAAAACGTATGCCACTTTTGAGGGGTGAGTTGTTCATAATTTAGTCAGTTCTTTAATAGGTAGGCCAGAACCCTAAAATCATCAAATAATGGTCGGCTAATCATTCGGTATTGTGAATGATTAACTAGAGAGAGTGTTTTATAGTTGGCCATTTAAATAAACAAATTAGCCACATCCATTGACGCCTATAAGAGTTTTTTCTGTTCAGTAAATTAGAATTTTTTTATAATTAAGAAATATTTTAATTGTCAAATTTTTCGGATGTTTATTTGTTTTCTATCCCTTTTTTGCTTTTTTCTTAGGGTTTAACAGCATAGTCAATAAGTTCAATTTTTACTACTGTTATATAAATTATAAAAGGAGATAAAGATGACAGATACTAGTGGTCTGAGCGATCAACGTCGTGAATTTTTAAAATGGCTAAGTGCTAGCCCATTACTAGGGCTTCCCAGCGACGCTGTATTTGCCCAAGAGTTTGGCCGTCGATCTGACCCCATGGTTTGGAGTTCGAATCTGCAATTAAATGATGTGATCCAGACTCCTGCTGAAGCTATTAATGTGTTTGATTTTGAAGCCCTAGCCTATAAAAAAGTTCCGCGAGCGCATTTTGGATATTTAGCATCTGGTATTGATGATGAAATTACCTTACGAGCAAATCGTGAAGCCTTTCTAAAGTATCAATTAAGGCCCAGGCGTTTGCGGGATGTGAGTAAGATAGATACTTCCTATCAACTCTTTGGTACGAAATGGAAAGCGCCAATCATTGTGGCGCCTACCGGTGGCAACAAAGCGTATGATCCTGAGGGAGAAATTGCGGTTGCACGGGCGGCTAGGGCTGGTGAATTTTTAAATATTCTATCGAATTCTGCATCTTCCGCTATTGAGGACGTCATTGCTGCTAGACAGGGTGAAGTATGGTTTCAGTTATATGCGACCTCAAGCCGGGAGGTTGCCAAGCGCGTTGTACAACGGGTTGATAAAGCTGGTGCAGCCGTTTTAGTGATTACAGTGGACCGCAATGGTGGTCGAAATCAAGAAACATCAGCACGTCTTAGAAAGTTAGATTCTCGTAATTGTGCTGGGTGTCATATTCATGGAATTGGAAGTCCTAAATCAAGGCCAAACTTTGACGGTATCGATATGTCAAACGTGGCGAGCACGCAAACCGCAAATCTGACATGGGACTTTATTGCTTTGATGCGTGAGACTACCAAAATGAAACTAGTTGTAAAGGGGATCGTGACTCATGAAGATGCAGAGCTCTGTCTAAAATATGGCGTAGACGGTATTTATGTTTCTAATCATGGTGGCAGGAGCGAGGATGGTAGCCGCGCATCAATCGATTGCTTGTCCGAGATTGCACGCGTTGCTAAAGGTAAAGTGCCGATTATTTTTGATAGCGGGGTTCGACGCGGTACCGATATTTTCAAAGCCTTAAGCATGGGGGCAACAACAGTGTGTGTTGGCCGTCCATCTCTGTGGGGCCTAGGTTCTTTTGGGCAAGCTGGAGTAGAGAAGGTATTACAGATCTTACAAACTGAGTTACGTGCAACCATGCAACAGATGGGAGCTGCAAATTTAGCAGCTATTACTCCCGAGATGGTCATCAAAGCTTAATTAGTCTCTGTCCTAATGCATCTCTTCTCCTGACTCAGTTGACTCATTAATGACCGATTTGAGGCCTTGGACATTGGATACAGTAATATACTGTTATTAGAGCTAATAGCTTACTTTAGGGAATGTAATGGGTGATTACACCAATATGTCGGCATATTACGACGCCATCATGACTTCAGGCTATTATGACTATCAGCGAATTG
>CALPOM020000153.1 GCA_943325205.2 Thermoflexus hugenholtzii JAD2 | reverse complement strand
GATGGCCAGAGATTGGGTTATTTTTTTCCCTTGATGTTCAAGAAGTGGGATAACGTGTTGGGGATTGAGCTCATGATAGCTTGCAGAAAATTGATCACCTTGACTCAGATCGATAATTTTTTCGGTAAAAGATACTTCTTTGTAATTCAGGGCTGCACGAACCCGAAATGCGGCTAGGGAGCGCCAGTAGCCATATAAAGTAGTTGTCATTTGTTTTTCTCCAAAAGAGGGGTAGTTACTTAAAATTGCATCATAACGGTATTTTGTCACCGAATAATCAATTCAGTTTTGAAAATCTTTTAAGTTGCGTTGTGATTTATTTTATATTGGGCATTGGATTGCTTATGAAAATAGTCAATAGGAGTCCTTTTTGTTGCTGCCTTGCGCTACCTCGGCTTGTTTTTTGAGGGCAACTGCCGCTTTTTTGATAGGGCCGAGATGCTTTAATATCGCAAAAAAAATCAAGCAAGATAGAATAATTTCTAGACTAGCCAATAATGGGTTTAAGCCAGACTCAAAAAGTCTTGCTAAACCCTCAAAAAAATATAAAAGAATGATCATAGAGACAGCTTGCATTGAATAATTTTTACCTTGGTACAGTCCAGGTAAAAACCATGCTAGGGGCAATATCTTTAAAATCATCCAAGAGCCGTTTGGGCGAAGAGGTTCTAAGAACCATTCCCAAGCGACACACAGTACGCACAATATAATGGCACTTATTAAGGTTAAGGCTTGATAAGAATTAAGATGATTTGGAAAAATGCGCATGCTAATTTGGAGTTTTTAAAATTAATTTGCAGGCGCAAATTTAATTTTTTTTGCTAATAAAGCTAGGCGTTTACCTTGGGCTATGGCGAGTGTTTTTTCATCAGCACTTAGGGCCATCGTGCCATTTGCACCCGCATAATGCGAAACCCCATAGGGCGTTCCTCCAGACTGTGTATGATGCAGGGACGACTCTGAATAGGGCAGTCCCATGAGCACCATCCCATGATGCATGAGGGGCAGCATCATCGATAAAAGAGTACTTTCTTGACCGCCATGAAGGCTACCTGAGCTAGTAAAGACGCAGGCGGGCTTGCCCTCTAAGGCACCACTGAGCCAAGAGGCAACAGTTGCGTCGAGGAAATATTTTAAGGGTGCTGCCATATTCCCAAAGCGGGTTGGTGATCCAAGTGCTAGCCCGTCGCAATTGGCAAGGTCGGCTTGCTCGACGTAGGGTGAGCCGCTTGTTGGAACCGAACTTTCGGTAGCTTCACAAACGGTTGAGATTGCCGGAACAGTCCTTAGGATTGCGTTTGCTTGCGGAATTGTTTCGACACCTTCGGCGATTAGTTCGGCGAGTTGGCGTGTAGCACCATTTCTAGAGTAATAAAGGATCAGTAGGTTAAGAGATTGCATAATACGTATGATATGGGTAAATTCAAAATAATGACGAAGCAATGTTAATAAATAATAACCGGCACCGAGTGCCAAGTTTAAAGGGAAGTTATTTCTTTTGGAAATCGAGCTTTGCAAGCGCCCAAATTAACCAAGTTGCGGCGAGTCTAGCATTTGCGACTGTTTTAGCAATTGTTCCAATGCTATCCATTGCAACCATTTTAATCGGCCAGTTGCCACAGTTTGTGAACTTTCGAGAGGGTATACAAGCTTGGATCAGTGTGACATTGATTCCGGGGGGGCTAAGTCAATCTGTTAGTACCTATTTGGATGAGTTTTCAACGCACTCGAAAGGATTGACCTTATTTGGCGTAGTGGGATTAATATTTAGTGCATTTTTGACCTTGATGACGATCGAAAAGTCGTTTAATCAGGTCTGGCAAGTGAAGCGTCAGCGGCCTTTTGGGGTCCGTTTACTGATCTATGTGATTGTGACGGTGCTTGGGCCGATTTTGTTAGGGTTGAGTATTTATATCACTACTTTATTGATGAGTATGACGCAGGGCATTGATTTAGGAACACAGATCCATGTGGAGTTACTCAATTTTATTTTAGCGTTTGTTTTTACGAGCTTACCTTTTGTTATTTTGTATCGCTTTGGCCCAAGCGCGCAAGTTACTTGGGTTGACGCTCTCATTGGCGGCGTGCTCGCGGCGATTTTTTTTGAGGCAGCTAAATATGGCTTTACCTTATTTATAGCGCAGGTTACTGTTTATAAAACCTTATATGGTGCATTTGCCATTTTGCCATTATTCTTACTATGGATTTACTTAACTTGGTGGGTGACATTAGCTGGGGCTGTGTTGACCGCTAGAATGCCAGAGATTCGTGCAAGTCTAAGATATAGAGTTTAATGACAAGGGTAGTGCGGTCAATTTTATAGATAATGATTGAAGGAAAAATCATGCGAAGGAGAAATCATGCAAGTCAGTGATATTTTAAGATTAAAGGGGAATACGCTTTTTAAGGTATCTCCGACAAGTTTGGTGATGGAGGCAGTCGATATTATGGCTGACCATGACATAGGGTCATTAGTTGTTCTAGATCAGGGTGCGCTTGTTGGGATGTTAACTTTTCGAGAAATCATCCAAAACTTAGCGAAGCATCAAGGGGACTTAGACCAAGTTCAAGTCGGGGCTATTATGGAAAAGATGCCTTTAGTTTGTGAACCGCAGACCGAGTTAGATGAGGTTCGTAAAATGATGCTAGAGCGCCATGCACGGTATTTACCAGTTTTAGATGGACAGATATTAATGGGCGTTATTTCTTTTTATGATGTAGCTAAGTCCGTTGTTGAGGCACAGGGCTTTGAGAACACGATGTTGAAGGCTTACATTCGGGACTGGCCGAGCGAAGCGAAGTAGGGATGAACTTCGGCAAATTTTAAGTATAAGACTGCGTAAGATGCCATAATATCGATTATGGCTGGAAGCTCTCTTGGAACTCTCTTTACAACGACCACCTTTGGTGAATCACATGGCCCTGCTATTGGTGCTATTGTGGACGGTTGCCCCCCTGGAATGGCACTATGTGCCGCAGATTTGCAGCATGACTTAGATCGACGTCGCCCAGGAACATCACGGCATGTTACCCAGCGTCAAGAAGCTGATCAAGTAGAGATTTTGTCAGGTGTTTATGAAGGCAAGACTACGGGTACGCCGATTGCATTAATCATTCGTAATACCGATCAGAGAAGCCAAGACTACAGCGATATTCTGAATACATTTAGGCCTGGTCATGCAGATTACACGTATCAGCAAAAATATGGCTTACGCGATCCTCGGGGAGGGGGGCGTTCTTCAGCCCGCTTAACTGCGCCGGTTGTTGCGGCTGCTGGCATTGCCAAAAAATGGTTAAAAGAACATTACGGGACTTACTTTGTGGCGTACATGACCCAACTTGGTGAAATCCCGATTCCATTCGAAAGTGTAGAGCATATTTCCAATAATCCTTTTTTTGCACCAAATCAGACGATGATTGCCGAATTAGAATCGTACATGGATGCTTTGCGCCGAGATGGCGACTCTTGCGGCGCTCGGATTACTGTGCAAGCTAAGAAGATGCCGATCGGTTTAGGTGATCCATTATTTGATAAATTAGATGCTGATATTGCGCACGCCATGATGGGGATCAATGCGGTCAAAGGGGTCGAGATTGGTAGCGGATTTCAATGCGTAACTGAGCGGGGCAGCCTGCATGGGGATGAGATGTACCCTGACGGTTTTGCGACAAATCATGCTGGGGGAGTTCTTGGAGGTATCAGTACTGGTCAGGATTTAGATATTTCGATTGCGATTAAGCCCACCTCGAGTATTTTGACTGCAAAACATTCGATTGATATGCATGGTCAGCCAATTCAGGTACAAACCAAAGGTCGACATGATCCTTGTGTTGGAATTCGAGCTGCGCCGATTGCTGAGGCGATGCTCGCCTTAGTGGTGATGGATCATGCCTTGCGTCACCGTGCGCAGTGTGGCGAGGTTGTTGGCATAACGCCGGCCATTGCCGCGCTGCGGCCTTGAATTTTTATTCTAAGCAGCAACTACAATCGTTGATTTTTTTAATCTCTTGATGTTTTTTATTCTTTGATCCTTTGATGTTTCGAATCCCTTTGATGTTTCGAATCAATAGTCAGTCTCGATTTGCCCTTTTTTTCTTTTTTTATTATGGGTATTTGGGGATAGTGAGTCCTTATTTGAGCTTGTATTTCGACGCCATTGGATTTACTGCGATACAGATTTCATTACTCATGTCCATGTTGCAAATCACCCGTATTATGGGGCCATTTGCTTGGGGTTGGTTAGCTGATTTTCGGCAAGACCGAATTGGGATCATGCGGGTCACCGCGGTTATTTCACTCATTTTGTTTACAGGGATATTTTATTTACAAAGTTTTTGGCCAATTTTGTTATGGATGTTTTTATTAAATACGTTTAGTAGTAGTTTGACGCCTTTAGGTGAGGCGGCCACTTTACATGCCTTACAAAAAGAGAACGCCTTTGAGAGTCGGTATGGCAAATTAAGGCTGTGGGGTTCGATTGGATTTATGTTAGCTGTATTTGCTGGGGGTTATTGGTTTGAAAGTCAGGGTATTTCGTCGCTGACATGGGTGGGATGGATTTTATTAGCATGCGTGACCTTGTGCACCTGGATTTTATGGGAACCTCCGATGACAGGGCAGCCTCTAAGTAGCGGGCAGATGCGTCATATTATTAAAAGACCAGAAGTATTATGGTTTTTTTCGTCGACTTTTTGGATGATTTTTGCGCACGCAAGTTTATATGTTTTTTACTCCTTATATTTAGTCAAGTTGGGTTATGGCAAG
>CALPOM020000152.1 GCA_943325205.2 Thermoflexus hugenholtzii JAD2 | reverse complement strand
CTGGCCTTCAACCGCAATAAGTTTTTATTCGGCAAGCCTACCAACCTGAGCCTCTAACAAGCCCCACACTTCAGAACCAAGCTCTGCTTTCCAGCGCTGATAAAAAGTTCCAGCTAAGCGCTGTCTAAATGGCTTCGTATCGACCATATTAAAGACCATCCCCTGACTCTTCAGAGAAGTCGCTAACTCCAAATTCAGATCAATCGTATATTGTCGTTGCCTACCAATGTGAGTCCGCACTTGATGCAAAATAATTTCCTGAATATCTACCGGTAAAGCTTCCCAAAAGCCTAGATTACCAATTAAATTAAATCCTGACCACATATGGGATGTCATACTGACATATTTAGTCACTTCATGTAACTTGAGTGAATCAATAATGGCTAAGGGATTTTCTTGAGCCTGTAATTTTCCCGTCTTCAACGCATCGTATAGTTCTAGGACAAATAGCGGTACCGGCTTAGCACCAAGAGCTCGAAAGGTTTCTTCAAATACTTGCCCCTCAGGAATACGGATTACGAGCCCCTCTAAGTCACTGACGTCTTGAACTGGTTGGGTATTCGTAACAATATGCCTAAAACCATTTTCCATTAAGCCACCAGGAACAAGATACAAACCTTTTGTGCCAAGCTCACGCCGCAAATATTCGCCTAATAAACCATCCATCGACCCATATACGTCAGTATTATCTCTAAAAGCAAAGGGAAGACTTTGAACATTCATTGTCGGTGTGATCGGCCCTAGAATACTCCCCATCAATGCGTAAAACTGAATATCCCCCTGTATAACCCCATCAACGATATCTAAGTGCGATTTTTTTAAGCCACCATTGTCTGCTAAAACTTCCATAACTACTCGACCATCGGTAGCTTTTTCAACATCGTTCCACAAGTCCACTAGAAATGGATGTACATGACTTTTCTCTGGCTGATAGTGCAACTGTTTACCGCGCCAAATTTTTTTCTGATTTTCCAAAAAATGCCTTTCCGTTTAACGCGTAATATCTACTCAGCTTTAATTTGAGCATCCTCAATTACCTTGCCCATCTTTTGGTAATCTGCCGCCATGTAAGCACCCATCTGTATTGCACTCATGGGCATTGGATCAATACCATTATCTGCTAATTTCTTAGCCACATCTGATGAGTTCACCACTTTAAATAACTCCGTTGATAATTTACTAACTATTTCATCTGGCGTATTAGGCGGAGCAACTATACCTATCCATGAAGCGTAGTTATATCCTTTAACTCCTGACTCGGCAATAGTTGGCACCTCCGGAAGTATATTAGTTCTTTGCGCTCCAGCGATACCGATTGGCTTTAATTTACCTGACTTAATTAAGGGCAAAACTGTTCCTATGGCATTAAACATCGCCGCTACTTCACCCCCTGCAGTCCCAACTGCCGCTTGGCTTGCTCCTTTATAGGGCACATGTACAAGTTTGACATTGGCAAGAGACTCAAACATCGCCATCGCAATATGCTGTGGACTACCAACCCCACCAGAGGCGTAATTCACTTTTCCTGGATTTGCCTTAATATAGGTAATGAACTCTGGAATCGTATTGACTGGAATACTGGGATGAACTACTAAGACAGTTGGCAAAACAGCAATCATACCTACAGGCTTAAAAAGTTTGGGGTCATAAGAAACTTTGCGCAGTTGGGGTAGCACTCCTAAGATTGCATTATTGCAACCACAAAATGTATATCCATCAGCCGTGGCGCGCATGACTTTTTCTGCGCCAATAGCGCCGGATGCGCCAGTCTGATTGTCTATTAGTAAAGTCTGCCCTAAGGCAGTTCCCAAGCGCTCCGCAACAATGCGCAGAGCGACGTCAGACGCACTTCCAGTAGCAAGCGGCGTCACTAAATTGATTGGGCGATTAGGCCAAGACTGAGCAATAGCGAGTTGACTAAAAATCATCGCCATCAAGCCAATAATTGAAAAGTTGATTTGTATAGCTAGTTGATTAAAGCTGTATTGGTAATATCTCAATTGCTCCTCCTTCTATGAATTATTTAGAATTACGCCTACTTAGGGTATGTATTACGAAGTACAAGTATTCCTGAATCTCAGGATTCAGCTAAAAATAAAATGCATCCTCGAATAATTTTCCAGCAGAATCTTTGGCATTCACTAATGGCTCAATACCATTTGGTAGTTGCCAATCAATTTTGAGTGTGGAATCGTTCCAACGAATACATTGCTCACTCTTAGCATGCCAATAATCAGTCGTTTTATATAAAAATTGTGCTTCTTCTGATAAAACCACAAAGCCATGGGCAAAGCCTTCTGGGATCCAAAGCTGTAAATGGTTTTCAGCACTTAGCTCGATCCCAGTCCAAACTCCAAAAGTGGGTAATGAGCGCCGAATATCAACCACAACATCATATACACGACCTTGCGTCACACGCACGAGCTTACCTTGCACATGCTCCGTTTGATAATGAAGTCCTCTCAAAACGTATTGCTTTGAATTGGAGTGATTGTCCTGCACAAAGGGTTTTTTAACTCCAGTTTTTTCGGTAAACTCTTGTTGATTAAATGATTCATAAAACCAACCACGCTCGTCTCCAAATACTTTTGGATCTATAACAAGCACATCAGGGATCTCTTTAGTAGGAGTGACAGTAATCGGCATCTGAAAACCCTATCAAGCTAACATTTTTAAAAGATATTGCCCATACGAATTTTTCTTCAATGAGGCAGCAATTTTTTCTACAGTTTCCTTATTAATCCAGCCAGCATGAAAAGCAATTTCCTCAGGACAGGCAACCATGAGTCCTTGGCGTTTTTGCAGAGTTGCAATAAATCCAGCGGCCTCTAGTAAGGAGTCATGAGTACCGGTATCTAGCCATGCATAGCCTCGCCCCATGATCTCAACATTCAATTGCTGCATATCTAAATACCGTTGATTGATTTCGGTGATTTCTAATTCGCCGCGTTTACTGGGCTTAATTGTTTTAGCAATGTCACAGACTTGTTCATCATAAAAGTACAGTCCAGTTACTGCATATGAACTTTTAGGCAAAATGGGCTTTTCTTCAATCGAGACCGCCCGCATCTGCTGATCAAATTCCACAACTCCATAGCGCTCTGGATCGTTCACATGATAGGCAAATACAGTCGCGCCCTCATGAGCTATAGCTGTCTTTTGCAATTGTTTGGCGAAATCATGGCCATAAAAAATATTGTCCCCAAGGACCAAGGTGCTAGGGTGATTATCAATAAAATCTTTACCCAAAATAAAAGCCTGTGCCAAGCCGTCCGGGCTAGGTTGCACCTGATAATGGATATCAATCCCCCATTGACTTCCATCTCCCAGTAGCTGAGCAAATAAGGGAGTGTCTTGGGGAGTCGAAATCAGTAAAATTTCTCGTATACCAGCGAGCATCAAAGTGCTTAGCGGGTAATAAATCATCGGCTTATCGTAAATCGGCATGAGTTGCTTAGATACGGCCTGCGTAACTGGATATAACCGCGTTCCAGATCCACCCGCGAGAATAATTCCCTTTCGTCGAAGTGCACTCATCTTATTAACTCATTGAATTGTTTCATATGGGTACTATTCTAAATTATTATTGCGATAGCTTTTGTACATATTCCATGACATATTGCTGAACTTGCTCTTGCCAGGGATGATCAAGGCTATTAGCGCCAATCTTTTTTAAGGTCGTCTTTAATTTTGAGTTATCCATCATTGAGTTTTGGGGCCTTGGGGCAGGTAAAGGGTAATCTTCGGTCGGAATGGGGAAAATTTGATCAGGCTTCACTAGCACTGGCATACCGGCATTTCTGGCCGTCTCTATTGCAAAACTAGCTAGACCATGCCAAGTCGTCTGGCCATCTACAACTGAATGATAAAGACCTGATTCGGCATCAGATACCGCCAACTGCAAAGCGACTCCTGCCAACCAGTCACTACAAGTTGGGCAACCATACTGGTCATTAACTACTTTTAACTGCTCTTTTTGCGTTGCCAGTTTTAACATCGTTCGGATAAAGTTATTGCCTTGTCCATAAACCCAACTCGTGCGCAGAATAAAAAACTTCGCAGCTTCTTCTTTAGCTCTGTTATTAAGTCTATGAAACGTCTCTAGAATTCCTAATTCGCCATCCCGCTTACTCATGCCGTACTGACTCATCGGTCTTGTTTCGTCTATTTCCAAATATGGGCTTGTTTTTAAGCCATCAAATACATAATCCGTTGAAACGTGCACTAAAACACCACGGGGTATAGGAGCAATATATTCAGCCAAAATTCGCGGAACACGGCTATTTATTTTTTGAGATAAATCATGCTCTTGCTCCGCCATATCTACCTGCGTATACGCTGCAGCATTTAAAATAATTTGTGGTTGATATTGCTTTAGATTTTGTAAGATGCTCTGTTCTTGACTTAAATCACACTGCTCCCGCCCTAGAAAAACAACCGGAATTTTTAAATGTAGAAATAACTTTTGTAGAGAAATTCCTAACTGGCCATCTTTTCCAAAAACAAGAATTTTTCGGCCCTGTAAATCAGGAGTACTGAATGGCGACAAGTTAGTTAGTGGCATTAAAAAAATAGTCAAAAGTGAACTAAATGAAATTACCAGGCGGCTTTACTGGGTAAAAAGCTCAGAGATATACAACAATCCCTGATGATTATTTAGCATACTGCTTATCAATCCAAGCACGATAGGATCCCGACTGAACACCGTCAATCCACGCGGTATTTTCCAAATACCACTGTACTGTTTTACGAATACCTGTCTCAAAAGTCTCACTAGGACTCCAGCCTAGCTCATGCTCAATCTTGCT
>CALPOM020000151.1 GCA_943325205.2 Thermoflexus hugenholtzii JAD2 | reverse complement strand
TTAGATACTTGAATAATCTCATTTGCGGTGTCAGGTAAAGAGGGCATAGCCGTTAAAATTGCTGCCGGAATCGGCCCTCCATCACGACAGATCACTTTTCCAACCTCGACAACTTTAGACTCATCATTAACTAATGGAGCTGGTAAATTGGTTAGTGGAGTATTTTTTGAAATCACCGCCGTATTTTTCATATTCGGCTTGGTCTGGGATGGGGGATTTAATTTTGAGGAAACCAAATTTTGAGTTCCACTTTCAAGACTTGACTCCTCAAGCTTTGCTAAAACTGGGTTGCCAAAACCAAGAAATACTTTACTAGCTTGTTGTAACTGGACAGTTGAGCGCTTCTCAAAAAAAGATTTTAAAGACGGCGTATGTGTAATAGCTAACTGCTTAACTAACCACTCAGCCTTGCTGTAATCCACACCTGTAATCGGCTTTGTCACTAAAATGCTAAATGGTAAGCTAGCTAGCGGGCCAGTCGGCACGACAATTAAATGATCAATATTTTTAAATTGTTTTTCAACCTGCCCAAAAAGTGCCTTATAAACTGTATATGACTTATTTAAATCAAACTCTTTAACACTGCCACCCTCAATTTCTAAAGCTTTACGTAAACTTTTAACGTCTTCATGAATAGCTTGATCACCTTGCTCAATTTTAGCTAACTGAATTTCTGAGCGCGTTATCAGTTGAATATAACTCGACTGCGTTCCTAGTAAAAATAATGCTATCGCTTCATTCGGGGTTAAAAAACTTTGCAATTCATTAATCAAAACTGGTTTAGTTTTTGTTAACTCCAAGTAATTGGGATGATTAGCTTGTAATTCTTGCTGATAACGCAAAATTTCTTGATTTTTTTGCTCAATCTGAGTAATTAATCGATCCTCTACAAGCTTACTTCGCTGATCATCTAAGAGTGCAGTCTCAGCCGCTAATTGGGTTTTATCTGTATCCCGAATGCGCTCAGCAGATTGCAACTTTTCGACTAAATCTCTCATTTGAGGATTACTTGACATCATCCTTACCGACGACATCAACAGCGTTTTTTCTACAGCACTGGACTTTTGCATTTGAAATGCATCAAATACCTCAGCAAATAATCCTTGCTTGTCTAAATCACTTGGAAGGCTTTGAGATAAAGCGATTGCGGCATCTGCATAAAAACTCAACTGATCAGGCGTGAATACACTAGCATATCCATTTGGCAATTTTTTTGCAATTTGAATAGCTTCTCTAAAAGTGATAATGGCATTCGTAAATAACCCTTCTTTTTGTCTAGCTGTACCAATCTTCATCAGGATTTTTACAGTTGACTTGGACTCTCCATATAACTGTCTTTGAATTGCTAAGGCGGCTTGATAATAGGTCTCTGCAGTTGTAATCCTGCCCTGAGCAATAGCGACATCCCCCATTGTTACTAAAACATCAGAGCGCCAATACGCTGGAAAATTATTTTTCTTATTTAATATGTCAAATGCCTCTAAAGTTTGTGCTTGTGCACCAACTAACTCCGCATTGCGAAGTGACATATTGGCTTCGAAATTTAAAGCTAACGCTAATTCGCCTAAATCAATTTTTACAAAAGTTTCATCTTCATTCGCTTGATCAACTAAGTTCTTATCTAACTCTAAAATAGCGCGCCACTCACTAGTTGCCTGATGAGCGTATTTCAGAGCATCAACATATTCTCTTCGGTTAGCGGCGTCATATCCTAAGTAAGTTAAATAACGCGCTTTGAATTTATTGTCTGTTGATCTTTGGACGAGAATCTCGACGCGCGTAAAGAGCCCAACAGATTCCTCAAAGCGTCCATTATTACTAGCACTGAGCGCAAGGTTGAGTAAAGAGTCAATTAAGGCCTCCGAATCTTCACCTAACAGTTGTGTTTGAATTTTTAAGGCTTTACGGAATAAAGCCTCACTCTGATCAAAATTATCTGCCGCGTTGGCAACCCGAGCTTCTGCAAGTATTTGTTCAAATAAAGCCGTATCATTCGGAGATACCAGCCGAACGGGCTTACCCCAAATTTTTTGTAACATGGCGACTTGCTGATTTGAACTCATTACAATTGGCTCAGTCCTACTAGCCTGAGCCCTTAAAGATTCGAGTAATACCTGAAATAATGCTGGGGGTCCCTCAGTAACAAATAATTGATTCTCTTCCGAACGCATTAATACAAGATGAGGCCAACCGCCGTTATTCAACGTACACGGCATTACCGCAACTTGAAAATCTAGTAATTTTTGTTCAATTTCTAACCACTTCAGAGGTGCACATTGCATCTTTGTACTAATCACTGGACTAGCTTGAGAAGAAATATATTGCTTTTTAATAGCCAATATTAACTCTTCTGAATTTGTCGAATTAGGCTGGGGCAAAGAAGACTGCGCCAACAAATTACCCAGAGCTTTCCCATTACAAGTAATTTTGCTAACTTGGTTGAGAGTCGTTTGCTCAATATCCTTTGCAGCCGAAATTTCACAATCCTCACCAATCAATGACTTACCTAAGGAAACTTGATTCAATAAGTTTGTGTCAAGCTGGTTTTTTTTAACCGCCCCAGAAAATTTATCTCCACTTGATGATGACTTGGTCAAGTCGGCATCCGTAATTCTCTTAAAGTCCTGAATGATCGAGTCTGCAGGAGAAATTGGAGGCAATATAGGGATATTGGGCGCATTCGGGATACCTTGAGCGTAACTCAAGGAGTATCCCGCCAAAAAAATAAGCTGTATGAATAAGCTTTTAGAATTAATCCGAATTACCAATTTGCAGAATTTCCTCGAATAGATAAATTGTTATTTAATACGGGTGTACTACTCGCGGCAATATTTTGTGTTTTTTGAAGCGCTAAACCATTTGCCACGATAGTCGTTGAAACCCGAGAGGTTTGTCTAGCGTTTTGTTTGGGGGGCGTATACGTTGGAACGACCGCAGTTACTTTCAAAGAAGCATCCCCTGCTGCAGGCGTATCACTCGGAGTTGCCTTTGCCGTTAATGGCGGCGGAGGAGGAGGTGGGGCTGCCGGCGAAGCTGATTCCACTCCCTGTGCAACAGGTCCCTGACCAGTAGTTGATGGCTGATTGGGTCCCGATGGCGGTGGTGGTGGCCCTGCATCTATAAAACTAGCCACAAAAGCACCACCGACTGGCGGAGCATTAGGCGACGGATTTGAGCCAGCTGGAACATTAGCACCTCCAGGACCAGGTCCCTGATTTCCGGCAACACCTTGTCCACCTGTAGGCCCTTGGCCCCCACCGGGTGGAGGAGGCGGAGCACCGCCAACATCTGAAATTCCTACTGGGCCAGGCCCGCTGGGCCCACTTGGGCTAGTCCCTTGAGCCTGAGGAGGTGGCAATCCAGCACTGTTTGGATTTAATACCTGAGGACCACTAGGGCCTGCAAAGCTAGTTGTTGGAGGCGGTGCAAACTGCATGGGCGGAGGGGGTTTGAAATTTAACGCCGCAGGATTAAAATTGGTCGGTACTGGACTCACCAATTTCGTGGTCGGTGCAGTACTATCCGACGTCGTACTCAGTCCTAATTGCAATTGACCAGCATTCGTGATGGTCCCTCCGGTAAAATTATTTACTCCTGCCAAAATTAATTTACCTGTATTATTTTTTATCACATTGCCGCTTCCAGAAATATTTCCATTAAAAGTAGCGTCAGTAGCCTGATCAAAAATTAAAGATGCGTTATTAATGATATTGCCTGTTAAGGACTGCGTATTACCAACTAATGAGCCTCCAGAAATCAAGGTTCCTCCTTGGTAGTTATTTGTTCCCATTAGGGTCAAGCTCCCTTGACCACGTGACTGCAATGAACCAGACCCAGAAACACTCCCAGCAAAAGTGCCATTATTTGATTGATCAAATATCAATGCAGCATTATCAACAATATTGCCTGTTAAGGATTGCGTGTTACCAATGAGGGTTCCAGCAGAAATAGTTGTACCACCAGTGTAACTATTCAAACCAGCTAATGTAAGACTTGCTTGGCCGCGCGACTGGAGTGAACCCACACCAGAAATATTACCCGCAAAGGTACCATTACTGGATTGATCAAATATCAACGTTGCATTATCAACAATATTGCCTATTAAGGATTGCGTATTACCGATAAGAGTACCCGTCGAAATAGTTGTTCCACCCGTATAACTATTCGTACCCGATAAGGTCAAGCTTCCTTGACCACGCGATTGCACAGATCCAGACCCGGAAATATTTCCAGCAAATTGCCCAGTACCAGATTGGTCAAATATTAAAGCTGCATTATTTAAAATATTACCGGTTAAGGATTGCGAATTACCTATAAGCGTCCCAGCAGAAATAGTAGTGCCACCTTGATAATTATTTTCGCCAGTAAGAGTCAATGAGCTAGAGCCTTGTTTTGTTAACGCACCAGATCCAGAAATCCGACCCGCAAACACCGCATCGGTAGATTGAATTACTGCGCTATTAGATTGGTCAAATGTTAAAAAGGCATTATCGATAATATTGCCAGTTAAAGACTGCGAATTACCAATTAAAGTGCCCGTCGTTATTGTTGTTCCACCCGTATAACTATTTCTGCCAGAAAGAGTCAACGATCCAGAACCTAGTTTTAAAAGTGCGCCAGTACCAGAAATATTTCCCGTGAAAGTACCATTCGTGGATTGATCAAATATGACGGTGGCATTATCAACAATATTGCCAGTTAAAGATTGGGTATTGCCTATAAGGCTCGCAGTCGAAATAGTCGTACCACCAGTGTAACTATTCGTTCCAGTCAAGGTAAGATTGCCTTGGCCTAATTTTGTGACCGAGCCACTCCCAGAAATATTTCCAGCA
>CALPOM020000150.1 GCA_943325205.2 Thermoflexus hugenholtzii JAD2 | reverse complement strand
TTAGAGGACGATTCATTCAATGAAACTGTGGACTAGACCAACTGACCTAAATGGCACTATAATTTGAAGTTCGGCGAATTAGCTCAGCTGGTTAGAGCGACGGAATCATAATCCGCAGGTCCGGGGTTCAAATCCCTGATTCGCCACCAAAATCAATGACTTACAGAATTGTAAGTTTACAAAGTGCCTAAGTTTAAGTAAGGTACTTTTCTAAAGATTTAAATAAAACCCGCAAGATAAAAATTGTGGGTTTTCTCATTTGTAGACTTCTTAAACCTCAATTCTCAGTCATCCGTACTTTACATCTAAAGATGTCCGAAAACGAACCATCAAGTAATATCGTCTGAATGAGTTTCGGTTTTAGCAAAACATCGCTGAAGTGATATATTGTTCTAAGTAAGAAAATTATTTATTTTACAAAGGCACATCGTAATCTGACCTAATGGAAAAATTTATCTCATGACTGATACTGTAAATATCCGACTTAAACTTGAATCGATCAAAATGGATCAAGGATACTTCCAAGATGGTACTTGGATTAACAAATCTGAAATGAATTATGTTGGAGAAATTACGCAGATTAATGAGGGGCTAGCTGAACATGGTATTGATCTGCCTAGCGAACTTGGCAATATGTTCTACTTTTCAATCGACTTTGAAGAAGATCCAATTTACGCAATTCCCAAGGATTGTGAAGTTCAAAGCATCGGTTGGTTAGAGTTGAATCATCGCCCCCATACCTCTGCTAATCATATGCGTGTGAAGTTAGGCAAAAAAGAATTTTCCGATTTTTTAATGCTAAAAAATCATCCCATTCATATCGAACCGAATTTTAATAAAAGAAAAGATAAAAAAATTATTACTGAGAAAAATGAGAAAAAGGTTTTATTCCATATTTCTAGAATTACCTTAACTCCTTCAATCAATAACAACTAAGCGACCTATTCTGGTTGCACTCCAACAGACTTTAATAATTTACCCATAGCCGTAGACTGAACGCGAACTTGCTCAAATACCTTTGCTGGGGAACTGTGTTGTGTAGTCATTCCAAGCCTTGTATATACCTCCAACACATCAGGTAATGTCATCGCTTTACTTAACTCACTATTAATTCTTGTAACCACTAAAGGTGGGGTACCTTTAGGCGCTATCATTGCCCACCATGTCGCATTTTCAAAACCAGGTAAGCCAAGCTCTGTCATCGTTGGTATATCTGGGAGGATTTCTAAACGCTTTGGCGCTGCCACTGCTAATGGCCTTAACTTGCCACCTTTAATTTGAGGAATAGCTGGCACCATATCTGAAAACATCATCTGAATTTGGCCTGCAAGTAAATCATTCACAGCTTGTACATTGCCTTTGTAAGGAATATGGGTAATTTCAACGTTGACTGCGTTCTTATACATCTCTCCAAATATACGTGAAGCAGCGCCCTGCCCACTCGATCCAAAATTAATCTGCCCAGGCTTTGCTTTAGCATAGGCGGTCAGCTCAGCAAGACTGTAAATAGGCAACCCGGGATGGACAACAACGACTAGGCCAGCAGATGCAACCATTGAAATTGGCACAAAATCATTAAAAACATCATAGCCCAATCTTTTGTACATATGCGGATTGATGACGAGAACACTACTACTCGTTAGTAAGAGTGTATAACCATCTCCAGGTAAGTTTGCCGCATATTCATGGCCTAAGTTACCCGTTGCTCCAGGACGATTCTCAACCGTTACTGTTTGCCCTAATCCATCACTGAGTTTTTGTGCTAAAAGACGCGCTAAAACATCGCTTGCACCACCAGCGGGAAATGAAGCTACAAGCTTAATTGGTCTATTTGGCCATGGCGTTTGTGCCATTGATTGACCAGCAAACAATATAAGTAACAAACAAGTTAAGGTCCACAATCTATGGGTTTTATTCAATAATTTCATCAATTCTCCATGTTCTAAGTCTATTCGATTAAACTTTAATTATTCTTTTAAATATAGATCTTATTTCTAGAGTTTAATGGATTCTATTACCCTGTCCTCTTACTTATCTAACCTTTGCGGTATCTCCCTATTTTTGGATACATTTTGAAATATTTACTGACAGTTTTCTTTTTTCTAAGTTATGCACCATTTATTTATGCCCAAGACTGGCAAAATAAGCCAATTAAGTTAATAGTTCCTTTTCCAGCCGGTGGAGGTACCGATGCTGTTGCCCGTGCTCTAGCGAATAAATTAGGCTCCCAGATCAATCAGTCGATTATTGTCGAGAATAAGTCAGGGGCAAATGGCGTAATTGGCGCAGATTTTGTAGCTAGGTCTGCGCCAGATGGATCCACGGTATTACTAACAATTGCCTCGCATGCAATCGCACCAGCAGTCACTAAAAAGATTCCCTACAATACGGATACAGATTTTGTAGCAGTCTCTCTCGTCGCTAAATATCCCTACCTCTTTACCGTTCCAGCAAATTCGCCAGCTAATTCCTTTAAAGAATTTGTCGAGTTGGCGAAAAAAAATCCAGGTCAGATCAGTTATGCATCCTCAGGCACTGGAAGCGCACCACACCTTGGTATGGAGTTATTACTCGATACCGCAGGCTTGCAACTGATCCACGTTCCATATAAGGGTGCAGCACCTGCAAATAATGATCTGGTCAGTGGGCAAGTTCAGTCCATGTTAAATAATCTCCTAGCTGGAGCGGGACTGGTGCGTGCAAAGAAATTGAAAATTTTAGCGATTACTAGTGGCGCTCGCTCGCCTGCCCTGCCAGATATTCCCACCATTAAGGAGCTGGGCTATCCCAAGTACGAAGTCGATGGTTGGTATGGCGTATTCTTACCAGCTAAAACGCCTAATCAGATCGTTCAACAGTTGTCTATCGAAATCGCTAAAGCTCTTAAAGATCCAGAGATTTTAAGCCGGCTCAGTAATGATGGCGCTATCCCTATTGGCAGCACCCCTAAAGAATTCCATGATTTTTTTGTTCTTGAAAAAACCCAATGGGCGCTACTTACAAAAAAGATAAAACTTGAGGTGGATTGACTCTTTATGCCAACTCTTGCAGTTAGTTCTTCACATCACATTTTCTACCAAGAAGATGATTTCACAGATCCTTGGGAGAATAAACCCACTATCATCTTACAACACGGCAATGGCCGTAATAGTGGATTCTGGTATCGCTGGATTCCATATCTATCAAGTCACTTTCGTGTAATTCGTCCTGATATGAGGGGAGTTGGGCAATCGAGTAAGTTCCCTATTTCTCAAATTACTATTGAGGCCTGCCTTGAAGATCTTGTAAAAATTATCTCCACAACTTGTTCTGGCCCAGTCTATTTTTGTGGTGAATCTATGGGAGGAATTTTAGGTATTATTCTCGCAGCCGAATATCCAAAATTAATTCAATCACTGACCCTCATTGCAACCCCTGTATATATCAATGACTCGATGAAAGAAAAGTACGCGCTTGGATACTCTAGTCGCTTAGAGGCAATGAAATCAATGGGGATCAAAGAGTGGGTACGTCAAACCAGCATCATGACTCGCTTTCCACCTGATACAGATCCACAATTAATTAATTGGTATGTTGATGAGTTTGCTAAGGGAAACCCAGAAACTTTAATTCGATACTCAGAACTGGTAAGTAATGCTCATGCACTCCAGTTTTTATCAAAAATATCTTGCCCAACCTTGGCTATATTTCCACATCATGGGCAAATAACGGATGCTGATCAAGAAAGACTTTTACAAGAGCATATTCCCAATATTCGTCTGTCACATATCCCATCCGAATATCACATGATTCACCTAACTCATGTGGCAGCATGTGCCAAACTAGCTTTAGAACATTTCAATGCAACATAATCTAAAACTTTTTTGAATCTGATTATTGCATCTTAAATTTTTTAAATAGTACAGCTTGCACCGGAAGGTCCTTTAAAGAAAGCGCCCTAGCGCCAATTAAGGCCTCATTAGAGAGCTCTACTTTAGCCACCTTCGGAAATATACCCATCGCCTTTAACCGGCCAATCGTTTGCGGATTTAATTCATCCGTTTGTTGATATTGCAAATAAGTCATGGTTAGTTCTGGGTCAAATAAAGAGCTAAGTCCAATCGCTAACTCCTTAGCAAGCATGGCTTTTTCGCCCTGATTAAATAAGAGATCTTTCTCACGCAAAGCGCCAATCGTAATAACCATTGCCTTCACATCCGCCTTCATCTTTTCAGCATAACCTTCTACTGAACTATTCGTCGTTTGAAGTATGAGCTCAACTTCCAAAAAGTGCTCCCCACCCTTCTTACCAGGTGACGCTGGTAAATTAACAAAAACAGGGTCAACTAGCTCAACATAAATGGGTTGTTTGTCTTCTTTTGCAGCAGGAAGAGTCTTACCTGCATCCTTCTGATCGTGATTTTCGGAAGATTTCGCATCGATTGCTTTGTCTGAACCATCTTTAGCGACTTCCTGCGGAGCTTTAGAGCACCCCAAAGCAAGAATGCTTGCCAAACTAATTAAAATTATGCATTGAATATTTTTCATTAAATCGTCCGAATCTTCACTAAGATTGCTATCTACTTAAGAAGTACAATAGCTATCATACCCTGTCTCATCAATAACTTGTGAATTCCCAATAAGAATTCTTTACAAAACATGTCCTACCTTTTTATACAAATTGATTAGGCTATTTCCTTGACCATCTTTCTCTATAGCCTTTACATATGACTGGTATTTTTCTGTCGCTCATTCTCTATGACACTCTTTAACATGCTTCAAAAAACTTGGCATAATTTTTTGGAACGCCAGCTATTCGATCTGATTCACGGCACAAACACTTATGAAGTCGTCGATAAGGCTGATTTTTTACCAATTGTCGATTTAAAACATGGCAAAGCATACTATGCCTCGTGGACTAATGAAGTCAAAAACTCACATCAGGTTCTGATTCATCTGTTAAAAAATCATT
>CALPOM020000149.1 GCA_943325205.2 Thermoflexus hugenholtzii JAD2 | reverse complement strand
TACGGTCAATGATGCTATTTGGGACACCTTTGGGTGTTACGATTGACCACCAAACAGCTGCTTCGAAATTAGGAAAGCCGAGTTCAATCATTGTTGGTAGCTCAGGTAGGGTGGTTGATCGTTGCGGCGATGTTACTGCTAGAGCACGCAGCTTATTGGCCTTAATAAATGGCACTGCTGGTGCCATATCGGAGAAGACCATGTGGATTTGCCCAGCTACCAAGTCTGCAACTGCGACTCCTGTTCCTTTATAGGGAATGTGAACTATGTCAACATTCGCTGCTGTTTTATACATTTCTCCCGTAATATGCGATTGAATTCCTTTACCACCAGAGCCAAAATTCAACTGACCTGGCTTGGATTTAGCAAGTGCTGTTAGTTCGCTGACACTTTTTACGGGGACGCTCGGGTGAACTACAAGTACTTGACCAGCGATAGCGACCAAGGATATTGGGCTAAAGTCTTTGTACCAATCAAAACTCATTTGTTTAAACAGGTGCGGATTATTCACTACGGTACTACTATTTGAAAGAAGGAGTGTATAGCCATCAGGTGCGGCCTTTGCGGCAATATCATGCCCGATATTCCCAGATGCTCCTGGGCGATTTTCTACGATGACAGATTGACCTAGGGCATCGCTTAATTTTTGAGCCATGATACGGCCAAGAACATCGCTTGTTCCTCCTGGAGGAAACGGTGCAATAAACTTAATTGGTCGGTTAGGATAGGTTGACTGAGCGTAAGCGATAGTTGATACTGTAGTAATACTTAGGATAGAAAGAATCCATAGACGACTGATAAAATTCAGGCGAAGAGTATTTCGAATGATGAAATTTCGCATAATAATTCCCTAAAAAATAAATCCGAATCAAAAAAATATCTATTGCAGGCGTAATTCAAATAGATTCATTCTGTTTAGTATGAATTAATATACAAAAAATACAATTAGGACAAGTGCTAGGTTAATAGAGAAAGCGGTTCCTTTTACTCCTTTTCCACACCAGATTTTCTGAGTAGTTCGCCAATGATCGGAGAGTCTCTTTTAGCAATTTCATGAACGCGGGCTGGTGTGCTGTGTAATGGCGTGATACCAAGTTTATCGAAGGCCTCTTTAATTTCAGCGGAGACCATGATTTTTGATAGATCTGAATTGAGGCGTTGAATAACTGCTTGGGGAGTACCTTTGGGGGCGGCTAAAGACCACCAAACAACAGATTCGAAATTGGGGTAGCCAGCTTCAATCATCGTTGGAATTTCTGGCATGATATTTGAGCGTTGGGTAGAAGTTACCGCTAATGGACGCAGTTTACCACCCTTAATGAGAGCGACGGCGGGCGCCATGTCAGAGAAAACCATTTGGATTTGTCCCGCGGCTACATCAGCGACCGCTTGTCCAGAGCCTTTATACGGAATGTGCACGATATCAATACCTGCTGCTGCTTTATAAAGTTCACCGGTAATGTGGGAGGAGATGCCTTTACCGCCAGAGCCAAAATTGATAGATCCTGGTTTAGCTTTTGCCATAGCAGTTAGTTCAGCAACTGATTTAACTGGCACACTGGGGTGAACAACAAGAACTTGACCGGCAGTAGCCACCATTGAAATCGGCACGAAGTCGACATACCAATTAAAGTTGAGTTGCTTAAATAAATGTGGATTATTAACTACCACGCCACTACTAGATAATATGAGGGTATAACCATCTGGGTTGGCTTTCATGACGTATTCATGGCCGATGTTGCCAGATGCTCCACCCTTGTTTTCAACGATCATACTTTGGCCTAGGGTATCGCTTAATTTTTGCGCAAGGATGCGACCAAGAATATCACTAGTACCACCGGGTGGAAATGGCGCGATTAATTTAAGGGATTTATTGGGGTAAGTATTTTGTGCATGGGTACTTGTGCTTACTAAGAGAAAACTAACCAGCCCAAGCAAAATAGCGGTACAGAAGATAATGTATTGGGTAGAATTTTTATAGATTAAGGCTCTCAATTTGGCTCCAGTATTTGTTTGTATTTAGTATGACTATAGTATATTTTAGGAAATATTGAAATTATTTAAAAATAGATGCTTTATGCTGATTTAAAAATATACAGAAAAGGATATTAGTTCATGCAGCTCATTTCGTGCTTTAAAAAAAGTGTAAAGACATTTTTTTATGCATCTAGTTTGTTGATATGTTTTGGAGTATTTGCTCAGAATCCGCAATCGCAGATTGCGAACGTCAAGATTGGTAATATCTTTTGGGATCTAACTGAAATGACGATTGGGGAGGTCAAGCGTTATGCGCAGGTAACTGGGTTTCGAAGTGCTGCTGAAACGCAAGGGGGAGGATTATCTTATGAAATGGGTTTTGTTAAAAAGCCTGGTTGGTCATGGCGAACACCCTACGGCGTTACAGCGAATGATCAAGAGCCCGCCGTTCATCTGAATGCGCAAGAAGCGCAAATGATCTGTCGTTTTTACGGTAAGCGCTTACCAACTGATTCAGAATGGGTCATGGCGGCTTATTTAGAGCAGCGTTCTCAGCCCAAAGATGGTTTTACTTCAGGGCGACGTTACCAATATCCAAACGGTGATAGTGCGCGAGGCTCACATTGTTTAGCTGGCTGTTCTGAGCATCAAGGTGTTGCTCCAAAGGGTGCCCTGAATAGAGGGACTGGACATGTTTTAGTTGGAACTACAAAGCCTGGTGTAAATGGTTTATTTGACATGGGAGGGAATGTGTGGGAATGGACTGCGTCATCAAATAGTGGTCAGTCGATTACGCGCGGTGCATCATGGTGGTATGGGCCAGAACAACAGCTCGAGAGTAATGTTGCAACCAAGCCAAACGATACCGCGGTCGTTTATATTGGATTTCGATGCGTAAAAGATGTGCCGTCAGCTGCATTATCTGAGAAACCATAAGACCTATTTATCAGAACTTCTAACGAAGGGTCTTATGGCAAAATAGCCTTAATAGTAATCGCTAAATAACCTTAGATAGGAAATCAATAATGACTGGGTCCACAATTAAAACAATCGGATTTATTGGCTTAGGAATCATGGGGCAGAGTATGGCAGGTCATATACTGGCTGGTGGGTTTGGGCTCAATGTTTATAACCGTACAAAAAGTAAAGCTGACGGATTAGTTAGTAGGGGGGCAAAATGGTTTGACACGCCTGGAGAGGTTGCAGCTCATTCGGATCTAGTGATAACTATTGTTGGTTTTCCACGTGACGTCGAGGAGGTTTATTTCGGGCCACAAGGTATCATTGCCCATGCCAAGAATGCCATCTTAGTAGATATGACCACTTCAAGTCCTTCTTTAGCCAGAGACATTGCACAGGAAGCTGCTAAAAAAGGTTTAGGAGCATTAGACGCTCCTGTTTCTGGGGGCGATGTTGGGGCACGCGACGCGAAGTTAACCATCATGGTCGGCGGTTCACAAGAAGTTTTTGAACAGGCTTTGCCGGTTCTCAGATTAATGGGAACCAGCATTATTTTACAGGGTGGTGCGGGTATGGGCCAACATACCAAGATGTGTAATCAAATTGTGATCGCTTCAAATATCATGGGGGTTGCTGAGGGTTTGGCTTATGCCAAGAAGGTTGGCTTAGATCCCTCGACTGTATTGCAGTCGATTGGTGGTGGCGCAGCATCAGGATTTCAGCTCAACGTACTGGGTACGAGAATGATTGCTGGAGACTATGCCCCAGGGTTTTATATTGAGCACTTTATTAAAGACTTGACGATTGCCCTTGCTGAAGCTAAAAAATTAGATTTAGATTTACCTGGACTGAGTCAAGCAAAAAAACTCTACGATCAAATGGTTGCAAAGGGTTTGGGGCGCGATGGTACGCAGGGCCTATTGCAATTGTATATTTCTTAGATCAAGCCCTGTGTTGAGGGCCTAGCTACAGAACATACGTAGTTTCGGTTGATTTCGTGGGCAATCTGGACAATCGATTCGTGGCTTAGATCCTCGGCTTGGATAGTTTGTGCGTTCTCAAAATGACTAAAATTTTTGATTTGAGATTGCTTATAGAGATGGTCATAATGCTTGACTAGCAGTTCTTCGATGAGTTGCTCCCAATGGCCAAGGTTGATTAAATTGCTCCAGTTATTTAGGATATTTTGGCCATGAATTGCTTTTAAATGGCTTAATTTTTCAATGAGAATACCTGGGTTTTGCGTCATATAGTCGTAATCGCGCAGTAAAAAAACAACCCGCGCTTGCAGGCTAGCTGCAATCCGAATACAGGGGCTTTCCCGAATTTTTTCGAGCAAACTATCCGGCACTTGAAGGGAACCAATTTTCCTACTTTCTGCTTCAATAAAAACGACTTGATTAGTATTAAATTGTTGTAGTGTTTTAAGGATATTGGTTTCGAAGAGTTTTTGACTTGGCTGGCTGGAGTAAATATTCCCCCCGAGTACTGAGCCTTTATGATTTGCCAGTAATTCTAGATCTAGGACTTGTGCTTTTTGGTGATGCAGTTCTTCCAAGATTCTACTTTTAGCGCTCCCGGTTGAGCCTGTGATGACCTGATATTGAAATTGGGTAGGTAAGGTTTGCAGTTCATCTAAGACATATCTTCTGTAAGATTTATAGCCGCCACCTAAGGTTTGGGCTTGCCAACCAATTTGGCGTAAAACGTGGGCAAGCGAGTTACTCCGTTTGCCACCTCGCCAACAATAGATGAGTGGTTTCCAAGACTTTTCTTTGGGGTGAAAGTGCTGCTCAATATGGTCGGCAATATGGCGAGCGATTAGGGCGGAGCCGACTTTATTTGCTTCAAAAGGGGACTTTTGTACGTGCAGAGTACCAACGATTGCGCGCTCCTCATCACTCAGAACGGGTAAGTTGATTGCCCCCGGAATATGGTCAATGGCAAACTCTGCAGGAGTTCGAACATCAACGATCTCATCAAACTGATTTTGCTCAGAAATGTCAGCGATAACTTTTGATTTCATGGG
>CALPOM020000148.1 GCA_943325205.2 Thermoflexus hugenholtzii JAD2 | reverse complement strand
TAGAAATTAGAACTGGTGGCAGTAAAAAACCGTATGCGTTTCGTTATGAATATGAGTGGCCTTTAGCAAGAACGATATGGACGAAGATGTATTTTCAAATAGAGCGTGAGCAATCCAAAAATGAAGAGGATACGGAAGGCAGTTTATTGCTTGATTTACCCAGTAAGGTTAACCAAGTAACTTACCGAGGTAGTAATCCCAATAAGGCCGGTATTGGTTCTGGGTCTTCAGCGCCTGGAGTTGGTCGAGCGGGGGTCTCTTTCATTACTCCGCCCATGTTGAGTGATTTAGAAATCACTGGCCCTATTGTCTGTAATTTATGGGTTTCATCTACTTCGGAGGACATGGATTTAATGGTTACCCTCAGAAACATTGACCCTGAAGGTAACGATGTCAATGAATTAGGTCAGCAAGGTCAGCCGGTTTCTTTAACGAAGGGCTGGTTAAGGGCCTCCCACCGAAAACTAGACCCCAAGAAATCTTTACCTTACAGGCCCTACCATGCGCATAATGAGCGTCTTTGGTTAGAGCCGAATGTTCCGGTTGAATGTCAGGTAGAAATCATACCAACTTGTATTGTCCTCAAGAAAGGCCATCAATTACGAGTTGATATCCAGCAGCAAGATGGCTTTGGAAGTGCAGCTTTTACCCATTTCCATAATGACTATAACGAAGGGGCATTCAATACGATTTATGCTGGTGGTGATAAAGACTCTTATTTATTATTACCCGTCATTCCAACTCCGAACTCTTAAGGCATTAACGATCTTGGCGTAGGTGCCAGAGTTTGATATATTTATAGTAGGAGGTGGCCGCATTGGAGATGGCTAATGCTAGCCCATATCGGCCATCTAAAAATCCTTTGCGGATCAGATAGGTTCGAAAAAAAGCCCAAAATCCATGGGTGATAGCTTTACCAAGGCCGCCTTGTTTACCTTCGTTAAAAGCCTGTTGGGCAGATGCACTTGAATAGGTATTTACTTTATGAAGAACTTGTTCAAAATTGCGATAACTATAGTGAATAAAGTGGTTACTTAGCTTGCCAGTTGAGCCTAGCGGAATCAAGCGTTCGTGTACTAGGTGATTGGAGAACTGAGCAGAACCTTTTTTAAATAACCGATCGACATAATCTGGATACCAGCCAGAATGCGCCATAAATTTTCCGCAGTACCAAGACCTCCTTGGGATTGCATAACAATCTTTGCTGTCCTGTGTTTGCATGACTATTTGGATTTCTTGTTGTAATTCAGGTGTAACTCGTTCATCTGCGTCAATGGATAAAATCCAATCTTGAGTAGCAAGTCCCAAAGCTCTATTTTTTGCTGGACCAAAGCCAGGCCAGTGGGTTGAAATTTCTAATGTTGCTTGATAGGCTTTAGCAATTGCTTGCGTCTGATCTGTACTTTGGCTGTCTAAGATAATAATTTCATCTGCAAAGGAAACACTATCCAAACAATCTTTCAGATTGAGTTCTTCATTTTTCGTAATGAGGATAACTGATAAACCCATATTTTTTAAAGAATCGTGTTATTAATCTTTAGAGTAGACCACAACATGGTCTACCAGCAATTGGATACCGATTTTTTCACCGATTGCGTGGTCATGATGACTTGGTACATAGGCAAATACTTCTTGGCCAGAGGGCAGCTGTAGGGTATATAAAAAATCTGCACCTCGAAATACTTTTCGAATAATCGTAGCCTGTAGTGGGCTGGCGTCATCATGTTGAATATCATCCGCTCTTAAAAGCACATCAACTACAGTGCCAAGGGGCTCATGATGGTGTGATTCAAGGGGCAGTTTGCCAAGTTCAATTTCTACTTGATGATTGTTAGAAATGGAGCCTTTTACAAATACACCTCGCCCAATAAAGTCAGCAACATACCGGTTGATTGGGCGATGATATAAATCGTAGGGCGTATCCCATTGCAATATTTTCCCTTCAGTCATTATGCCGACAAAATCAGCAATAGCGAAGGCTTCTAGTTGATCATGGGTTACTAGGAGAGCGGTTACCTCGTTGGTTTGAAGAATTTCACGCATCTCAGTTGCAAGCCGTTCACGCAAGTCAACATCCAGACTTGAAAATGGCTCATCCAGTAAGATCAGATCAGGCTCTGGAGCCATTGCCCTTGCCAAAGCTACACGTTGCTGTTGGCCACCACTGAGCTCATGCGGGTAAGACTGGGCCTTTTCTTTTAGAAAAACGCGACTTAGCCATTCTAGGCCGATATGAGTTCGCTCTTCTTTGGGTAACTGATGAAGTCCAAAGGTGACATTTTCGAGGACATTTAAGTGCGGAAATAGAGCAAAGTCTTGAAAGACCATACCCACTTTTCGTTGATTTGGAGGAACATGGACTTGGCTAGAACTAGCGAGTTGATTTTGTAAATAAATTTCTCCAGCTTGGAGATTTTCAAAACCACAAATAGCCCTCAAAATGGTTGATTTCCCGCAACCCGAGGCCCCTAACAGACAAGCTATATCGCCCTTCATGAGTTCTAAATTGAGCTCTTGGACAACCATATGCCAGCGCTTATTTTTACCAGTATGGTAGGCAATAGAGGCATTTTTGATAGTTAGTACCGGCGAATTGTCATTCATACTTATAATTATCCCACTATATGGCAACATATTAATAGGGCACAGCATCGCATGAATCGTTTAGTTGTTCTAGCCGCACTCTTTTTTTTCTTACCATTATTTGGATTATTGATTCCTTTTGGCGATTTTTCCAACTTTTTCGGACCAAGTCCTGAGGATGCTCTAAGCACAATAGAGCATTTATGGAATTTTGTTTTAGGGTCGTACATTACTTCAACCATTATTTTAGTGATTGGGGTTGGTGTTGGGGTAGTTGTTTTAGGAGTTGGTAATGCGTTTTTAATTGCTAATTATCAATTCCCAGGCAAACGGATATTTGAATGGGCACTCATATTGCCATTAGCGGTACCCACATATGTGATGGCCTATTTATTTGTCGATTTACTCCAATTTTCAGGCCCAATTCAACAATTTTTGAGAAGTGTATTACAGGTCGATCGGCTACCTTTTTTTCCTGATCCCAGATCTTTAGGCGGGGCCATTTGGTCATTTTCCTTATGCCTATACCCTTATGTTTACTTAATTACTCGAACAGCATTTTTAGAGCGCAGCGCGCATTTGTCTGAAGTTGCTCAAACACTTGGTTACAGTGCCATGGATAGTTTTTTTAAATTATTATTACCTATGGCTAGGCCTGCTATTTTTGCTGGAACTGCTTTAGCACTCATGGAAGTATTAGCTGATTATGGGGCGGTATCCTACTTTGGAATTCAGACTTTTGCGACAGGTATTTTTAAAGCTTGGCTATCCCTAGGTGACCGCTTAGCAGCTGTGCAACTTGCGCTTGGCTTACTCACGATTGTTCTTTTTATTTTTTATATTGAAAAACGCAGTAGAGCGCAATTGCGTTATGCCTCAACTAGTACCACTTCTCGAGGAGCTTCTTCTAGTAAACTTTCTGGAGAGAAGGCGTTTTTGGCGTTTATATTTTGTGCCACAACCCTTTTTATAGCCTTTGTGATGCCCATTTGTGCTTTAGTCCTATTTTTATTGAAAGAAGGAGCTCAGTGGGATGTGCGCTATCTCACGTGGCTCTCTAACTCGTTCACGCTGGCTATTGCAACAGCATTTATTTCGGTAATATGTGCAGTTTTTTTTGCCTATGCTGCCAGGTTATCCCCTGGGATTGCTTGGATTAACCGTTTATTAGGATTTGGTTACGCACTGCCTGGAACGGTTTTAGCTGTTGGTATTTTATCTTTCTTAGGTTATTTTGATTTGGGATGGATCATGTCCTCGTCGATATGGATATTGATTTATGCGTATTTGATACGATTCTTATCATCGGGCCTACAAAGCATTGATACTGGACTGACAAGAATAGCGCCCACTTTAGATGCAACTGCGTCCCTATTGGGTTTAACAATCTATCAAACATTACGTAGAATTCATTTGCCCTTATTGAGCCGAAGTATTTTTACGGCTGGTTTATTAGTGTTCGTTGATGTGATGAAGGAATTGCCTGCCACCTTACTTTTAAGGCCTTTTAATTTTGACACATTAGCTGTAGCCACCTATCAATTAGCGGCAGACGAGCGCCTATCTGAGCTTGCTTTACCGGCATTAACAATTGTCTTAGTAGGCTTAATACCGGTCTTTGTATTAGCTAGAGTGATCGCATCTAATAAATCTTATTGATAATCATTCGCATTTGTGTTATAGTTACACACTTGATCAATCAACGTTTATTGAAATGAAAAAAATGCAAGAACAAAGGCAAAGAAGTTTGCAAAACTCAGTAATCCAATTTACCTTAATTCAAAATTCACTCTTTCAGAGTTTAAATAACACCATTAAAGTCCACATTGTAAAAGCAATATCAATTGTTTTAATGGGGGTTGTATTGTGTTGTACTGCTCACGCAGAGTCAGGTAAAGCTGAGAAAGAATTAAACTTGTATTCTGCAAGACATTATCAGACTGACGAAGCACTTTATACTAATTTTACAAAGCAAACTGGCATAAAGGTCAACCGGATTGAAGCTGATGATAATGCTCTGATCGAACGCCTAAAGAGCGAGGGATCTAAAAGCCCTGCTGATGTGATTTTAATGGTCGATACAGCCAGGCTATGGAGGGCGCAAATTGATGGTTTATTTCGGCCAATCCAGTCAAAAAATTTAGAGTCACGGATACCGGAAAATTTGCGCGCCAAGTCGGATACTGATGGCATTACTTGGTTTGGCTTTTCAACAAGAGCAAGACTCATTGTGTATAACAAGAGTTTAATGAATCCAAAAGATATAGACACGTATGAGAAATTAGCAGAAGCACCTAGTAAGGGAAAAGTATGCACCCGTTCAGGCTCTCACCCATATATGCTCTCGTTAATTGGATCTTTAATCGAATTAAATGGCGAGGTAGCAACTGAACTCTGGGCAAAAAAATTGGTCAATAATATGGCAAGATCACCTAAGGGAGGAGACACCGATCAAAT
>CALPOM020000147.1 GCA_943325205.2 Thermoflexus hugenholtzii JAD2 | reverse complement strand
TCATTCAAGTGGGCGGCAACCTTCGTTAAAACGGCTAGTAAGGCGGCCGCTTCTTTATCGTTACCCGATTTAGCAGCTTTAGTGTACTTAGTAATCGCCTTATCTACTGAGCCTAAATCGGATAGGGCTAATTCTGTATCAATCACTCCAATATCAGAAATAGGATCAACCCGTCCTGCTACGTGAATAACATTGGCATCTTCAAAACAACGAACCACATGGGTTATCGCGTCAGTCTCACGGATATTTGCTAAAAACTGATTACCCAAACCTTCGCCCTTGGACGCACCGGCTACTAGGCCAGCTATATCCACGAATTCCACAATCGCGGGTACAACCCGCTCAGGCTCAACAATTTGAGCTAGTTGCGAGAGACGAGGGTCAGGAACCTCCACCACCCCCACATTGGGCTCAATAGTACAAAATGGATAATTCTCAGCCGCAATACCCGCTTTGGTAAGTGCGTTAAAGAGTGTAGATTTGCCGACGTTAGGCAGGCCGACGATGCCGCATTTTAATGACATAAGCATAATTGTAATAACATCATGGAATGAGTGAACAAGATATGATCGTTTTAGGCGGTGGCATAATAGGTAAAACAGCCGCCCTAGCCCTTGCACAGAAGGGCTTTAAGGTTCTTCACCTGAGCTTACAATCAAGTACTGAATCCGCTCAGCCAGCAGGTGATTTAACTCAAAACGCATGGCAAAGCCGAGTTTATGCGCTTTCACCAAGCTCTAAAAAGTTATTTCAGGAGTTACATATTTGGGATGCTTTAACACCAGCCAGAATCCAAAATGTTCAACAAATGTGCATCTACGGCGATAGCGGAAAAAGTACCGATACCTTGCAATTTTCTGCTTTTGAAGGTGCTGTGCCCCAATTAGCTTGGATTGTTGAATCTGATTTAATTGAAAATGCCCTTCGACTGGCCTGCCAATTTCAACAAAATTTAACGCAAAAAATAATCACTTCTAGCAAGCTTTGCCTCAATGGCTCAATTCCAATGGTCCAAACGGATATAGGGGATTTTGGTGCAAAATTAATGATTGCGGCCGACGGCTCAAACTCTCCGACTCGGCAAAGCTTAAATATTTCTGTTGAAGAGAAACTCTACGCCCATGAGGCAATTATTGCTAATTTTGCGTGTACGCAACCCACCCTCCAAACAGCCCACCAATGGTTTTTACCCGGTGGTGATATCTTAGCCCTCCTACCTTTACCTGATAAAAAAGTATCTCTAGTATGGTCCTCTAGTCACGCTCAAACCCTACTAAGCTTAGGTCTTGAGCACCCCAAAGCATTTGCACGAAAAGTAGAAGAGCAAGCTCTTGGCAAGGTGCGTGCAGTTGTTGGAGCGCTTAGCTTAATTAATACGCCTAGTTCCTTTTCTCTGAAGCGCCTAGAGGCTAAGCAAGTGATTAGTGCCGATCATCCCAAGCACCAAACCTGTGTTGTCCTGATTGGAGATGCTGCACACGTGATGCACCCATTAGCAGGTCAAGGACTCAATATAGGGCTGCGAGATATTGCTGATCTGGTGAACACACTGCAAGAGAAAGAAGCTTTTCGAGCGATTAATGATCGGGTACTACTCAGACGCTATGAACGTAAAAGAGCTGGGGATGTGCGTGCCATCTTAGAACTAACCCACCATTTGCATCATTTGTTTCTTCGCTCAGATACCCCAACCCAGTGGTTACGTAATCAAGGAATGCGCCTACTCAATCAGCAACCTTTTATAAAAAGGCAATTGATTGCCAAAGCTATGGGTTAAGCACTATGATATTTATTCTTTCATTCAAAAATTCACATGAACCCTATTTTTAAATCTTTTATTGGTTGCGTCATTTTTTTATCATCTTCATTGACTTGGAACGCTTTTGCACAATCTAATGAAAAAATCAAAGCCGAACTACAACGCCAATTTGGCCCACAAATCCAAATCAAAAGTATCTCGCCTGCACCACTACCCGGACTCTTTGAAGTCGTAGCCAATAACTCGGTCATCTATACCGATAGCCAAGCAAAATTCTTATTTCAAGGTAGTATCGTCGACCTCAAAACCGGTAATAACCTCACTGAGATGCGAGAAGAAGAGCTAAACCGAATCAAATTTAGCGACCTTCCAATCCAAGATTCTATTAAAGTAGTTCGTGGTGACGGCTCTAGAAAATTGGCTGTTTTTACCGACCCCAATTGTGGATACTGTAAAAATCTAGAAAAAACCTTCGTGAATATGGATAACGTGACGATCTATAATTTTTTAATTCCGATACTCTCAGCAGACTCAAGCGCTAAATCGAAAGCGATTTGGTGTGCCCAAGACCCCACAAAAACATGGCTTAATTGGATGCTTAATAACCAAAATCCCCCAAGTAATAAGTCAGACTGTATCAACCCACTCGATAAAAATCTTGCCTTAGCTAAAAAGCTAGGGATTAATGGCACTCCTGCGATGTTTTTTGTTGATGGTCATCGTATACCAGGCGCAGCTTCCAAAGATGCCATAGAAAAGAAGCTAGCAGAACTCTCTAAAAAACCATAAATCATTACACGCCTAAATTGAAACCAAGAATTACATACTCGATTCATCCTGCAGATCCCAAGGGGCATCGCTTTGAGGTTGATCTAATCATTCAAGAACCAACCTTAAAGGGACAGCTTTTACAATTGCCGCGCTGGATACCAGGTAGTTATATGATTCGAGATTTTAGTAAGCATGTCGAATCGATTAAAGCCCATTCTTTTATTTCTAAAAAATTAGGCCAAACTATCAACCTCCATCAGGTGGATAATGATACTTGGCAGTTGGCTCCTCATGCCGGACCGGTTCTAGTACAAATTGTGGTTTACGCCTTTGATACTTCCGTAAGAACTGCCTATTTAGATCAATTTAGAGGTTTTTATAACCATAGTAGTCTTTGTCTTCAAGTTCTCGGACAAACTGATCAACCCTGCCAGATCATCATTCATAAACCCACTTGGACTAGTGGCTGGGAAGTGGTTACTACACTACCCAAAAAACAGGTTAACACCCAAGGCTTTGGAACCTATCAAGCAAGTTCTTATGAAGAATTAATTGATCACCCAGTCAGTCTTGGGAAGTTTCAGTATGTCAAATGGATCTCTCATCAGATACCACACCTCATGGTTATTCAAGGCGCTGGCCAAGTAATTGATACCAAACGCTTAAGCGCGAACTTACAAGCAATTTGTAACGGCCATATTACTTTTTTTGAACCCAAATCATCTCGTGCCCCATTTAATCAATATATCTTCCATGTAAACGCCGTTAGTCAGGGATACGGCGGCTTAGAACATCACAACTCGACGGCTCTGCTATGTAAGCGTTCAGATCTTCCTTATAAAAACGCGCCAGATAGTCCCAGTAAAAATACTGCTTATGAAGATTTTTTAGGACTTTGTAGTCACGAGTATTTTCATGCGTGGTTAGTCAAGCGTATTCAACCTTTGGCATTTCAGCCATATCAACTTGACCGCAAAAATTTTTCGACACTTCTTTGGTTCTTTGAAGGTTTTACTAGTTACTATGATGATCTTTTACTGTTGCGAAGCGCTTGCATTTCTAAAGAACACTACTTAAATCGTCTCTTAAGGACGGTCAATCAAATTCAAAAAAATCCAGGCCGGCATAAACAAAGCGTGTCTGATAGCTCATTTGATGCTTGGACTAAATACTATCAAATGGATGCAAATACTCCAAATGCCGTAGTTAGCTACTACGCAAAAGGCTCATTAATTGCCTTTGCACTCGACTTGTTAATTCGGGAAGCAACGCAGCATGTAAAGTCTTTAGACGACGTTATGCGTCTTTTGTGGCAAAGACACGGCTCCTTCAAACACACTCCTGGATTAGGTCTTTCTGAGCATGATTTTGAAGGCGCTGTACTCACAGTTACCGGGGTATCATTCAAGGATAAATGGCAGAACTTTGCGCTCAACTATATTAAAGGTACTGCTGACATTCCGGTCATCGAATTACTTGCCTCACAAGGCATCCGGACCACGAAAAAACGTCTTTCAATAACCGAACAAATAATTAGCCAGTTAGGTGTACGTTCGGCCAATCAAGATGGTTGGTTGAAAATTACTCAGGTTCTTGATCATTCCCTTGCACAGCAAGCAGGCCTAGCGCCAGATGATGTCATCGTCAGTCTGAACCAAGAGCGTGTTACACCCACTAACTGGGTTAAATTACTTGAGCAATTTTCTACCCAGCCTTTAAAATTTCTGGCCTTTAGGTCTGATCAGCTAAAAACTTTCTATATTCCAAATCGAATCAAACCGATTGCTGAATATGTCTTACAAGTACCTTAAAGCTTTGTAGAGTTATGAATCTGCAAGCGCAGGTTTTTTTTAACCGACTCCCAAAAGACTACCGAGCACTTCTCAACGATTTGCTCGGTGAGCCAGCCTTTATTGATTTACTTACTTCATTAGCAAGTCAAGAAGCCCAAGCTCGAGAACTTGAGACACCAATCTTCCCTACCCATTCAGACGTATTTAAGGCTCTTTTCTTAACGCCCGTTCGCAATATTCGTGTGATTTTGATTGGTCAGGACCCCTATCACACCCCAGGACTTGCACACGGCTTAGCATTTTCGATACCCCACGAAATTCCCATGCAGTCAAAACTCTTTCCAAGCTCTTTGCGCAACATCAATAAAGCCCTGATCTTAGATGGCTTTAGATCCCTATCACATGGCAATCTATCGCATTGGGCAAACCAAGGCGTACTTTTACTGAATACTTGTCTCACTGTTCCAATGGGAATGCCTCATGCACACCGAAATTGGGGGTGGGCACAATTGACCGATATCTTATTGAATCGGATAGCGATGCGATTACCCCATCTTGTTTGGCTTTTATGGGGTAGTGCTGCGCAACAAAAAGAGTCTATTGCAAATAATTGCCAAGGGCATTTAATCTTAAAGGCGTCTCATCCATCGGGTCTTGGTGTCTATCAAACCAAGACGCCGTTTCTGAGTAAGGGTGGACTGATCGGTTGTGGCCACTTTAAAAAAACGAATACATGGCTGATTCAGC
>CALPOM020000146.1 GCA_943325205.2 Thermoflexus hugenholtzii JAD2 | reverse complement strand
CGATGAGCTCCTTAATCGATTTAACCGGCACGCCAGGATTGACGACTAATAAATAGGGTCCTTCAGCCAGAAGAGTAATGGGTACGAAATCTTTTTGGACATCATAGGGAACTTTATCAAACAGACTCATATTGACAGCCAATTGCGGGCTTAGCCCAAGCATGAGGGTATAGCCATCAGGTGCAGAATGTGCAACAAATTCCATCGCGATGTTACCACCCGCTCCGCCTTTATTATCAACGATGACTGCCTGACCTAATTCAGCAGATAATCTTTGGGCAAGAGGTCTTGATAAAGTATCTGAGCCACCTCCAGCCGGGTATGGCACAACCATTTTGATGGTTTTATTCGGGTAATTTTGGGCAAAAGTAGGCGAGCTTAAAAAAATAAGTGTAGTCGCGATACTTATAATTCTGATTAAATGAGATAAAGAGGCGCGCATATTCTAGCTAAAGAGATTTTCAGATGGAGTTAGATGTATTTGATTTTTTGATTAAAGAGTCGAGTAATGGATTAATTTTTTGATGATCTAGACGGTTATTTTTGAGGCTAGGCTTTGCTAAAGAGTTATTTTTTAGCTTATTGGCCAGAGTTAATCCAGCATTCTTATACATATCAGTTTTCTTCATAAACAGTACTTTACTCGATATTTAGTCTGTGCACTATGGATATTGAGTTATCGGATAATAGTAGGGCAGGATGAATAAGGGTAATCAGTGTTTCAATTTCAGATAAACTTAGGCTTCGGTAATTAAATTACTTTAAATACTGGTAAAAATATTTGATTAATTGTTTGTAAATAATTGTTTGAAAAAGGGGATTGGCATGGCGCAGGTTCAGTGGACGGGTGGAAATGAGCATTGGGTAAAAAAGGGCGACGTGAATTTATTTATGTGGGAGAAAAAAGCCTCCCCAAAGGTTGCCTACCAAGGAATCATTTTTTTCATTCATGGATCGTCCATGGCTTCACAGCCAACCTTTGATTTGCATGTTCCAAATCGACCTTACTCTTCTGCCATGGACTGGTTTTCTGATCATGGATTTGATACTTGGACAATGGATAATGAAGGTTACGGCCGATCTGATAAAAAACGGGATATTAATTTTGATATTAGTAATGGGGCCGATGATATTGAGGTAGGAAGTTCTTATATCATGCAAGTAACAGGTGTTAAAGCGCTCATGTTTTATGGCATTTCGTCGGGTGCTTTAAAGGCGGCTTTATTTGCTCAACGACATCCTGAATGTGTTGCTAAATTAGCGCTAGATGCTTTTGTATGGACTGGTGAAGGCAGTCACACACTGGAGCAACGCAAGAAAAAATTACCTGAATTCATTGCTAAAAACCGTCGTCCAATTGATCGCCCATTTGTGTATAGCATTTTCGAGCGTGATCACCCTGGTACAGCTGATCAAGCCACCATTGAGGCATTTGCAGACGCTATATTAACTCTTGATGATTCCATGCCAACTGGCACATATGTTGACATGTGCTCCAAATTGCCGCTACTAGATCCGAAAAACATTTTAGCTCCGACAATTATTTTGAGAGGCGAGTATGACGGTATTGCTAGCCTGGAAGACTTAATTCGTTTTTACGAGTTACTGCCTAATATGAATAAGCAATTTAGTGTGATGCGTGGCATTTCTCATGCCAGTTTTCAGCAAAAAAACTATATGATGGTTTATCACATTCTGAACGCTTTTTACACGATGCCAGCACCACTTTATCTAGGGGATGATCATTAATGAATAATGTGTCGATGCAATTATTTAAAAGGCTTCTTTTCGCTTTGTTTGCGGTTAGTAGTATTTCTTTTGGAGTACCTTTATGGGCGCAGTCCTACCCCAATAAACCGGTTAAGTTAATTGTGCCATTTGGACCAGGTGGTTTTACGGATGTAGTTGCCAGAATTGTTGGTCAAAAATTGTCTTCGAATTTAGGCCAGCAGTTTGTGATAGAAAATAAAGTTGGTGCAGGCTCTACCATTGGGACTGACTTCGTTGCAAAATCCGCTCCCGACGGTTACACATTAGTCATGATATCAACAACGCATGTCATTAGTCCTTGGATATACAAGAACATGCCTTATGATCCGATCAAGGGTTTTACGTCAATTACTAAGCTAGTAGATGCGCCATATGTTTTGGTGGTGAATCCAAAAGTCCCAGCTAATAACGTTAAAGAGTACATTGCTTTGGCAAAATCTTCGCCGGATAAAATTCATTTTGCTTCATCGGGAAATGGCAGTTCCCAGCATTTAATGGGAGAACTGTTTATGAATCTAACTGGCGTTAAGTTAGAACATGTCCCATACAAGAGTAGCTCGGGAGCAACAACAGATCTCATGGCAGGCATTGTAGAGAGCAGTTTTGCTGGTATACCGAATGTTATTAATCAGATTAAACAAGGCCAACTGCGTGCTCTTGGAGTGACCTCCTTAAAACGTAGTGCGCAATTACCTGATATTCCAAGTTTGCATGAGGCGGGAGTTACTAATTATGACGCCTCGGTATGGCTAGGTTTATTAGCACCAGTAAATACTCCTAAAGAGATTGTTTTAAAGCTAAATGCTGAGTTAGCTCAGATCTTAAATGCTGCAGATACACAAAAGGCTTTGGCGCAAGCAGGTGTAGTTGCAAGTCCATCATCTCCTGAAGTCATGGGGGATTTGATGGCAAGTGAGCTAAACCGGTGGGGCAAGATTATTAAAGAAACGGGTATGAAGCTTTAATGATGGAATGAATTTAAAGGGAAAGAAATGGTTCGGTATTCTGAGTTGGCAGGGCGTTCGGTTGTTGTAACTGGCTCTGCCGGTGGTATTGGAGAAGTGGCTGCGAGAGCTTTTTACGATCAAGGCGCCTACGTTTTTTTATTAGATATTGATGTCGTAAAGATTGAGCAGATTGCTACTGAACTTGGCGATAGAGCATTTGCAAAGCCTGTTGATCTGACAGATCCCCTGGCAGTAAAAGCTACTTTTGCTAGTATCATCATGGCGAGTCATGGCCTAGATGTTTTAGTGAATTGTGCGGGTGGCTATAGTAAATTACAAAGTATTGAAGAGATGGATTTGGCGGAATGGGATCAAACCATTGCGCTGAATTTAAGGAGTGTATTTTTGTGTTGCCAAGCAGCGATTCCGGGATTAAAGAAGTCTAAAGCTGGCCGGATTATTAATGTGACTTCTGTCTCTGGGCGGACTGTCCATGCCGTTTCTTCGCCGGCATATGGCGCTGCTAAGGCTGGCGTGACTCAATTATCTAAATTCTTAGCCTATGAACTTGGACCATTTGGGATTACCTCCAATAATATCGCTCCTTTGACCACTTTAACGCCACGCGTCAAGGCCTTAAGAACACAAGAAGATATTGACAGGATTGCTCTGCAGGTCCCGATGAAGCGCTTGGCAACAGAAGATGACCATGTCTATGCGATGTTATATTTGGCTTCTGATGGGGCTTCATTTGTAAACGGTACAACAATTGATACGAATGGTGGCAGAGTTATGATGTAAAGGCATACACTCCACTAGTAATATCAGTGAAGCGCTACTAATCATCTAAGATAGTTAGAAATTAAACAATATCAATACTTTAGAACGATTTATTTTTCAATAAATATATAATAAGAGCATCTATCACAAGACGGCTTAAAGTAACTTCTAATAATTACGCCGTTTTTACATAAGGTTTTCTTGATGATTTTAGTCACTGGGGGTGCAGGATTTATTGGCTCTAACTTTATTTTAGACAGCCTTTTACCTAAAACTGGCTTAGAGACACCGATATCCTCAAAAGAGTCTGCAGCGCAAAATAAAAAACCGGGCATTGTTAATCTCGATAAGTTAACGTATGCCGGTAATCCTTCTAACTTAAAAGAATTAGAAGCTAGCCCCAATTATGTATTTGTACAAGGTGATATTGCCGATCGTAAATTAGTATCAGCACTACTTAGCGAGCATCAGGTGAGCGCAATTGTTCATTTTGCTGCAGAGTCCCATGTGGACCGATCAATCCATGGGCCGATGGAATTTATTGAAACAAATGTAGTTGGGACATTTCAGTTACTTGAGGCTGCGCGAGCTTATTTTGAGACTTTGTCTAGTACAGAGCAAAATACCTTCCGTTTTTTACATGTTTCTACCGATGAAGTATACGGCTCACTAGAGCCGAGAGAGCCTGCTTTTTTAGAGACTAGGCAGTATGAACCCAATAGTCCCTATTCAGCATCCAAGGCGGCTTCAGATCATTTAGTAAGAGCATGGCACCATACCTATGGATTGCCAGTTCTGACGACCAATTGTTCAAATAATTATGGCCCCTTTCATTTTCCAGAAAAATTGATCCCTTTAGTGATTCTGAATGCCATTGCGGGTAAGCCGCTACCTATCTATGGTGATGGGCAGCAAATTCGAGATTGGTTATACGTTCGGGATCATTGTGCAGCCATTCGTTGTGTTCTTGAAAAGGGTCGACTAGGCCAGACCTACAATATTGGTGGTCGAAACGAAAAGACGAATTTAGAAGTTGTACAGACAATTTGCACAATTTTGGATGAGTTGCGCCCTAAGTCAGGCGGTAGTTATACAGACCAGATTACTTTTGTCAAAGATCGTCCTGGGCACGACCGGCGCTATGCCATTGATGCTAGCAAGATTGAGCATGAGCTAGGCTGGAGTCCTAGTGAGACTTTTGAGACAGGTATTCGTAAAACAGTACAGTGGTATTTGGAAAATACCGCGTGGATTGACGGTGTTCAGTCGGGATCGTATCGTGCTTGGATTGATAAGCAGTATGCTAAATAATCATCAGGGATTGTTGTATATCTCTGAGCTTTTTACCCAGTAAAGCTGCCGGGTAACTTCATTTAGCTCACTTTTGACTATTTTTTAATGCCACTAACTAACTTATCGCCATTTAGTACCCCAGATTTACAGGACCGAAAAATTCTTGTTTTTGGAAAAGATGGCCAGTTAGGAATTTCTCTACAAAAGTTGTTTCTACATTTAAAAATTCCGGTTGTTTTTCTAGGGCGGGAGCAGTGTGATTTAAGTCAAGAACAGAGCAT
>CALPOM020000145.1 GCA_943325205.2 Thermoflexus hugenholtzii JAD2 | reverse complement strand
CTGTGCAATTGAAAATCTAAATCGTTCACTAAGCGCGTACTTAAATCAATCTGCATCCGAGGTTGATGCGCAATTGAAAAAATAAATTGCACCGTGGCAATATCTCCTAATTGACGAATCTTTGAAATCCGCGCTGCAATCGTATTTGCAAGACCTCGATCTTCTCGCATGAGCTCAATATGCTCACCCGCAATGACCCATTTGACTTCCGTTTGATTGGGCAATCGCCCCTTATCAGTGATCTCTAAAGGATAAGCATCAACCCCCTGCCCCCAGAGTAATCTGCCAGGCTTAGGATCTGACTTTTGACCTGGAATCGGTCCTTGAAAAAAAGTTCCAGAATAAATATCATTCAAACCAACTAGTTCTGCTACTCTTGCATTGCGCGGACTTGATACAATGAGCTCGGCAGGGGCCTGCTGTAAACTCCTACCCTGATCTAAGATACACATTCGATCACTCAGTAAACGCGCTTCCCTTAAATCATGTGTCACCATTACAATCGGAATAGCTATACGCTCGCGTAATTTGATCAACTCTTCATATAAAGTTTTACGGGTTGGATAATCCACTGCAGAAAAAGCTTCATCTAACAAAAGTAACTTTGGTTGCCTTGCAAAGGCCCTCGCTAGTGCTACTCGCTGCCGCTGACCACCGGATAATTCACTGGGGAAACGATTTTGTAAGTCAACTAACTGCATATCCTCCATTAAATTACAAGCATACTCTTGCCCGGCTTTGTCCGGTAAGGCTAAACAGATATTTTGCAGAGCTGTTAAGTGCGGAAATAAGGCATAATTCTGAAAAACCATGCCAACTAGACGATCGTGGGCTGGTACAAAAATATTTTTAGCTGAATCAAACCAAACGGTCTGATCCAACTCTATCACCCCTTGCGAAACAGGCAACAAGCCTGCTAACGCTCTTAGAGCAGAAGTCTTACCACTGCCAGAGGGTCCAACTAAAGCTAATAACTCGCCTACCTGACATTCAAAATGCATGTCTAAATAAATAGGGCCCGCCTGACTGAGTTCCGCCTTTAACATCTCAGTGCGCCACCCCACGAACAACACTTTTTCGATTGAGTATTTGACTTAATAAAAGCGTTATAAATGAAAATAATAGTAAACAAAATGACATCACTCCTGCACCATCCATATCAAGCGCCTGTACACGATCATATATTGCTATCGATAAAGTTCTGGTTTGCCCAGGAATATTGCCACCAACCATTAACACGACTCCAAACTCACCAATAGTATGCGCAATAGTCATGACAGTAGCACTACAAATACCCTTCCATGCTAGTGGTAGCTCAATGATCCATAAACGCTTGAGAGGATTTAAACCGCAGGTCGCTGCTGCGTCGCGAAGCTCAATCGGAATCGCCTCAAAGGCTCTTTGAATCGGAATAAATGCAAAAGGTATGTTAACAATTAAGCTAGCGATGAGAATTCCAAAAAAAGAAAAAACAATCGAATTACCAGTAAGTTCATAAAACCAACTCCCTAAAAAACCGGTATTTCCAAAACCAACTAATAGATAGTAACCAAGAACGGTCGGCGGCAATACTAATGGTAATGTCAATCCAGCCTCAAGAAATTGTTTGAGCCAACTTGAACTTCGGACTAAATAATGCGCCAGCAATACCCCCATGGGAATCAAAATAATCGCCGTCAAACACGCCAAAAACAACGATAAGCGAAAGGCCTGCCAATCCATCAAGATCTCCACTCATGCATAGTAATTACCAGTAAAAGTACTTTATTCAAAACCAAACTCTTTAAAAATCTTCTGGCTTTTTTCAGTCTGTAAATACGCATAAAATTCTTTAGCGCCGCTACTAGCCCCTGAACTTAAAGCCATCCGCTGAATAAGAGGCAGATGCGCACTTGGGGGAATCAAAACATATCCGCCTTTTTGTTGCACTGTAGAGTGTTTAGCTAATGCTAACGGAATCAACCCCCCTTGCACAGATCCAGAAATTGCAAATTGAGTGGCCTGACTAGCATTCTCGCCCAAAATGAGCTTTGGTACAGCGATTTCCCATAACTGGGCACTTTTTAATGTTTGCTCAGCCGCCACACCATAAGGTGCATGAGCTGGATTGGCAATCGCTAAACTCCGAATCCGACCATCTTTTAGAGCATTACCAAATTCCGATAAATTGGGGCTTAGTAAATTTGGCCACTTCTCTAAAATAGGCTTTGGAATAAATAAAACTAACCGCCCCTGACCATAAACAACACCCCGATCGATTGTTTTTCGTTGCTCACTCAACCGAAAAATATACTGCTCATCAGCCATCATCAAAATATCATAATCACCACCTTGCATGACTTGCTGGTAAAAATTTCCAGACGACCCGTAACTCACCTTTACCGCCTGACCAGTTTCTTTAAAGTAATTGGCAATCATCAAGTCAAGGGCGTAGCGCACGTCGGACGCTGCTGCAATTAAAATCCGCTGCTGCTTCATATCTTTCATCTGCACCTGCGCAATACATAACTCCGCAGACAGACTAGTACTCAGTAAGACAAGAAAAATAGTTCGTTGCAGAAAAAGATGTCTAGGCCGAATTAGCAAAAATTCAGAGAAGTGTGCCAAAATAATTTGAAGAAGTCCCATCTCATTTACCTAAAAATTTCGCAGCATTAGCTTTCAAATAAAGAGTGATTCACCAAGATGCGATATAGCCATTGGGCAGCCACTATTCCCACAAAAATTGTGCACCAATCAAACAACCAAAGCATAGAAGAAATCATGATTTGATTCAGCCTGCCCAAGAGATCCCACCTAGTTACAAAATTGTTTTTAACCTGTATTACCAAACCCATTAGGTTGGCTTGACCTCATTAACAATTGCTTGATTTTGTAAAAATGCCGCAATCGCCATCTCCAAACCTTCACGCATCTTTGCAAAAACGGGTTGTGATACAAACCCTAAATGGGGTGTGATTAATAAATTAGGGACCTGCGTAATTGGATCAGCAAGAGTGAGTGGCTCAACATCAAAGACATCTAAAGCTGCCATCGCAGGACGCTGCATCTTTAAGGCCGCAAGTAAATCTGACGTCACAATCAAAGCAGAACGAGAAGTGTTGACCAAAAGGCTATCTGGCCGCATCATTGCAAGACGCTTGGCATCCATTAAATACCTAGTCCCCTCGCCAGGAACTAAATGCAAGGTAACAATCCGGGAAGTCGCTAATAATTCTTCTAAACTCACCGCCTTAACACCCTTGGCCGCAGCTCTTTCCGGAGTCATATGCGGACTCCAAGTAACAACGTCCATGCCAAATGCCAAACCCACTTGCGCAACTCGCCCACCAATTGCCCCTAAACCTAAAACACCTAAACGCTCCCCATGCAAAGGCGGCATCACGGAATACGCGTTTCGCCACAAACCGTCCTTGACCAACTGATTTTGCTCAATCAGTCGTTTATAAGCCCCTAAAATTAAAGTCCATGTGATTTCAACAGTTGTCTCTTTCGAGGGACCAAACTCCGTAAAGCTAACTGGAATATTACGCTCTTTTAAAGCGCCATAATCAATCGCCAAATTACGATTACCTGTAAAAATTACATATTTCAAGTTGGGTAATTGATCAATTAAATCCTTCTTTAGGGGCGTCCGATCACGCATTAGAACCAAAATATTGGCTGGTAAAACCGCCTCTAAAAGCGCCTTACCCTGCAACGGCTGATGGTGCACAGTCATTGATGCTGTACTAGCAATCACCGGATGCTCTTTGACTAATACTAAATTTTTCTCAAAATCATCTAACACTACAATATTCATGAAATACCCCTATGATGGTAAAAACTTGGATTGTGCTGCTACGTCATTTCTTTGTTGCGCTAAACTCATTTTCCCGTTCTCCAGATACAAGCCTGCAGCTCTTTTAGCTGTGGCATAGCGGCGCCGGCACCGAACCAATGGATGTAATTCCGAGTCCTTATCTATCGAACGGTCTATTACTATTAATAGACCTCTTTTTTCGAACAAACCAACATAGTCTTCTAAATCGGAATATCCTGTCTTAGTCTGGGACATCGTTTTTTCTAAATAAATGGATGGACTAAATCATATCACTTGCTCACAACAAAACCTGCATCAGATGCGTTTTTTGGAAAATATCAAAAAAATAGGATAATTAACTAAATACGTACAAACTATTACCTACAAAATCTCGTAAATACGGCAACTCACCTAGAAAGTCTTCACATGGAAATATTAGGCTCACAAACCATCCCGGCAACCCAAGAACAGGTTTGGGATGCTTTAAATAATCCCGATGTTCTCAAAAAGTGTCTACCTGGTTGTGAATCTGTCGAACAAACTAGTCCAGATCTTTTTAAAGTCAAAATTACGACAGCCATCGGTCCCTTGAAAGCTAAATTTAGCGGCACACTACAAGTAACAGAAGCAAAACCGCCTGAGTCATGCGTCCTCATTTTTGAAGGTCAAGGTGGCGCAGTTGGCTTTGGTAAGGGGTCTTCATCCGTGACGCTTAAAACCGTTCCTGACGGAACAGAATTAAGTTACTCTGCAAAAGCGCATGTGGGGGGTAAATTAGCTCAAATTGGCTCCCGTCTAATCGATAGCGTTGCTAAGAAAATGTCTGATGATTTTTTTAAGGCATTTAATCAAGAGCTTGGTGGTACAGGCATTCAACCAACGGCAGTTGATCGTCAAAGCCAAGAAGAATCTTCTGAGAATACGCTTACTAAAAACTCAGTAGAGTCGTCTAGCTCAACTCCCAGCCCAATGGTTCCAGCCTGGTGGTTAATTGTTGCCGCGGGTGTCGGTGTCATAGTAACGCTAGGGGTTAATGTATTCTTAAAATAAAAATACCCGATAGACCCAAATGGCAAAAAGTATCCAACGAGATAAAACAGCCAAATATTAATCACGATTGGTTATGTCCTTCTTCCATGTTGTATTAGCCCGGAAAAATTACTACCCAATTTAGAACTATGGTTTAATAAACTATCTTAAAAAAATAATCAATATTCAGGAGATCAGATGACGATTCAAATCCAAGTCAATGGTACGATGCAATCCGTCGATACTGATGCAAATACCCCTTTGCTGTACGCACT
>CALPOM020000144.1 GCA_943325205.2 Thermoflexus hugenholtzii JAD2 | reverse complement strand
GGGGCTGGAGAGGCCCAGATGATGATAGCTTGCGCATCGGCGGCTGAAACAAATTTAGTTGTCTGTAAATTGGCGCATGATCTTTTTAAGATACCGACAACAGTTGCTCGTATTAGTTATGACGACTATCAAAATGGTTCAGAAATTTTAAGAAAAGATGGTGGTTTTGCAGTCGATTATGTCATTTGCCCAGAAAAAAGTGTAACGAATTATATTCATGAATTAATTGATCACCCAGAAGCATTACAGGTTTTGAAATTTGCAGAGGGTCTGTTAAGTCTTGTTGCTGTGCGGGCAGTGGCTGATAGTGTCTTAGCACGACATACTATTGCTGAGATTCCCAGTTTAATTCCTAATATCCAAATGCGCATCGTAGCGATTTATCGAGATGGTGGAACTTTTATTTATCCGGATCAATCTACACAAATTCAGCCAGGTGATGAGGTATTTCTATTAGCCCCCAAGGATCATATTCACAATGCTCTTGGAGCGATTCATGATTTTGATCGACCAATTAAGCGTATTATGATTGCTGGCGGTGGTCGGGTTGGTTACCGCTTAGCAAAGACTTTATCTAAAGATCACCAAGTGAAGATTTTAGAGGGAAATAAGAGTCGTTGCGAGTATTTGTCGGCAGAGTTATCCTCGAAAGTCATCGTATTACATGGTAATTCGAATGACGAAAATATCCTAATTGAAGAAAATATTAATAGCATGGATTTATTTCTTTCTTTAACTAGTAATGACCAGGACAATATTATGTCTAGTCTACTTGCTAAAAAATTAGGTGCTAGACGCGTGATTACCCTTATTAATCGTAAGTCATATGCAGAATTAATTGAAGGATCTCAAATTGATATTGCTATATCTCCAGCGAGCACGATTATTGGCGAATTATTGGCATATGTTCGGCGCGGTGATGTTGAGGCGGTGCATAGTCTGCGAGGTGGAGCTGCTGAGGCTTTAGAAGGTTTAGTTCGTGGAGATCAAAAAAATAGCCAATTAATAGGTAAGCAAATTAGCGAGATTAATTTACCTGAGGGTGCGCAAATTGGTGCAATTGTTCGAGGAAGACACTTACCTGATGGGAGTTTAGCCAATCTTGCGCAGGCTCAAATAAGAATTATTTTCCCAGAAAAGGTTACGCGAATTGAACCTTGGGACCATTTGGTCATTTTTTTACCAAATCGTCGCAGTGTTCATGCAGTTGAGAAGCTTCTTAATGCAGATAGAGATTAGTTGGATGAAACATTATTTACCTGTAATCACCATCTTAGGACTTTTATGTATGATTTTTTCATTGATGATGGGTGGGCCTATTCTGTATTCCTTGATTCAGGGTGATGCAGGTTTAGAAGCTCTTTCACAAGGAGCCTTAATAACCTTTATTTGTGGTTTTTTCCTTTTTATATCGTTTCGTAAATATAAGCGGGAGTTACAACCCAGAGATGGTTTTTTATTAGTTACCTCTACCTGGACTTTACTGCCTGTATTTGGTGCTTTACCGCTGATGTTATTTATGCCAGATTTAAGTTTTACAGATGCATATTTTGAGGCGATGTCGGGTTTAACGACTACGGGTTCAACTGTTTTAGTTGGCCTAGATGATTTGCCACATTCGATAAATGTTTGGCGTTGTTTGATGGTATTAATTGGTGGCATGGGTATTTTAGTCTTAGCCGTTGCAATATTGCCTTTGATTGGGGTAGGCGGTAGTCAGATCTACCGGGCAGAGACACCGGGCCCTATGAAGGATGAAAAATTAACCCCTAGAATTACTGATACTGCTCGTGGTTTATGGATCACCTATTTTGTAATTTCAATGACCTGTTTTATTTCGTATGGTCTTGCAGGGATGTCCTGGGTTGACGCATTTATGCATATGTGTAGCACCATGGGATTAGGTGGATTTAGTTCACACGATGCTAGTTTTGGCCACTTTAATTCACTAGCGATTGAATCAGTAGCAAATGTATTTATGTTATTAGCTGGCGTAAATTTTGGTTTATATTTTGTAATGTGGCGTCGTCGCCGAGTATTTTCTATATTTCAGGATGTGGAGGCGCGCTGGTTTTTTATTACGGTATTTGTAAGTGTATTTGTAATTGCTATTTATTTGGTTTATCACGGTGTTTATGCGTCCTTTGGTGAGGCATTAAGGCACTCAGCTTTTAACGTGATTTCGATTGCAACTACGACAGGATTTGCTTCAGTAGATTATGCGTTATGGCCTATTTTTGCACCTATTTTAATGTTGATTTTATGTTGTTTTGCAACGTGCGCTGGTAGTACTGGTGGGGGTATTAAAATGATCAGAGCTATTTTGGTGATTAAACAGGCTCGTAATGAGTTATTAAGATGTGTGCATCCCCACATTATCAAACCCGTTCGCTTAGCACACAATATTGTTGACGATAAGGTCATGCAATCAATTTTTGCTTTTTTATTAATTTACATTGCAACTATTACTGTAACAACGCTATTGATGTTAGTTTCGGGTGCCGACATAATTACTGCTACGACGGCGGTTATTGCCTCAATTAATAACACGGGTCCGGGTTTAGGAGAGGTTGGTCCGGCGAGCAACTATCAATCTTTATCCGATTTTCAAACTTGGATTTGTAGTTTTTTAATGTTAGCGGGACGTTTAGAACTTTTATCAGTTTTTGTGTTGTTGACGCCCCAATTTTGGCGTAGGTAGTATGTAATTAGAATTTAATTTTTAAATTTACCAAAAAACTTACCAAACTTTTTTCCAAGTTCATAGGGATTATGATTACGTGCACTGTCATATTCCTTTCTTTTGATTGGATCTCCAAGAATTTGATAAGCTTGCTCGATTGCTTGCAGATCAAGTCTGGCTTGGTTCTGTTCGACTAGGCTGGTTGTTGAATCCTGCAAGATATGTTGATGATGTTTAGAAAGGGCATGATAAGCCGAGTGAATTACTACATCACTTGCTTGGTCAAGAACACCTAGAGTTTGATAATATTCAGTCATGAAAATTTAACCAAGTTGGACAAGCATCATTATTCGAGTTCATTGTAGGTCGATAAACTCGATGGAGTATGGCACGACCATTAAAATACGTACAGACAAAAGCAGCCTGATCGCGATTTATCAAGCCAATTTGCGCACTAACAGTTTCTGGAAAAGCTTCATTTTTTTCAACGACACTTTCTTTGATAAGGATTTGTTTGCCACTGAAATATAAAAATATCCAGAATAGAAAGAGTGCCGAGAGTGAGAGTTTAAGTGTTCGCATCATTTTTACGCAATTTAAATATATCATGATGGTATCAAATATAGGGAATCTTATGCATAGATTATGGAAAAAATTCTATATATGCTTAGCGTTAGCAGGAATGAGCATGATGAGTTTTTCAGTTTTTTCGCAATGGATTGGATTACAGTGTATTCAGTCTAGTAATAGACAATTGGATCGGGTAATCGAATTTAATGAGTCAACGAACCAAGTTCGAATAGATGGCGTGAAGATATTTCCAGCAACCATTACACCTACTTTAATTTTATTTAATGATGTTGCAGAAAATTTAAACGCAAATCAGATATCGATTAATCGGGGTAACGGCAGAATGATCAACACTCTAAATCCAGTCATTTATGACTGTGCTGTTTTAAATAAACGTTTTTAACTAGTATTCTTTGTTAATTAAGATGTTTCTCATCACCGAAGTCAACTATTTTTGTATTACGATTGCTTATGTTTTCTGCAGATATTAGCTCTTTGACGCAATCGGATCAGATTTATCAAAAGACCATCTTAGAGGCGGTTTCCCGAACTTTTGCTCTAACCATTCCTTTATTACCGACTAATTTAGAAATTGTCATTGGTAATACGTATTTATTATGTCGTATTATCGATACGATTGAGGATGCTATTTGTATTCCATTAGAACAAAAAAATGCTCTCTCTAACTTATTCTTAGCGACTGTTTTGCATGGAAGTGCCCCAGATATATTTACTCAAAAAGCGACTGCGCTATTAGTAGAGCATACACATCAGGCGGAGTTAGATTTAATTCAAAATACGTCAACTATATTACGAATATTTGCTAGTTTCTCTGAAGATCAGAAAGAGGCGATTGGTAGATGCGTCAAGATCATGTCTTTGGGGATGCAGCAATACCATATCAAGCAAAGTATCGATGGCTTACAGGATCTTCAAGAATTAAGTCATTATTGTTATGTAGTTGCTGGCGTAGTTGGCGAATTACTGACGACTTTGTTTAAATTACAATCAACTGACTTTGTCAGAGCGATTGATGGCCAGGAGAGTTTGGCGATTGGTTTTGGACAAGCATTGCAAATGACTAATATTCTGAAGGATGCGCAGGAAGATCTTCAGCGTGGTGTTGTGTGGTTACCTAGGGGAGTGGATCAACAGATTTTATACGGCACCGTCTACCAATGTCTTTGTCAAGCAATGACATACATCACCTTAGTTCCTAAAAAAGAGATAGGTATTCGGAGGTTCTGTTTTTTAGCTTTTGGGTTAGCTGTGATTACTCTAGAAAATTTAGTCAACAATCAGATGAATTCTCAATTAATTGAAAGAAAATTATCGCGTCGTCAGGTCGGTTACTTTTATATATTAACGAAGTTCATTGTTTATAGTGACTCGTTGATGAGATTATTTTTTAGACGACAAAGTCGATCTTTACGGGCATTGATTAAGCCTATATCTAAGGACCTATAAGTGGCTTGCCGGTTTTTTGTTTTTTTTAATTGCTGCCTAGCAGCGTAAGTGACGGAGTGTACATGCATCATTTTTTTAGGATTGTACTTACTAGTATTCTCTTGGTTTTGGTTGGTGGCTCGGGCATATGCCATGCGCAAAACTCCAAATACCAGGTAATTCCGAAGAGCTCTGATGGTATTGGTAAGTTGTATATGGGCAGAGAAATTTCTCAAGTGATGGGGTGGCAAGGGGCCTTTTGGCTGGAGCGAAAAGAGCGTCAAAAGGAAGAGCGAACGGATTTATTATTACCCTTGCTCAATATCGTACCTGGCATGGTGGTCGCCGATATTGGTGCGGGCACAGGTTATTTCTCTAAAGGTTTAGCGCAATTAGTTAGCTCATCAGGAACCGTTTATGCCGTAGATATTCAAGCTGAAATGGTGAAAATGCTTACTGAACTAGTTCAGCAAAGTGG
>CALPOM020000143.1 GCA_943325205.2 Thermoflexus hugenholtzii JAD2 | reverse complement strand
CTTGACCAGTTCCTGAACTAGAAACCTCTTCTGTCATTGGATTATTTTGTACATTCCAAGCTGACCAGTCGAGTGAAGTTTTTAGTGGGATGACTTGGTACTTTGGACTAAACCGAAATAGACTCTGGTCATCCATTTTAGGGGTATGAACGATTTTCCCAGGATTAAAGAGCTGATTTGGATCAAAGGCATTTTTAATTGCAATCAAGGCCTCATTCAGTTTAGGACCAAATTGCCATTGCACCCACTCACCCCTTGAGATTCCATCGCCGTGTTCTCCGCTAAAGGCCCCTTTGAAGCGCTTGACAAGGACTGCCGCCTCCTCGGCAATAGCCCGCATTTTGGCGGCGCCGTCACGGCGCATATCTAGTATTGGTCTGACGTGTAAAGTCCCAACTGAGGCATGGGCATACCAAGTTCCTCGGGTACCATGTTGGGTAAATACTTCGGTTAAAGCGTCTGTATATTCAGCAAGATGTTCAAGTGGAACTGCGCAATCTTCAATGAAGCTTACTGGCTTTCCATCACCTTTTAAGCTCATCATAATATTGAGCCCAGCTTTACGAACTTCCCAAAGATTTTTTTGGGCAGAAGGGTCGATTAACTGAACAACAGAGTTTGGGTGACCTAGATCACTCATGAGAACGGTCAGATCATTCACTTGCTGAATCAGTGGTTTGAGTTCATCACCAGCAAACTCGACTAGTAGGATGGCCTCTGGAGTTGGTGCGTTTTTATCAATTAAACCGGTCTCAAGCACTTCTTTAAAGACGGGATTATGCCTTGCTAAATCAATCATTGTCCGATCAACGAGTTCAACAGCGCAAGGCCCTAGTTTGACGATATGTTGCGCACTTTGCATGGCTTGATGAAAGTTTGCAAAATTAATAACACCAAGTACTTTGTGGCTTGGCAGGGGAGATAATTGTAGTTTTAATTTTTTAAAGTAACCTAGAGTGCCTTCACTACCGACTAAAAGATGCGCCAAATTAACATGTCCGTCTGTTGTGTAAGGCTTTTCACTCTGATTATCAAAGATGTCGAGGTTATAGCCCGCGACACGCCGAAGTACCTTTGGCCAGTGGGTGATAATCTCGGACTGGTATTGCTTAGCAAGCGACTGTACGAAATTACCCAGCTCAAGCGCTTTGCCTTGGGCATGGCCTATCTTGCCAAATTGTGCAAGAGTCCCGTCAGCTAGCCAGGCGTCGATGCCTAGAACGTTATGTACCATATTGCCATATTGAATTGACCTGCTACCGCAGGAATTATTCCCGGCCATTCCTCCAATAGTAGCTTGGCCAGAGGTTGAGACGTCGACAGGAAACCAAAGTTGGTGGGGCTTTAGTAATTGATTGAGATGGTCTAGGACCATGCCTGGTTCCACTTCAACTGTTTTTTCTTCTAAATCAAGATGCAGTAATTTTCTAAAATGAGGGCTGTTATCAATGACTAGGGCTGCGCCAGTTGTTTGACCGCACTGACTAGTTCCGCCACCTCTTGCTAAAATAGGAACTGATAACTCAGCAGCGATGCCAATCGCTGCCACCACATCATCTGCTGTTTTGGGAATAAAAACTGCCTTAGGCATCGTTTGATAAATCGATGCATCCGTAGCATATCGGCCCCGACTTGCAGAGTCTGTGAATAGTTGGCCAGAAGTCTGCTGTAAAAGGCGGGCAGTTAAGATAGGTATTTCGTTTGGTTTATTCATTGCGGCGAGCTTCAAAAGATTGGGATACAACCACAATATATAGGAATAATCACTAAACGATGTATAGTAATAACCACTATAAGTGTTGGATTGACCCAAGGGTCTATCAAAATAGGTTTTATTTTATAAAAATAAGAGGGGTCTCATGTTAAAACTCGACAATCATCCATCTGGGCGTCATTTTCTGCATATACCGGGACCTAGTCCAGTTCCCTCGCGGATTTTAAGGGCGATTAGTTATCAAACTATTGATCACCGTGGACCTGAATTTGGGGAATTTGGATTAAGGTTGCTGACTCAAATCAAGAAAATCTTTAAAACAGTATGTCCGGTAATTATTTATCCTTCATCTGGGACTGGTGCTTGGGAGGCTGCTTTAGTAAACACCCTATCGCCAGGTGATTTAGTTTTAATGTATGAGTCTGGACACTTTGCCAGTTTATGGAAAAGATTAGCAGACCGACTTGGCCTGCAGACAGAGTTTTTGGGAATGTCTGGCCTAGAGGGTTGGAGGTACGGGGTTGATGCTCAGAAAATTGAGGAACGCTTACGCCAAGATACCCAGCATCAAATTAAAGCAGTTTGTGTTGTTCATAATGAGACATCTACCGGTGTAACTTCAGACATCGCGGCTGTAAGGGACGCGATCTTACGGGCTGGCCATCCAGCATTACTCATGGTAGACACCATTTCTGGGTTAGGCTCTGCAGATTACCGGCATGATGAATGGGCTGTTGACGTCACAATTAGTGGCTCACAAAAAGGTTTGATGTTGCCACCAGGATTAGCGTTTAACGTGGTTTCTAAAAAAGCGATTGAGGCCAGTAAAGTGGCAAAATTGCCGAAGGCCTTTTGGGCTTGGGATGAAATTTTAGAATCGAATAAGACGGGTTATTACCCAACTACACCCGCTACTAATTTGATGTATGGGTTGAGTGAGGCGATTGATATGATTTTAGCTGAGGGCTTAGATCAAGTCTTTGCCCGCCATGAATTATTGGGTAGAGCTTGCCGGGCAGCCATTCAGGCTTGGGGCTTAGAAGTCTTGTGTAAAGACCCGGCAGTATATTCTCCGGTAGTCACAAGCGTTTTATTGCCTGAGGGAGTAGACGCAGACGCATTGCGTAAACTCATTCTAGAGCGTTTTAACTTATCCTTAGGAACTGGTCTTGGCAAATTAAAGGGGCGGGTATTTCGGATTGGACACTTAGGCGACTGTAATGCTTTATCGTTAATGGCTGCTATTAGTGGTTGTGAGATGGGCTTGCAGATTTTTGGAGTGCAATTAAAAAGTAGTGGGGTAGTTGCTGCCCAAAATGTTTTGCAATCTTCGGTAGCTTAGAAATGACGATGCACGGCGGAAAGATTTTAGCGAATGCATTATTTAGGCAGGGTGTGGAGTTTGCCTTTGGCGTTCCTGGCGAAAGTTTTTTACCCTTATTGGACGGCTTTGTTGAACACGCAGAAAAAATGCAGTTTATTACCTGTCGCCAAGAGGGTGGTGCAGCGTATATGGCTGAAGCCTATGGCAAGCTGACTGGTAAGCCAGGTGTTTTATTAGTTACTCGGGGGCCTGGCGCTTCTAATGCAATTATTGGTGTGCATACTGCATATCAAGATAGCACCCCTTTAGTTTTATTAATTGGTCAGGTTAGTAGTGAGATGGTTGGGAGAGAAGCATTTCAGGAGATGGATTTTCGGCAGATGTTTTCTGAATGCGCGAAATGGGTTGGTAGTATTGATCGCGTAGATCGAATTGATGAATATATTTCAAAGGCCTTCCACATTGCGCAAGCTGGCCGAAAAGGACCGGTAGTTTTGGCTTTGCCAGAGGATATGTTGTTTGCATTAGGCGAAGAAAAACCCACTTTAATGGCGCATATTGTTCAACCGGGCTTAGACCAGACGACATTTGAGCAAGCGATGGCAGTGTTTAGTAGTGCAAAGCGTCCGTTTGTCATTGTAGGAGGCAGTTCTTGGGATCAAGAGTCCTGTTCGCTTTTAGAGCAGTGGGCAAATCAGCAACGTGTTCCAATAGCAACTTCATTTCGTTACCAAGATTTGGTAGATAACGACAGTCCATCATTTGCAGGATATATTGGCATTGCTGCAAATATCAAGTTAACGGAGCGGATCCAAGCCTCAGACGTAGTTTTAGTCATTGGTGATCGTTTAAGTGAGGCGGCAACTGGCGGCTATACATTATTTGATATACCGAACCCCCGGCAGACAATGATTCATATTCATCCAGGTGCACAGGAGTTAGGTAGCGTTTATCGTCCCGACTTTGCTCTGAACTGTTCACCAGCGCTTTTTGTCAAAGCCTTATCGCAATATCCTTTGAGGATGCAGACAGAACCCGGACACTACCAAAGTGCGAGAGAAGATCAAATTCTTTTTACAAAACCCTTACCAATTGTTGGGGAAATCCAGTTAGCACAAATTTTCTCCGATCTATCGACATGGATACCTAAGGATGCAATTATTACGAACGGTGCGGGTAACTTTGCCACTTGGGTACATCGGTTTTATCGCTATGGCGGATTTAAAACGCAATTAGCTCCGGTCAATGGTTCGATGGGGTATGGCTTGCCGGCAGCGATTGCTGCAAAAATGACTTATCCAAATCGTTGTGTAATATGCGTTGCTGGTGATGGCGACTTTATGATGAATTCGCAAGAACTGGCAACAGCGATGCGGTATGGTATAAAAATTATCGTGCTTATTTTAAATAATGGCATGTTTGGAACCATTCGTATGCATCAAGAGCGAGAATATAAATCTCGTATATCTGGCACAAATTTAACAAATCCGAATTTTGTACAGTTAGCAGCCAGTTACCACATGTTAGGATTTCAGATCACGAAAACAGAACAGTTTCAGGTGGCCTTTCAAGAGGCGCTAGCCTCTAGTCAGGGCTCAATTATTGAACTAGTAACCGATCCTGAGGCGATTACGCCCACTAAGCGCCTCTCGGAGTTAAGTTAAATACCAAAGATCTTTGTAAAGACGATGATTATTTGGTTGTTATCATCCGATGTATAGACTAGGACTTGCTAACTCATTCCACCTTTGCACCAGAGTCTTTCACGACCTTCGTCCATTTAGCAATTTCTTGTTTGATAAATTCTGCAAATTGCGCATTGGTATTCCCAACCGGCTCGGCGCCCATGGCAATCAGTTGTTCACGAACTGCTGGACTTTTAACAGCTTTAATCACTTCGGTACTGATTCGGTTTGCTAAATCTGGCGGCATATTAGCAGGTAATACAATTCCAAACCAAGAAGATGCCTCATAGCTTGGGAGATTTGCAGCTTCTGCAATAGTCGGTAGATCTGGAAATGCTGGCGTTCTTTTAGAGCTTGTCACTGCAATAGCTTTGAGTCTTCCAGCGCGAATAAAGTTAATTGAGGATGGTAGGTTATCAAACATGATATCGGTATTGCCGGCGATTAAATCGGTTAGTGCTGGATTACTTCCCTT
>CALPOM020000142.1 GCA_943325205.2 Thermoflexus hugenholtzii JAD2 | reverse complement strand
TTGGCGATATTTACTGGGTATTACTCCCCAATTTATCGACCAAATAGCCTGCCAATGAGTCAGGTTAAGATTTTTTAATGCTTGCATCGTCTTGATTGAACTCCACCACCTCATTCAAACTGAAAGACTTCGATAAATTGGGACTTTGATACTCTGGGCTACTTTCAATTTCTACTAAATTAGTAGTTAATTGACTCACATCGACTAATTCAGTTGTCGGAATCTCTTGGGGGCTTACGATGAGTAACTCTTCCTCAAAATCTTGCTCTTTGACTTGATTCAAGTCTCCTAAAACCTCAACTACCCGAACACTGGCATTCAGACTGAGTAAATCAATCTGCGTAATTTCGACTAGAACGGTCGCTCCACGAGGAGTCGACATCAGTTCAGGCACCGTTAAACGCAGTGGGATTGCTTCGACACGCACCACAGCGTCTTTTAAAAGACGTGTCCGGCCAGTCCAAGGCAATCCTTGTTGTAATAGCCACTTTAAACACCAGTATTTTTCGGCAATTTGTTGATACATGTTGTACGCTGTATAAGTTGCGTCAAAGTCAGCGCAGATACCCATAATCTTGACGTCTTTGGAGACAAATGGTGCAGCTAATTTAGCCATAACACCCTTTTCAAGATATGCAATCAATTGCCATTGATTGACTAAATCAGAGTACCGTCTTAGCGGTGAAGTACACCAAGCATAATTTTCTATGCCTAAGCCTTCATGACGACATGGCGTTGTTTGCATTCTAGTGCGTTGCGGACCCCAGCCTTGCTGCGCCCGAAAAATAGCTGGTAACTCATGGTTCGCTAGCAAACCGCCCCAGGTCTGATTACTAAAAATCATCCATTCCGCCACAATCAAATCCGTCACTGAGCCGCGCTGTCGTGAAGAAATGCTAACTTGCCAACGACTGTCATCGAGTGGATGCTTGAATAAAACATCTGCGGGTATCGATAAATGCTTTTCATCAGTAATCGTAAAATGAAAGTCTCTTGGTAAGCTATTTGGATCTGGTGGACCAATCACTTCCGGACGTTGGCCATTTTTCACGCGCGTTTCTTGGCGACTCTTAAATAGACTCTGCGCCCCCAACCATAAAATCGCTAACTCTTGATGCATGGGAATATTTCCCGCATCTGGCTCGTTTAACGACTCCTGCGTAACAATATCCTCAATCTCGTGCAAGCGAAGATTTCTTTGGATCATGACTTTTTCAATTCGACTGTGGGTTGTAGTGAGGTCTATTTCGCCTTGCGCATTGAGCGTGACATACAGAGATAGCGCTGGACGATACCCGCCCTCTTGCAAGGAAAAAACATCGACTACCTCACTGGGCAACATCGTAATTTTTCCACCAGGAAAATATACTGTTGACATCCTTGCTTGAGCGATCTGGTCAATCTCGCTGCCTGGCCTTATAGCTAGCCCTGGCACAGCAATATGGATCCCAATTTCATATCGGCCATCTGCCTGCAGTGTTACAGATAAGGCATCATCTATTTCTGTTGTGCTGGCATCGTCTATAGAAAAAGCCTTTACCAAGGACTGTGGTAGGTCATTTACGATCTGATCCCATGCTGTTAAATTCCAATGAGTGCTTTGTTCAAAACCTACTCCACGCGCAAAATGTTCCTTCAAAAACTTGCCCTGATGGATTTCTAGGGCTGAGTGTATTGCTCCTAATTGCAAAAATAATTGGGCAATCGATATGCCTAATTGTTGGCTAGCCTGGGCAACAGCCTTATAGTGAATCCCATTTTTATCAGGATTCCACAACAAATGGCCAGCCTTATCATTAATTTCTGGCGGTAGTGTCCCAAGACAAAGTTGATCGATCCACTCTTGCTGCAATAGTGCCTCACGTTGCTTTCGCTCCACAGCTATCAAAGCAGCTTTTAATTGCTCCTCGGGAGCTCTCACAAAATTGCCCCGACCCTTTCTACGAAAGTAAATTGGGGTATTTTGCAGGGCCATCGCTAGAGCAATGACCTGCTCGGTTTGAACCGCATCGCCAAAATACTCTTTAGCCACCTGCTCAAACTTAAACTCTGCCAGCGGGGAACACTCCCACAATAAATCCATATCTACTTCTTTAGCTATTTGCTCGGCTTCTTGCATGATGGTTGCAAGGTCCCCAGTATTCCAACTCAGCCATACTTCCTTAGCTTTTAATTTAATACGCTTGCCATGCTGAGTTTGAGCCTGCCAATGGTCGGCGCCTGCCAAAGCAGGTCCAACTGCACAAGCGCCTTTGATCTCACCACCCTCTTCATAAATAAAGTTCATGTTTTTGCGAGTTCTTGAAGGATCTTTTGATGAACTCCGCCAAAGCCCCCATTACTCATAATCAATATATGGTCGTTCGGCCTTACATAGGAAACAATTTGCCGCACCATTTGGTCAAGATTATCAAAGGCATAGGCCTTTTCTCCCAAGGGCTTAAGGGCTTCTTTTAGATCCCAGCCTAGGGTTGCTTTACCAGTTTTCGCACCGTAAACAAATACCTGCTGCGCATCTTGCAAACTATCCGGTAATTGCTGCTTCATAATCCCTAATTGCATCGTATTTGAGCGCGGCTCTAGAACCGCAATTAAACGAGCGCCACCAATTTTGCTGCGTAGTCCTGCAATCGTTGTCTGAATGGCAGTTGGGTGATGCGCAAAATCATCATACACAGTCATATTTTGAACTTGTCCCACAACTTCCAAACGCCGTTTAACATTTTTAAATTGCCCCAGTGCTTGGATACTTTCTGATACTGAAACACCAACCTGGTGGGCTGCTGCTATGGCTGCTAAGGCGTTCATTTGATTATGTCGCCCGGCCACGCTAGCACTAGGGTCCCACTGCACCTTTCCAGCAAACTGCTCCTCGTGATACACCTCAAAATCATCTAATTCTTGGCTTTTAAAAGTCCATGCAAAATTAGGTTGGTTAGGCTTTGAGGTCTTACCAAACGTTTCTACTCGTGTCCAAGCTCCTTGTCGCAAAACTTCCTCTAAAGCGGCATCTTCGCCATTCACAATCAAGGACCCCGATTGTGGAATCGTTCTTACTAAGTGGTGAAACTGGGTTTGTATCGCGGCTAGGTTGGGGAAAATATCGGCATGATCGTACTCTAAATTATTTAATATTGCCGTTCGTGCTCGGTAATGAACAAATTTACTACGCTTATCAAAAAAGGCCGTATCGTACTCGTCGGCTTCAATAACAAAAAAAGGCTTTGGGGCATGCTTGCTTTTTTGTCCAATCCTAGCCGACACGTCAAAGTTATTTGGTACACCACCCACCAGATATCCTGGACTTCGCCCAGTCGCTTCTAAAATCCACGCTAACATTGCGGTTGTCGTGGTTTTACCATGGGTACCAGCCACTGCCAAAACATGGTGTTTAGATAAAACTTGCTCACCCAGCCATTGCGGCCCAGAAACAAATGGCAAGCCTGCGTCTAAAATAGCCTCCATCAGCGGATTTCCTCTGGAGACAACATTGCCAATGACAAACAAGTCGGGATTGAGCGACAATTGATCCTTTGTGAAACCCTCTATCAGCTCAATACCCTGAGCTTGTAATTGAGTACTCATTGGTGGATAAACATTGGCGTCGCAACCAGTAACTTGATGTCCTGCTTGGCGAGCGATGGCGGCAATTCCTCCCATGAAGGTGCCACAAATACCTAGAATGTGTAAGTGCATCTTGTAATTTTAGCTAAGGATCAACCATGATTGAAGAATTACCCCAGAAAAAAGCCCTAAAAAAAGAATCCGCCCTATTAATTATGCTCAGCATCATTGGGTTGGCTAGTCTAATTATTGGTCTGGGAGCGTCCTACTATATGCAATCTAACCAAGCAAAGCAGCAGGCCAACGACCAAATAGTTCTACAAGAATTTTTAAAAGGTCCGTGGAATGATCAAAATGCTAAAGAAATTGACACCACTAAATGGCAAGGAAAAACGCTGGTAATTAATTTTTGGGGCTCTTGGTGTCCACCTTGCGTCGAAGAAATGCCTATGCTTGCCGATGTTAGTAAAGAATTAAACCCCCAAGAAACCCTCTTAATTGGGCTCGGAATTGACTCGCCCTCAAATATCCGAGATTTTTTGGCTAAAACACCGATACCCTACCAAATTGTCTTAGGCGGCTTATACGGCAGTAATTGGGGCAAGCGTCTAGGGAACGAACAAGGTGCCCTACCTTACACAGTCATTCTATCGCCAGAAGGTAAAGTAACTTTTTCCAAATTGGGTAAAATAACGAAAGATGAGCTCATTTCAGGACTTTTAATTAAAAAATAGCCATATTTATTGAAACTTAATACATTTCAAATATTCTTTAGATAGTCTCTCAATGCTCCAACCGTCCTCAGACAATGAATCTATAGGGCAGTTAATCTTTTCAAAAGCGACGCTGAACGAATCCGATTAGGCCTAAAACTTGACCGAGAAAAAAGGGTTTTTGACCCTCAAGTGAGCTATAATCAATTACCGCAAAACGTTCTTTTACGAGGAGTTCGCTGAAGATGAGCGCAAATAAGCAACAAATCAACTCAATACTGGTCTTGCAAGGCCCTAATCTGAATTTACTGGGCAGTCGCGAACCAAGTATTTATGGTCACGAAACTCTCGAAGATATTCACCAAGCCCTGCACAAACAAGCGACTCTAGCGAACGTCAAATTAGAAACATTCCAAAGTAATCATGAAGGTGAATTAATCGACCGTATCCAAAAGGCTAAAAAAGACCAAGTTGATGCTATCCTTTTCAATCCTGGTGGCTACACCCATACTAGTGTAGCTTTGCGAGATGCGTTATCAGCAGTCAATATTCCATTTATTGAAGTACATTTATCCAATATTCACAAGCGTGAGGCATTTCGTCATCATTCGTATTTTTCTGAAATCGCTGTGGGCGTTATTTGTGGTCTTGGATCAATGGGCTATCGCCTAGCCCTTGAAGCAGCTATTAACGACCTCTCCCATTTACAGAAATAACTCCCTCCTGTAACCCAATCTGTCATATTTAAAAAGGACTTTTATGGACCTGCGTAAATTAAAAACACTTATTGACCTTGTCGCCGAGTCTGGAATTTCTGAATTAGAAATCTCTGAAGGCGAAGAGAAAGTTCGGATTGTGAATCACGGCCAAGGCGCGCCACTGACTCATCAACACAACTACTCCCCAACCATGCACCAAAATATGCTGCC
>CALPOM020000141.1 GCA_943325205.2 Thermoflexus hugenholtzii JAD2 | reverse complement strand
AGCGTCATAGTCAATCTCCTCTTTGGCATTGAGCCCATATGGCACCACATGAAACCATTTACCACTCATGTTCAGGGGCATACCATGCGTTAAATGCCCACCTTCAGCCAGACTCATCCCTAAAATAGTGTCCCCAGGTTTAAGAAAAGCTAAAAATACAGCCTCATTGGCAGAAGCCCCACAATGAGGCTGGACATTGGCTGCTTCTGCACCAAATAACTCCTTTAAACGGTCTAAGGCGAGCTGCTCGGCAACATCAACGAACTCACAACCTCCGTAATATCGCTTACCAGGGTACCCTTCTGCGTATTTATTGGTTAGTTGTGAGCCTTGCGCTTCTAATACGGCTGGAGAAGTATAGTTTTCCGAGGCAATGAGCTCAATATGCGCTTCTTGACGGGAATTTTCTGATCGTATCGCAGCCCACAAAGCTGGGTCGGTTTGAGCTAGAGTATGACTTCTTGAAAACATGATTTGGTTTCCTGGTTGGATAGGCTAAAATAAGTCTTAGACCTATATGATACAAAACATACATCTACATCGCATTTAAGTTCATTATTTTAAAATCTTCGCTTTAATTGTTGGGGTATTTTCATGCTCTCTACGTATTTTTATTAAATTGCTTAAAGGCCCTTACAATCATTAAGATCTTTACCTTTTGAATTCTTTACTTTTATCGTTCTTATTTTTGCACTTCTTACTTTTGTACTTTTTACTTTCTCACCTCCACTTTTGTCAACCCAAAGCAACTTATAGCCGTTTTTAGTTTACCTATGCCAACTCAAGAAGATCTATCAATCATTAGTTTGATTCTCGATGCTAGTATCGTAGTCCAACTAATACTCTTACTACTTGTAAGTCTTTCCGTCGGATCTTGGTCTATTATTTTCCGAAAAGGTTTAGCTCTTGGTGCGGTTCGTAAGGAAACTGAAGCTTTTGAAAAAGATTTTTGGTCTGGGGGGGATTTAAATACCCTACTCGAAGCTGCACAGCGTAATCAACACCAGCATGCCAACTCCCTCCAACGCATCTTTCAGGCGGGTATGCAAGAATTTCTCAAAGGTAGAGATATCGATCCAGCTCGGCGTGCCATGAAAGCTGCCTACCAACGAGAAATGGATACCCTAGAGGCCAATCTGCCATTTCTTGCATCAGTAGGTTCTGTATCGCCCTATATCGGATTATTTGGTACCGTGTGGGGCATCATGAACTCCTTTCGGGGGCTTGCCAATGTGCAACAAGCGACTCTAGCTAGCGTCGCACCTGGCATCGCCGAAGCTTTAGTGGCTACAGCCATTGGACTCTTTGCAGCGATTCCGGCTGTCGTTTTTTATAATCGCAGTGCTTCTGTAGTGGACCGGCTAGCGATTCGTTTTGAAACCTTTATCGAAGAGTTCACCAACATCCTCCAGCGGCAAGGTAATGTCAAACATTCAGCGCACTAGCAGAGGCTCTGGCAGACGGGTCATGTCCGACATCAATGTCGTACCATATATTGATGTCATGCTTGTTCTTTTGGTCATCTTTATGGTTACAGCACCATTTGTCAATCCCGGAGTTGTCAACCTCCCCAGCGTTGGGGGTGCTCAAGTTCAACCACTACCGCCAATTTTTCTCAATATTGGTGATGATGAACAAATTAAAATCAACGAGAACGGCCAGACGCGCTTACTCAATCGCTCTCAATTGGGATCGTTTGCCAGAGAACTGGCAAACAAAAACCCTGACCAACCTATGGTTATCGCTGCTGACAAATCAATTCGTTATGAAGTCGTCATGGACGTGATGTCGCGCTTAAAAGAAAATGGTGTCAAGCGAGTTGGTCTAGCTGTAAAGAGTAAATAAGCTGCTCCATATGCCCCAAGCAATCGCTCTACCAAACTGGCATCAAAATGAACCGGGGACTAAAAAAGCTTTTTTATTATCCCTACTCGTACATGCTCTTCTAGTAATTATGCTAACAGTTCATATCAACTGGAAAACTAGTTCTTCCCCGGCTGGAGTTGAGGTAGAGCTTTGGGATAACACCCCACCTCCCCCGCCTCCACCAGAGCCCGTTATTATCGAAAAAACCTTGCTGCCAGTTCAAGAAAAGGCCGATATTGTGGTCGAGAAAAAAAAGGAAGAGCCCAAAAAAGAGGTAAAACTAGAAAAAAAAGTGGAACCTAAAGTGATTACTCCACCACCAAAACCTATTGAAAAACCCAAAGTTGAACCATCCAAAATCAAACCAAAGCCGATTGAAGAGGCTCCCAAACAAAAAACACCAGTCAAAGAGACTCCCAAAGAAAAACCCAAAACTGTAGCGGAATCGCCAAAAGATCCTAAACAGCTTGCTATAGAAGAAAAAGACCGCGCTGATCGTATGGAACGTCTGCGAGCGCAGGCTGGAGTAGAGAGTGGTAGTGGGGGAACTATCGGCCAAGGCATGGGAGGGGGAGGCAACGCCTCACCCGGTTTTGCTGAACGTGTTCGCAGAGTTATTAAACCAAAAATCATCTTTAACCCTTCCCAAGTTACAGGTAATCCAGCGCTCAGTATTTTGGTGGAACTTGCACCCGACGGTCGAATTATTAATAAACGAATTACTAAGGCTAGTGGTGAACCCGACTGGGATAATGCCGTCATTAGAGCCCTTGACCAAGCAGGGTCGCTTCCTAAGGATGAAAATGGTAATGTTCCTAGGCAAGTTAATTTAATCTTTAAACCGAAAGATTAGTTATTTACTTTAGGTTGGCTCTTTTAGTGCAAGTTCGCGTTCAATAAAATAAAGACCTAGCATAAATGGATAAATAATGGAAAAAACGTGGAAATATCGTGTAGAATGATTAATTATGAGAACCCAATTAATCGCATCAAGAACACCACCTTATATATTTAGCTCTATTCCCGTGTCCGATGAACTAGGCTTGTTTAAAGGTAAGGGATTGCCCAATTACAGTCGAGTAAAAGATATTTTGGGGTATACCAAGGAGGATATTTCCATTGCCTCAGGTGTTCCATTTGGATCGATCCGCTTTGATAAGAAAATCCCGGTTGAGTTAACAGAGCGTATTACAGAGTGGGCTACTGCAATTGCCTTGGTGCATGACTTTTTTAAAGATGAAAACAAAACCATGCTTTGGTTTAAGGTTCCCAATCCCCTCTTAGGTGATGTGGCGCCACGCGATATGATCAGATTTGGCCGCTATAAAAAACTTTTGAAATTTATTCAAAGCGCTTTGGAAGAGAATCGATAATTGGTAATTAGAAAGCTAGCCCTTCATCATAGGGGTCGATCAATGGGCATAAAAAAGACCAAAAAATTCACTCCTGAAAAGCGGGTTGAGTATTTGCTGGAAGAGGGTTCGCTTCAAAGTTTAACCGAAGGGAAAAAACTCCATCAAGCCCATATCAAGTACCAATGGGATTTTTATTCAGAGTTAGCCTACCAGCGAAACTTAATTCAGGACCAGCTTATAGCGAGTATTCAAGAGTCCTGTATTACAAGCTACAAGATTGAATCTTGGCAACGGGTAACGCGATGGAAATATTCTGGGCACCCCTTTTCTACTGTTGGGAGCATAGTGTCTTGGGGAGGAAGATTTAATATTGGTAAAGATATTTCTCAAGGCGGCACATTAAAAACTTTTCAAGCTTTGTACTTGGCGCAAAGTCAGGCGACGGCGCAGGTTGAAGGCTTGGGAAGTGGAACTGCGAAATCCCCCTTGTCAATTGAAGATATTGCACTTGCTAATAAAAGCTCCTTTGTATGTGTATCGGTTTCTGGAATCTTGGACCGCGTCATTGATTTAACGGATAAAACAGCATTAGTAACGTTTGCTAAATTAATTTCAAAATTTAAAGTGCCGCAATCTATATTGGACTCTGCTGCGCGGCTCAATATTCCGCTACCTACTTTAATAAAAAGTCCGGGCCCTCTACTAAAGTCGCTTTTAATTGATAACTGGCGAAAAGAGCCTGCACAATTTGACATACCGGCGAATGGGCAAATCTTTGGGCATTTAGTATATCTTGCTGGAATTGACAGTATCGTATATCCATCAAGTAAAACTGGTGAGCGGTGTTTGGCAGTTTTTCCATCAAACTTTGACGGTAGAAATTCTTACCTGAGGCTAGACGATGAGCCCCCAGAAAAATGGACTCCAAGAGTAATTTCATCTGAAAATTTCACGCTTTGTGAAAAAACATCTGACGAACTGCAGTTATTGGGTTAATTTCATAGACAAAGCGGAGTTACAGTTTTTAATTAAGGCATTCTGCAGTTCATGACCATTCCTCGATAACCATCTTTAACATTGCATAATATAACTAGCATACTTGCACTAGAATTGAGTAAATCTTGTGTAGCGCCCACTCTCGTTGCGTGGCAGCTAATTCCTTCAAGAGAGGAAGAAGGATCAATTTTTTGTTAAAAAAACACATTGATATTTACCTTCTAAATTAGTATAGTGTTTAATATATTTCCTAGAAAATAGTTTCAACTAAAAAGTAAAATTTACAGCTATTTTTGTCTTCATTTTTACATCAATTAAAATTCTCCCGCCCTCGCCAAATCTGATTTAAAGGCCTAAACAAAGAACTTCAACAATGCGTACTTCACAACACAGGCTTATACAACGATGAATCTTTGGCAAAAAAGTTGGATCCAAATCTTGGCTATATGCCAATTAGGGATGTTGTTATCTTTTTCTGCACCAAGTTCTGGTCAAATGCAAATTGAAATTACTGGAGTCGGCCAATCACTCTACCCGATCGGTGTGAGCCGGTTTAAAGACGAAACGGGCGTTTCTAATATCGTTACAGACGTAATCCGAGCTAATCTTACGAATAACGGGCGCTTTTTTAATATCGATCTTGGCAATAATGAACTTGCTGAAAATACTGCCCCAGATTTTGGATCTTGGAGTAGTAAAAGAGCTCAGGCCTACGCCGTTGGAACTGTAACAACTCAAGTTGGCGGCGTTTATGAAATCAAGTATCGCTTATATGATGTAGTAAAAAATCAATCCCTTGGAGGAACCTCCGTTACCGTTACCAAGCAAGATCTTCGCAGAGCCGGTCACGTCATTGCGGATGATATCGTGCAACGATTAACCGGTGAGCGCAGCATATTTTCAACTAGACTATCTTATGTAGTTCGAAACGGAAAGCAATACCAACTGATGATTTCCGATTCGGATGGACAAAACCCACGGGTTGCCCTAACGAGT
>CALPOM020000140.1 GCA_943325205.2 Thermoflexus hugenholtzii JAD2 | reverse complement strand
GCGTATTTTAAGTGGCGTACCAATAAAAAAATGGATAGTTGTTCCAGGTCGTCTCGTAAATGTGGTAATTTAACTAGATGCACAATCAGCAATTCTTTCGATGGTATTACCTATTGGCTATATTACTTGTGACCATCGGTTTGAGTTCTTGTGGCCTGCAGATGCGCCAAGCGATTGTTCTTCCCTATAACACGATATTTATTGGTGGAGCGATTACCCAAGAGTTACGAGTTAACCTAAATCGATATTTATCTGCTGGTACCAATGCAAGAATGGTTATTACTCCCAAAGATGCGGATTTATTAATTATGCTTAATGAGACAAATGGTAAGCAAATTTTATCGTATAACAACTTAGGACAAGTCACTGCTTACCGGTTGATTACACAAATTACTTTTTATGTGAATAATAAAGAAGGTGATGAGTTAATTCCAAGTGCCGATCTTTTTCTGACACGTGATATGGATTTTTCTGTTTCAGCACCAACTGCTGCAGAGGCCTTAGAAGTCTTATTAGTTTCCGATATGCGCCAAGACATAGTGAGTCAAATAGTTAGACGCTTAGCAACTTTGCAAAGTAAAAAACCAGTTGTAACACCTGTACAGTAAGTACATGATCAAAATTGAGGTATTTACGCAGCACTTGCAGCGTGTCCAAAAAGCGCAAGATACGCTTAGACCCTTATATATTTTATGCACCGATGAGCCATTGTTATTGATGGAGGCTCAAGACCATCTACGATTAGTTGCAAAAGAAAAGGGCTATAGTGAGCGTCAGGTTCTTATGCATGACCCCCAATTTGATTGGGGGGTCTTATTTAGTGGCAACCAAAATATGTCTTTATTTGGCGAAAAACGCCTCATTGAGCTTTCCATACCTACTGGTAAGCCGGGGCGCGACGGGTCGGACGCGCTCAAATTATTTGCAAAGCAAGTAGAGGAGCATCATGGGCCTGAGCTGGATAATATTACATGTATTTTATTGCCTAGAGTAGATAGTCAGACTCAAAAATCAGCATGGTTTAGCGCCTTAGATGATGTGGGTATGGCCATTCGGATTGATAATTTAGACCGACATGTTTTACCCGAGTGGATTAAGAGTCGTCTTCAGTTACAGGGTCAAGAATTAGAGGCTGGACAAGCAGGTGCTAAAGCAGCCCAGTTCATGGTGGATCAAATTGAAGGTAATTTGATTGCTGCTCATCAAGAGATACAGAAGTTAGGGTTACTTTATCCCAAAGGTGTAATTACTCACAGTCAAATCAGAGAATCAATCTTACATGTTGCACGCTACGACGCTTTTTTGTTAACCGAGGCTTATTTAGCGGGAGATATGCCAAGAATCAACAGAATGTTAGATGGCCTTCGGGGTGAGGGAGAGGCTTTAGTGCTGATTGTTTGGAGTTTATCTGAAGAAATTAGACTCTTGAGAAACTTAAAAATTGCCACTTCGCATGGAGAAGATATCCAGTCATTGATGCGGACTCGTAGAATTTGGGGAAAAAGAGAGCAGTTGATTCCGCACGCACTCCACCGGATGGGGTTGCCCCTGATTGAGCGAGCCTTGCATATGATTGCTGACATCGATAAGCAATCTAAAGGGATTGCTGTTGAACAGATGCCAACAGACCCTTGGGACGGTTTACGTCGTATTGGTGGCCTATTTAGTTTTAAGTGAGTTCAGTATATGGATAGTCAGCGAAGCTTGAAAACGTAAACGGAGTCAAATATTTTTTTAAAAGCCCATTTGGTGAAGTAACCCCTTATTTCAACCGAGCATGGTTTTTAAAATAAAAAATTGGGGTTATTAGGCGAGAAAAAAGTCATTCGATTAGTGACAGAAGTGTAAAGAAGAAGGTGTTTTTAAGTGCAATTTTTCGGTAAATAGTGGAAAATCAGTATATAACTAAGAATCCTCTGACCAAATCAATTTTTGTATACACATGTCCGAACCTAACCATTTGCATGCCCCATTAAGTGAGGTGGATCTGCGTCATCTTTTAACGGAGATTGGTAAAAAAGCTAGATTAGCTTCTAGGGCTATGGCTAAGGCAAGTACACAACAAAAAAATACGGCTCTTTTACAAATGGCGATGTTAGTGCGAAGCCATGCTAGTGAACTCAAAGTTGCTAATGCTAAAGATTTAGCCCAAGCTGCCGCATCAGGAAATGATGCGGCATTTATAGACCGTTTGACACTTACTGATCAAGTCATTGAGTCAATGGCGGTTGGCTTGGAGCAGATTGTAATTTTGCAAGATCCTATTGGTGAAATTACGAATCTCAAAAAGCGACCGACTGGTATTGAGGTTAGCCAAATGAGAGTGCCCTTAGGAGTTATTGGCATTATCTACGAATCAAGGCCCAATGTAACGATTGATGCTGCTGCCTTATGTATTAAATCTGGCAATGCAACCATATTAAGAGGTGGCTCAGAGGCAATTGCGTCTAATACTGCCCTAGCTAAAATTATTCAACTTGCTTTAGAAAAGGCTGGCTTACCTGCAGACGGTGTTCAAGTTGTGCCTACTGTTGACCGAGCTGCGGTAGGGCTAATGATTACTATGCCCGAGTATATTGATGTGATTGTTCCTAGGGGAGGCAAGAGCCTTATCGCCCGCCTGATGAAGGACGGACGTGTCCCGATGATTAAGCACCTAGATGGTATTTGTCACACCTATGTAGATGATGAAGCGGATATTACTAAGTCAATAACTGTTTGTGACAATGCTAAAACGCAGCGATACTCTCCATGTAATGCAATGGAGAGTTTACTTGTACATGTAAAGGTCGCTGCAAAATTTTTACCTCCTTTATGCAAAATTTATCAAGATAAGGGAGTCGAATTGCGGGTTTGTCGAAAGACGAAGGGCATATTAGCAGCTGCTGGATTTGAGGGAATGAGTAAACTTGTTGATGCCGTAGAAGAAGATTGGCGCACAGAGTACTTAGCCCCAATTCTATCGATTAAGGTGGTCGATTCTTTAGATGATGCAATAACGCATATTAATACCTATGGTAGTCAACATACTGACGCAATCATGACGGAAAACTCTTCACATGCACAGCAGTTTATGCGTGAGGTCGATAGTGCTAGCGTGATGCATAATGCCAGTACTCGGTTCGCTGACGGTTTTGAATATGGCCTTGGAGCAGAAATAGGCATATCGAATGATAAGCTTCATGCTAGAGGCCCTGTGGGTTTGGAAGGGCTTACTTCACTCAAGTATTTAGTTAAAGGTGATGGCTCGATTCGGGTTTAAAGTTAAGGACATCTTATGGAAATTTCTGGGTATCAATGGGTTAAGACCCTACACATTATTTTTGTGACATCGTGGTTCGCTGGGCTTTTTTATTTACCTAGAATATTTGTCAATTTAGCCCAAGACAACAATCCTGCGGTTCAAGATCGGTTGATCTTGATGGCCCAAAAACTGTATCGTTTTATGACTATTTTAATGATACCTGCACTCGTTTTTGGATTGATTCTATGGTTGTATTACGGAGTTGGTAAAGGCCCAGGTTCGGCATGGATGCATGCGAAGTTACTACTCATTATTTTTCTGATTGGATATCACCATATGTGCGGTGCAATGATCAAGAAATTTAGAGTAGGAAATAATAAAAAATCACATGTTTGGTATCGTTGGTTTAATGAGGTCCCCGTTCTTTTACTGACAATTATTGTGGTTTTAGTAGTAATCAAACCCTTTTGAAATTCTTTGTTGTATGCCCAAGGGGTCTTGAGGGCCCTCTGCATGACGAGTTAAACCGCATTATTTCGGAAGCTCTGAACTCTCAACACGCGCCATTAAAAGAAACGATGCGCAGTGCAACTGTTGGCGAGTTACCATTAAAACCAACAGGTGGAATTGAATGTTCAGGCTCCTTGGCACTAGCAATGATCTTGAACTTGCAATCCAGGGTAGCAAGCCGAATTTTGTTACAGGTTTTTTACAGTACCTATAAACAAGAAGAAGACATTTATCAGGTAGCTAGAAAAATTGCTTGGGAAGACTGGTTTAATCCAGATCAGACTCTTCGTGTTGATGTTACAGCGCAGCGCTCAAATTTAACGAGTTTAAATTTTGTTACATTACGCATCAAAGATGCGATTTGTGATCGATTTCGGGAGATTACTGGGAGCCGCCCAACTATTGAGACTGCCACACCAGATGTTCGAGTCATGGCTTTTTTAGACGCTACACATATTACTTTATATATCGATACCTCTGGTGAACCGTTATTCAAAAGAGGCTGGAGAGACGAAAAGGGAGCCGCGCCACTCAAAGAAAATTTAGCTGCAGGAATTTTAGCCTTAACTGGCTGGCAACCTGAGCAACCTCTATTTGATCCGATGTGTGGTAGCGGTACGATTTTGATCGAGGCAGCACAAATTGCAAAACGTATTGCTCCTGGAGTAATTCGGGCAGGCATCTTAGGCAGCTCGATTGATTTAAATCAGGTAAATCAATTACTTCCTTCGATGGCTCAAACACAATTAGATAACTTGAATGAAGTTGAGAAAATAGAAAAATCCTATAAAGAGCTTACAGAACCAGATCAAGTAACAAGTAAAGACTCTTTACAAAACAATTCAAGTAACTCTGTCTGGCAAGCCCCGATTCTAGTTGAGACTGGTAAGCCTTTAGTGAGCGTGAGCAATCCACCGCTCGTCAAAAAACGAGTAGACCAGATTGAACGCGCTGAAAACTCTTTAGACGATCGTAAAAAAAATCAAAAGGACCTAAGAAAAGATAGCGTAGCTTTGTACAAACCATCCCGCGTTGATTTGGTAAACACTATTCAGGGGTTTGGTTTTTCTAGATTAAGGCCATTTCAGGAAACTACCCAGTTAGAGCTATGGCAGCTAATGAAAGAGGATGCTTCTCAATTGATGCAGCAGTATGAGGCAACACCATTATTCATTTCAGGGTCTGATATTAATGAGCAGATGGTCGCTATTTGTAAAAGAAATTGGCAAAAAGCGTATTTGCCAGGAACTCCATCTATAGTCCAGATTGATGCGCTCCAAGTGAAGGCGCCAAATTTAGAAGCCGGTAAAACGGGGATTATTATTTTTAATCCACCTTATGGTGAACGACTTGAAATAAAGGGGGGCGGTAAGGGAGTCGATGACCCTGAAAGAAAGCAACGAGGAGCTAGAGACCCACTTCCGAAGAATATATCTGATCCCGAATTTGTAGACTTTTTAGTGCAATTTGGACGACATCTCAAAGACCGATTTGATTGCTGGCAAATGGAT
>CALPOM020000139.1 GCA_943325205.2 Thermoflexus hugenholtzii JAD2 | reverse complement strand
CTTGTTATCTAGATTCTAACAATCAAATCATGCCCTCTAGTTGACAGAACAGTTGCCCGAATTAAATCGCCAACGCGATATCTTTTTGAAGGGCGATCAACGGGTTCAATATAAACCACGCCATCAATTTCTGGTGCATCGGCATAGGACCTGCCAATACCACCTTGCTTATTTTGTGAATCAACTAAAACACGAATCCTCTGACCGACACGGCGCTCTAATAGGCCCGAGGAAAGAGCCTGCGCAGTCGCCATGAATTCACCTTGACGGGCTTCGCGCTCTGCTTGATCTAAGGCACCGTCTAATAAATTTGCCGAAGCACCCTCCACTGGAGAGTATGCAAAGCAGCCAACACGATCAATCTGCGACTGGTTCATAAAATCTAATAAGTAATCAAATTCTGCTCGAGTCTCACCGGGAAAACCCGCAATAAAGGTACTTCTGATTACTAAATCCGGACATACTTCACGCCACTGGATAATCCTTTCTAGGACTTTTTCGCCGCTAGCTGGACGCTTCATTCTTTTTAATACATTGGGATGGGCATGTTGAAACGGAATATCTAAATATGGTAACAAGCCATTTCCATAGTCTTTAAAGTCAGCCATTAAGGGAATAATTTGATCTACGGAAGGATAGGGATAAACATAATGCAGCCGAACCCAAGCATCATGCTCCCGAGCCATATCCTTCAAAGCACTCGCCAGATCAAATAATTTTGATTTAATTGGTCTACCTTGCCAAAAGCCAGTTCGATATTGAATATCGACACCGTAAGCACTCGTATCTTGAGAGACAATCAATAATTCTTTGACACCCGATTCAAAGAGTTTTTTAGCCTCACTCAGGACATCGTCTATCGAGCGTGAAACCAAGTCTCCTCGCATTTGAGGAATTATGCAAAACGAACAATGATGATTACAACCCTCGGATATTTTTAAGTAGGCATAGTGTTTTGGGGTTAATTTAATGCCTATAGGCGGTAACAAATCCAAAAAGGGATCGTGTGGTTTTGGCAAATGCAAATGCACCGCGTCTAGGACTTCATTGGTTGCATGTGGACCAGTAACAGCTAAAACTTGTGGGTGTCGTTGCAGCACCATACTAGAACCATCTTGCTCCGTTTTTGCACCTAAGCAACCAGTTACGATGACCTTGCCATTTTCTGTTAAGGCTTCACCAATAGCCTGCAGGCTCTCCTCCACAGCAGAGTCGATAAAACCACAGGTGTTCACAATCACGAGTTGGGCATCTGCATACTGATTCGTTACTTCATAACCTTCAGCACTCAGGCGCGTTAGGATTAACTCAGAATCAACTAGTGCCTTTGGGCACCCCAACGAAACAAAACCTACTTTAGACACGTGGCACTTTCAACTTATTATTTAACTGGGGGTTTAAAAGGAAAGTTACTAAGAATACCTTCACTTTGAACTTTCATTTTCTCTAAAAATTGCGTTCCCGACTCAAAAAACACACTCATCGGATTAGCTAACTCAACGTTCGATTGATGATTCATAAAACTCAACCAATTTTCTGGACTAGATAAACCGCCCAATTTTTGACAATGCGATAAATATTGGCTCTGAAGATCACTAAATTGATTCAGATTTTTCTCTAAAAATGGGGCCATCATCCCTTGCAAGGAATTGCCATAAAAACGAATCATTTGCAACAAGCTTTGCGTTGAAAATAATGGTTGACCATGGGCTTCCTCTTCCAAAATAACTTGCATGAGGATACTTCGCGTAATATCCTCCCCAGTTTTTGCATCAACGACGTGGAAAAGCTCTTGAGACATAACCAGGTCTTTAATGTCAGACAAAGTCACATAACTGCTAAACAGGGTGTCATACAAGCGACGATTCGGGTATTTTTTGATGATTCGGTTGTGCTCCAAGGCAGGCAAATCCTTGGTATCTTGTACCTTTTTAGCGAGGCGATCGGTTGAGTCACTGCCACTACTAGCAAAAACGGATTTGCTAGCTGCTTGCTTGCTTGATCTGCTACCTGAGGCTGATGGTTTACTAACCCCGCTTTTTTCTTTCAAAGGCTTTTTTTTAGAAACTACTAGGCCGGACGCTTTTATAGGTCTCTGACGCGTTAATGCAGGGGCTTGTCTAGCACTAGAAGAGCTGTGCGCAGGAGATTTAGACGAAGGGGGTTTCATTCGATTTGCCATACTTAGCCCATAACCATAATACTTATTGGCCTAAATGGCAACTGCTACTGAGTTAATCGTCTTTTAGACCACTAACTCATGTGTAAGCCGCCGTTTAATGAGAAATCAGCCCCAGTAGCAAAACCGCCATCATTGGATGCAATCCAAGCAACCATCGAGGCAATTTCTTCGGGGGTTCCTAGCCTTCTCACTGGGATCGTATCGATAATTTTATTCAAAACATCCTCTCGAATAGCCTTCACCATATCAGTGCCTATGTAACCTGGGGAAACCGTGTTAATCGTTACCCCTTTAGTAGCCACCTCTTGGGCTAATGCCATTGTAAAGCCGTGCAACCCAGCTTTTGCCGTCGAGTAATTGGTTTGCCCAAACTGCCCTTTTTGACCATTTACCGAGGAAATATTAATAACTCTCCCCCAGCCTTTTTCAACCATGCCATCAATGACCTGCTTAGTAACATTAAAGAGTGAGTTCAAATTCGTGTCAATCACAGACCGCCAATCTTCAGGCGTCATCTTTCGAAAAACTGTATCTCTTGTAATTCCAGCATTATTGACCAAAATATCAACCGTACCAATTTCTGCCCGAACTTTGTTAAAAGCAGCCACCGTACTAGTCCAATCTCCGACATTACCCTCGGACGCATGAAAATCGTATCCCAAGGCTTTTTGCTCGCTTAACCAACGATCTTTTCTTGGTGAATTTGGACCACATCCAGCAATAACAAGACATCCATCTTGGTGGAGTTTTTGACAAATTGAGGTCCCAATACCACCCATACCCCCAGTTACATATGCAATTTTTTTAGTCATGTACTTTCCTTTAATAATGAAACTTTTACAGCCTTTTCTCGAACATATCTGCCCGGTGCAGGCTCAATCACTTGATATTGACGATTTCCCAGGGTAGGACTCGATTTAACTTTCTTACCACTTTGCTTGACTAACCAAGCCACACAATCAGGCCACCAACTGCCATCTACCGATTGCGCTTTACTGAACCAGTCTTGTGGTGTTTTTGCAATTTGAGGATTAATCCAATAATTACGTTTTTTCTTCTGCGGTGGATTGATCACACCCGCAATATGGCCAGAAGCTCCTAAAACAAAACGCTTTTCACCCGGCAAAAGCTGATTTGTTAAATAAGCAGTCTGCCAAGGCACAATATGATCTTCTTTTGAGGCATATATGTATACGGGACAGGTAATCCGGCTTAGATTGATTTTGGTTCCACAGATCTCTAATCGGTCCGGTATTTTTAACTCATTTTGTAAATACATATGCCTTAAATACCAAGCAAACATGGGGCCCGGCAAATTACTCGTATCACTATTCCAATACAAAAGATCAAAGGATGTTGGTGATTTGCCTAGCAAATAATTACCAACTACATAGTTCCATACCAAATCATTTGGACGCAGTGCAGAGAATGTATTAGCCAGGTCATCCCCTCCTAACAAACCATATCGACCAGCACTGCCACCAATCGTTTTCTCAGTCATCTCGATAGTCGATTCATCAATAAATACATCTAAAACGCCTGTATCCTGAAAATCTAAAAAAGAAGCCAGTAAAATAAGACTAGCTGCCGGTTCAATATCATTAGCAGCTAGAACAGCTAAGCCAGATGCTAATAAAGTTCCACCGACGCAAAATCCTAAAACATTAATCTTGGGTAATTTAGAAATCTCGATAGTGACTTGTAAGGCCTTAATAATCCCTTCGCTGACATAATCATCCCAAGTGACCTCAGTCATCTGCTCATCAGCATTTTTCCAAGAAACCATAAAAACGGTTATCCCAGCATTTAAAAAATACTGCACCATCGAGGATTCTTTCTGAAGATCGAGGATGTAATATTTATTGATACACGGCGGAACCATTAATAAAGGTTTTTGAAAGACCGTGGCTGTCAGTGGCTTATATTGAATCAGTTGAAAGATGCGATTTTCATAGACGATTGCCCCGACCGAGTTAGCCACATTCACACCAAACTCAAACTTACTGGTATCCGTTTGAGAAATCTTCCCCTCTTGCATATCTCCTAAGAAATTTTGAATACCATTAGCTAAAGATTCGCCTTTCGTAGCAATCATTTCATTAATCGCCTCGGGATTTGTCGCCAAAAAATTAGACGGAGCCATCGATGAAATAAATTGCTCTGTAGCAAATAGAAGCCTTTTTTTTGCCTTCGTATCGACTTCAACCGCTTTTGCCAAATCAACTAAGTGTTGGGCATTAACAAGATAGCTCCGCAGAATAAATTCTGACCACCCTTCATGCCAAGCACTCGATTTAAAGCGGTGGTCGCTCAACTCAATAGGGCTTTTACCAGACCAAATAGCAAAGATATTCTCCAAATACTTTTTTTCGATCTCTTCAATTTTTTCCATTGGTATCATCGCCATGTGGGCGTCTGGGAGCTTTGGGGGCTGCCAAAATCCAGCGAAAGCGGATGCCGGGTCGGTCAAAATACATCTCCTTATTCAAGTTAAAAGACAATATTTAGCAATATAAACTCTAATTATTAAAATCAAAATACGAAATTACCCTACTAGAGCGCTTCATTATTCCAGATAAATAAAACTCCCGAACCGACCAGTTATTTTGTTGCGACGATAGGAATAAAGATGCGTGGAATCGGAATATGTACAGTGGTCGGCGCAATAGATCTGATGGAGGCCTAGGCTTTGAAGATTAATCCTGGCTAGTGCAAATAAATTCGCTAAATATTTATCTTCTATACCCGTCGCCATGAAACAGGCCGCAATTTGTGGATCAGCACTGCAGTTGAGGAAGGCTTGTCGAACCTCCGGCCCCACTTCAAAAAACTCTGGGCCAATACCCGGACCTATGTAAGCCATTAATTGGCTTAAGTATATAAAGGGATCGTCCGGTTTTTTTAAGTTGATCATCTCTTGCAGTGTTTGATCAATAACACCGCGAACTAAGCCCCGCCAACCAGCATGGCAAGCAGCAACGATGTCTCCAGCCTGATCTGTGAAGAGTATTGGCAAGCAATCGGCACTCAAAATGCTTAAGACAACATTTCGGTCAGCGGTAATCGCCCCATCGGCTTGCAAAGAAGG
>CALPOM020000138.1 GCA_943325205.2 Thermoflexus hugenholtzii JAD2 | reverse complement strand
TTCTACATCGGTCTGATGTCGGGCACCAGCTTAGACGGAACTGATGGTGTCTTGTGTGAAATAAACTCTTTCGGACAGACTCGTACTATCTGTCATGTCCATCAAGTATTCCCTAGCGCGTTGTATCAAGAACTAGTTATTCTGCAGTCGCCCTCAAGTAATGAATTACACCGCGAGGCGCTCGCCGCTAATGCGCTAGCTATTGCTTACTCGAAAGTTGTACGAGAGCTTCTTCATCAAGCGCAATTAACTTCATCTCAAATTACTGCTATCGGTGCTCACGGTCAAACGATTCGGCACCAACCTAAATTGCATGATGCGTTTGGCTATACCTGGCAATCTCTCAACCCAGCCTTACTCGCTGAATTAAGTCAAATTGACGTTATTGCAGATTTTCGTAGTCGTGATATCGCGGCTAATGGCCAAGGGGCTCCCTTAGTGCCTGCGTTTCATGCATCCCAATTCGCTCACCCAACCCAAAGTCGCGCAGTCCTTAATATCGGTGGTATTGCTAATCTAACGCTACTGAACCCTCATCAAGCTACCTTAGGGTTTGACACTGGGCCAGGTAATATGCTTCTGAATGCATGGATTCAAAAACAGTGTGGCTTAGCGTTTGACAATCAAGGGCAGTGGGCGCAATCAGGCACCCTGATTGCGCCTTTATTGGAGCAATTACTATCAAATCCCTATTTTTCACTACCAATTCCTAAAAGTACGGGTCGGGAGTTGTTTCATTTGAGTTGGATAGAATCCAACTTAAACCATTTAGGCGGAGTTTATGCTCCGCAAGATATCCAACATACCCTAACCCACCTGAGTGCTAAAACAATTATTCAAGAGCTCTTTAAATACGATCCCGAGTGCTCAGAATTGATTATTTGCGGTGGAGGTGCTTTGAATAGTTTCTTAAAGGCACTCATCCAACAATACGCTGGTGAACTCTTGCCGAATTTACAGGTAGTCACTTCAGAAATATATAAGATAGATCCGCAAACGTTAGAAGGAATAGCCTTCGCATGGCTCTCCTGGTGCTTTTTTGAAAAACACCCCGCAAATATTCCTTCGGTTACAGGCGCTTTGGGACCTAGAATACTAGGTGCCCACTACCCTCGATAAAACCCTATGCCAAGCGAAAGCGCTAAGGTAGCATTAGAGACTAGGCAGAAAACGAAGAGCCACAACCACAAGTGGTAGTCGCATTCGGGTTCTTAATCACAAATTGAGAACCATTGATATCTTCTTTGTAATCAATTTCTGCACCAACTAAATACTGAAAACTCATCGAATCTACCAGTAAAGTGACGCCATTTTTCAAAAATTCTGTATCGTCTTCATTGACGTCTTCATCAAAAGTAAACCCGTACTGAAATCCGGAACATCCGCCGCCCTGCACAAATACTCTTAACTTTAATGCCGCATTACCCTCTTCGGCAATTAAATCGGCCACCTTTGCCGCTGCACTGTCGGTAAATAGAATCGGTACTGGTGGCTCTTCAGTCGCTACGCTAACTTGTTGAACAGCAGTCATTTCGTTACTCCTTTTAATTACTATATGTCTATTCTAGGCTTAAATTGTCCTAAGTATTGTAGGGATATTATGGCATGAGGGCAATTTGCTGCAAACCCATGTCCTCAGGTAGTCCAAACATCAAGTTCAAGCATTGGACAGCTTGACCAGAAGCACCTTTGACTAAATTATCCTCAACCACCAAAATTACTAATGTATCGGCCCCCCCAGGCCGATGAACAGCAATGCGTAATTGATTACTGCCGCGTACCGACCTTGTTTCTGGGTGGCTGTTCGCTGGCATCACGTCAACGAATGGTTCGCCTTCATAAAAATTTTCATACAAACGTTGATAGTCAACCTGCATCCCCGCAGGCAAAATTTTGGCATATAACGTTGAATGGATGCCTCTAATCATCGGCACTAAATGTGGCACAAATGTTAGTCCAATAGCGTCATGCCCTGCAATTGCTCGCAATCCCTGTTTTATCTCCGGTAAATGACGGTGCCCCGCCACACCATAGGCCTTAAAGTTATCGCTTGCCTCAGCCAACAGTGTAGCTACTTCAGCTTTTCGGCCGGCACCTGATACGCCAGACTTGGAGTCAGCAATTAAAGAACTGGTATCTACTAACTGCCCTGCAGAGGTTGACCTCGGGGATAAAAGTGGCGCATAACCTAGTTGCACCGAAGTCGGATAACAACCTGCTAAACCAACCACTCGAGCATTTTTAATTTTCTCGCGATTGATCTCAGCTAAACCATAAACAGCCTCTCGCAAAATATCTGGACAACTATGAGCCATGCCATACCACTTCTCAAATTCTGCAGTATCTTGTAATCGAAAATCAGCCGCTAAATCTAAAATCTTAACGCCCGCTGCAAGTAGCTCTCTGGCTTGTGACATGGCTACACCGTGCGGCGTTGCAAAAAATACCGCATCACACTCCTCTAGTTGCGATTCTTCTGGAGTACTAAAGGCAATTTCTACGCGCCCCCGTAAAGAGGGAAACATTTTAGCTACGGACATACCCGCTTCACTTCGCGAAGTAATCGCTCGCAATTCTACTTGTGGATGCTGAGCTAATAACCGTAATAGCTCTACACCCGTATAGCCTGTTCCACCAACAATGCCGACTCGTATCATATGCCCTCTACATACCAAGTTGTTACTGCAAGATTTCTACACTATTGTATTCAATTCAAATGAAAAAACCCGCATAAGCCACAAGCTAATACGGGTTCTTAAGACGTTCATTTCAATACTTGCCAAAAACTGGCAAATACACATCAAAAAATTAACGTTTACTAAACTGCTTACGGCGCCTAGCACCACGTAAACCAACTTTTTTACGCTCTACTTCACGTGCGTCACGTGTTACAAATCCAGCTTTGGATAAAGCGGGCTTGAGCGTATTGTCATAATCAATCAAGGCTCTTGTAACGCCATGACGGACTGCTCCAGCTTGCCCTGTTTCACCACCACCACTAACATTGACTTTAATGTCAAATGTGCCTGCGTGGTTAGTCAATATCAATGGCTGACGTGCAATCATGCGTGAAGTTTCACGCGAGAAATACTCATCTATTGGCTTACCATTTACTAAAATTGCGCCTGTACCCGATTTAATAAATACCCGTGCTACTGAGCTTTTACGACGACCGGTTCCGTAATTCCAATTTCCTATCATGACCGTTCCTTAAAGTTCTAACACGCTTGGCTGTTGAGCCGCATGTGGGTGGTTATTATCGCCATAGACTTTGAGTTTCTTAATCATGGCGTAGCCCAATGGGCCCTTTGGCAACATGCCTTTAACCGCTTTTTCAAGAACTCGGCCTGGGAACTTGGCCTGCATCTTGTCAAAATTCGTTTCGTATATTCCACCTGGATATCCAGTATGTCGAAAATAGGTTTTTTGTAAGCCTTTATTACCTGTAACACGCAATTTAGCAGCGTTAATTACGACGATATAGTCGCCTGTATCTACGTGTGGTGTGAATTCAGGTTTATGCTTGCCGCGCAGACGGTGTGCCACTTCACTGGCGACACGACCGAGAACTTTGTCTGTAGCGTCAATCACGAACCATTCACGCTTCACCTCATGGGATTTTGCGGAAAACGTTTTCATGATATCTTTCATCAAATTGTGAGCCCATTATCGGTTTCATCTATCGCATTCGGCCTTGCTTATATTTGCACGCTCTCATTTGAATCGATCAATACCGTACTGCCTTTTCCTCGGGACTATATCGAAGAATCCATGATTGTAGCAAAAAAAAGCCCAGAGGTAAACTCTGGGCTATGAATTCCACTTTTGTTTAAGTGGAGGAGACACTGGTAGCTGTAAAATAAAAAGTAATTTTACGCAATATTTAAATTATATATTAGGGTTATCACTAGGTAAAGTGTTTTTTGTGGTTTTTTTATAATTTTGAAGGGATAGCATGGAATGCACTGTTAGCTGGCTAGGCCAAGATGGTATGAGCTTTTCTGCCGAAGTTGGTAGTGGGCACTTACTTAATATGGACGGAGCTCCAGAAGCTGGTGGCAGAAATCTTGCGCCACGCCCTATGGAACTGCTTCTAGCAGGCGCTGGGGGCTGTACAGCATTTGATGTGGTGATGATTCTAAAAAAAGCCCGCCAAAATATCCATGGCTGCAAAGTCCATGTCAACGCCCAAAGAGCCCAAGAAGACCCCAAGGTGTTTACGCATATTCATTTTAAATTTATTGTGACAGGTAAGAATTTAGATCCAAACCGTGTCAATAAAGCAGTCGATCTCTCCCATGAGAAATACTGCTCGGCAACAATCATGCTCAGTAAAACAGCTGAAATAACTCACTCCATCGAAATCAATGAACTGTAAAAGTGCAAAACCGCTCGATTAGCCAGTTTCTATCCCTTGCTGGCGCATGCGGGAAATCATTCCTATCCCTACCTCTTTTGATAAGATTTGATAGTTCTAAGAGTTTAGTTTCATATCGATGTTAGATGTTCTAAATCAAAATATCAGATTCTTTTTTTTAGCTAGGCCTTAAGCTATCTGGCTTATAAATCGATTAATGTCATAAAGCCACTAATGGAGCAAACCCTCCTCAGACTGCACAGTAATCTTAATTGGTCAAAATATACACACAGTCGTGATGAGGTTGCTTTAACTCTAATAATATATATTAAATATATACAAAATAAGGAGGTGTATTGATGGGAGCTTCAAACGAAAATCTGTTAGTCAAATTCCGTTCTAAAGACACACAATTTGGCGTGACTCGGACAACAGTCAAGGCAATAGCTAAGGAACTGAATGTGAACGAAACGCTGGTTATTCATATGGCCTTGTCTAAGTTCGCTTCTGATGTTTTACCCGGTTATGCCCCTGATGATGGGCTATTAACAGCAAAACAAATTTTGGCACTTCGCAAGGATGTAGTCGGACGCTTACCAAAGGGCAAATTACTTTCCCGTGATCTATTATTTGCATGAGCCAGATCTGGAAAATTCCTGCTCATGGCGATATCGTTTGGTGTTTGTCTCCAGAAATTCCAGATATCAAGCCAGGGCCAAAACCTCGACCAGCTTTTGTTTTAAGCCTAGAGCGTCGGGATGATGGTGATCAAGTCAGTGTGGTTTACGGCACATCACGACATCTGATGCGGCTAAAGACTGGCGAAGTGCAGAGTTGGTCGATAAGCCGGATTCTGTCGCCCGTGCTTGCGCACAGGGGCAACCATTCATCTAGGTCCATTGTTACCAATGGACTCGAGCTCTCTACCCGCAGACTCAGCGGATCGCCTCAACGCCTGCCTATTTGAG
>CALPOM020000137.1 GCA_943325205.2 Thermoflexus hugenholtzii JAD2 | reverse complement strand
GGTCGGAAATGGGATAAATTACGTCGAACGCATAGTTTTCAGCCAGTTTTAAGAGATATTCGCACGATTGCTGCAACTGGCTGGTATGGATCTCCGCAACATGCGACAACAGAAAAGGGTTTGCAGATGTTAAATGATATTGCTGATGCAATTGCTAAAGAGGCAACTGAGTTATTTAAGATGTTAGATGAGGCTGAGGGTGGTACTGCTGAGATCAAGCATTTGAAAGTAGGTTAATCATGGCACAAGTCATATCGCAGGCCAATGCTAGGGACTTGGGGTTACCAGGTAGAAAATCTCTCGAAATTATTTCTGGAGCAATGGGCGCGCAGGCAGCAACCTTGCGACTAGTCGAGATCCCAGTTCCTAAGCCTGCAGAATCTCTTCGTGGGCCGCACTATCACACGAATTACGAAGAATGTATTTATGTATTGTCTGGCCAAGGTTGTACTGAAACAGATACTGGCAAACATTCTCTAATAGCTGGCGATACGATTTTAATACCTGCTGGTGAGGCCCATGTTACTCGTAATACAGGAGTTGAATCACTCATGCTGTTGTGTTTTTTCCCAACAGCGCAAGTAACTAATTTAGAAAAGGACAAGATTTAATGCCTAATGAAGTATTGTGTCTTCGCCCTGAAAATGACTTTACTCGGGTTGGTGCACCTGCGCCAAGTACCTTAAAGGTTCATTATTTATCGCCAGATGATGCGCAAGTAGGTTCATTACTTAAGCAAGTACAGGCCTTAGTAATTCCTGCCGTTGGTAAGCCATTACCGAAAGAATTATTTGAAAATTCAAGCGTCAAAATAGTGCAAGTGACTGGTGCGGGAGTTGACCGACTTGATCAAGTTGCGATGAAGAGTCTTGGCATACCAATAGCGAATATGCCTGGAGGTAGTAATCAAGCTGTTGCAGAATATGTTTTAACGAGTGCGCTTGTTTTATCAAGAAGACTCATGTGGTCAAGTCATGAAATTCGTCATGGAAATTATTCAGCTTTTCGTTCTCGAATGTTAGCTGATAATTTGGCTGGGTTAGAGGGGCAAAAGATTGGCTTGATAGGACTAGGTGTTATTGGACTAGCAGTTGCCAAGGCTTTTTTAGAATTTGGCTGCCACGTTCGTTTTTATGATCCAATGCCTAAAGATCTCGGATTGGCAACAAATTTGGGTATTGAACTAGTGTCCTTAGATCAAATTCTAGAAGAATCAGATGTCATCAGTTTACATGTACCCCTATTACCAAGTACTCTCGGGATGATTGGTGATGCACAAATCCGTCAAATGAAGTCTGGAGCGATTCTTATTCAAGCGGCGCGTGGGGGTATTGTTGATGAAAAAGCCTTAGCAGCGCATTTACAAGTAGGCCATCTTGGTGGCGCAGCTGTTGACGTATTTCAGGTTGAGCCAATAGCGGATGACAATCCGCTATTGTTATTAACAGGGGAAGCAAATGAAAAGCTTTTATTAACACCGCATATTGCAGGCGTATCTCGTCAATCATTCACCAATTTATTTCGTGGTGCTTGGGAGAATGTAGAGCGTGTTGTTGTTCAAGGAGATAAGCCTAAGTATCAAGTTTTTTAAATAAAGAATTACCAAAAATATAACTAGGGAGATAAAAATGATCTATCGATTCATGAGTATGATTGGTTTAGGCATTATTTTATTGAGTAATGCCGTATACGCGCAGCGTGTAATGAACGCAGATGCAGTGAAGGATTATCCAAATCGACCCATTCGCATGATATTGCCCAATGCTCCTGGGAGTTCTAACGATGTTCTTGGGCGAATATTTGCTACTAAACTTGGCGAGGTTATTGGGCAGCAGGTGATTGTTGAAAATCATGCTGGAGCTGCCGGGCTGATTGGTATGGAGATGGCCAAAACTGCGCAGGCGGATGGTTATACGATCATTTCAACATCTCCAGCATCAATGACGATCTTGCCTAATATTCGTAAGAAATTGAATTATGACCCATTAGGAGACTATCAGTTCGTTTCTTTATATGCAGTCTTACCGAATATGTTGGTGGTTAATCCCAGTTTACCGATTCAAACTGTACAGGACTTAATTAAATTCTGTAATGCTAATCCAGAAAAAGTCTATGTTGCCTCTGCAGGACCTGGCTCGCAGAGTCACTTAGCAAGTTTATTGATGCAGGTGAGCGCTAATTTTTCATCTATTCATGTACCCTATAAAGGGGGTGGAGCATCTGTTCTAGCAGTCATGACTGGTGAAGCGCAGTGGACTATCACTCCCGCTTCCTCGGTTATGGGACATGTTCGTAATGGAAAACTACGCGCTGTTGCTCATAGTCTTAGCCAAAGGTCACAACTCATGGGAGATATTCCGACGGTGGGCGAGACGATTCCTGGATTTAGTTATAGTGCATGGAATGGTATTGTGATGCCAAAAGGTGTTCCGATTGCTATCGTGGATAAATTTAGAGTTTCCATGATCAAGACTTTAAACATGACCGAGGTCAAAGATTTACTTGGAAAGCAGGGCGCTGAGACCTTCACTAATACGCCAGAACAATTTCGCACATTAGTTCAAACGGAATTAGAGAGCACCGCGAAGGTTGTCAAGGTATCTAATTTGACGATTGATTAATTTTTTCCCACAAGGCTTTTTCGGAGGGAGTGAGACGATCGGCTGCTAGTTTAGAAAATTCAGCTTGATTAGTTAGTAGACCAAGTTGCCTTAGTTGTGCTAAAAGAATTTTGTAGTGTTCTAGGGCATATTCTGTATTTTTGGCAATTTGATGAATTGGTAGCTCAGCTTGCGGCAGTTGACTTTCATGTTGAATTTCATGGATGATATCGTTAATTTCATGATGGGTCAGATGCAGTCTTTTAGCTTCATCACGAATGAATTGAGCCTCATGGTGGTTGATCATGTCATCCTGTAATATTTTATAGATTTCACGCTTCATTTCTTCGCGTTCTTTGTGCAGTTGGTCGCTAAACGCAGAAGATAATAAGGCTGCTGGTATTGCAAAAATACCAATTCCTAATAAGGCTAAGATCATTGTAGTAAAACGTCCCATGGGGGTGATAGGAGATATATCGCCATACCCTACAGAGGCGAGGGTGATGACTGCCCAATAGATAGATTGAGGAATATTTTCATATTTATCTGGCTGAGCCTCATGTTCAAAAAAGTAGCCCAGACATGAAGTGAGAATCACTAGCAAGAGCATAATAAAAATAGACGCGCATAAGACAGGCCATTCTCGTGCGATTACTTTACGAAGTGTGCTGGTTGCCCCACTATATCTAGTGAGTTTGAGCAGGCGCAACAGACGAAATACTCGTAAGAAACGCAGATCAACGATATGGTGAAGAAATACTTCAATGAAAAATGGAAGGATAGAAAGTAAATCAACAATCGATGAAAATTGTTTACCATGTTTCATTCTGCCCAGAATAGGATGACGAAAACCTGGTTCTTCTACACAGCTATACATACGCATGCAGTATTCCAGCGAAAAAATCGCAACGGCAATTGTGTCAAGGACAATAAAATGCAAATGAAACGTAAAGTGGATTGAGCCAACGGTTTCTAAAATGACAGCAAAGACCGAAATGATGACCCAAATAGCAATAAAGGTATCAAAGATTTCGTGCAACTTTCCACCGAAACTGCTCGGAAAAACGAGGGCGTGTATTTTTTGACGAAAACTTCTATGCTGATTGAGTTCAATAAATTGTATATAGGCGGGAATTAATACGCGAAAAATTTTAAAGATTCTTAGTAGCCTTAAAAAGCGCAGCATACGCAGATCAATTGGAATAAAAGCCTGTAGAAAGAAAGGAGCTATTGCTAGTAAATCAATCAGCGCAAAAGGACTTTTGATAAAACTGAGTCTTGGATGAGTTGTATTGTTAAATTCTTCATCTTCAGGGGCTAGATATAGGCGTAATAAATACTCGATTGAAAATATGACTATAGAAAATAGATCGAATATTAAAAAGAAATTTTTATAGGGTTGATAAATTACTGGAATATCTTCTAAAAAAATTACGAAGATATTGAGTATTATCAGTAGTGCAATCCATCGATCAAATGATTTTTGATAGTTACCCTCAATATTCGGATTAAAGAGCCAAGCATACAGAGTTGCTCTCAAGGGTAAATTGGGATCAATTTGAGCAGTTTGATTTGTGATCAAAATATCTTCAATTTTAAAATCTTTTACAGGTTTACTTGTTTGATTAGTCATTTCATATTCCTAAAATTCCAAATCACCAATCAGGATTGGGTATGAAGCGTGATCACAAATGAAGATACGCAGTTGTTGTTTGAGATCAATCGGGTCGCCATCCAGCAGTGGTTTAAAGATATTTTGGTTTGAAATAGTTGGGGTAGGTAGAATTTTGAGTATGACTAATGCGCCAGCTAAAGAGGGATCTGACGAGTCACATTTTTTTACAAATTGTACGGGCTGACTAGTGTAAGGATTTCGCAATTGACCAAGTGGCATATCAGAGGATGTTAAGCTTTGAAAACACTTTGCCCAAGTAGTTTGGTTCTTTTTATCAGATTGTTGAAGTTCTTTTTGAGAGGATGATTTTTCAACAGGGGCTAGTTGGGTTGATTGGCCTGCGCAAGCAGGTATTTTGTAGGAGAGCTCAAAGCGCTCTTGGCTTGCTTGGCTAAGCCAGTCTATCCAAGCCAAGCCATTCGCTTTGACTATTTCTGTTTTAAGACCATTTTTAAATGATAATGACCCAGTCCAGATGACAAGGGCCAGGATAAGGATGATCCATAAAATAAAGGCGATATCCCCAAAATTTAGTTTAGAACTTGCAGAAGACGTCGAACTTGAATTACGATTCATAGTTAAAGACGAGGTAGGGGGCTGAAAGCAGTTAGACAGCTTGACTTGCCAATGGTGACTGATTTTCGATGAACCTGCAACTCTTTATTCACCTGTTTACTAAGGATGGGTTGCCTAATAGCAACTCATCCTAGTATTACAAGTAGAGACTCGTTACTTTAGAGCGACTGCATTACCAAGGTTTGGTAGCCAAGTTGCTAGGCTTGGGAAAAATACAATAAAAAGAATCGCCGATAGTAGGGCAATCCAGTAGGGGATGCAGCCCCTAAATATTTCGCCATTTTTTAAGTCGGGTTCCCCCATCACGGCCGCTTTGACAGTAAAGACAAGTATTCCAAAGGGAGGCGTTAGCAGTCCAGTTTCAATTGCTAGAATACCTATAATGGCAAATGCAATTGGATCAAATCCAAGAGCTACTGCCAAGGGAGCAAAGACTGGGACTGTCAGGAGAATAATGGAGATCGAGTCAATCAGAGC
>CALPOM020000136.1 GCA_943325205.2 Thermoflexus hugenholtzii JAD2 | reverse complement strand
GATGGTTTTGAAAAGGCCATGATCGATTAGGATTTTTTATGCTGTATCAGCAGTGTATATAAATCATCAGCAAAGCGACGCTGACTTCCTAGTAATTCGCGATTCGCTTTTGATAAAGCGTTGTAGCCCAGAACTGCCGGTATGGCAACCGCCAAACCAAAGCCCGTCATCACCAGTGCTTCTCCAATAGGTCCAGCAACTTGGTCAAGGGAAGCGGAGCCTGATGAACCAATGACCATGAGCGCATGATAAATCCCCCACACAGTCCCAAATAATCCAATAAATGGCGCTGTTGCACCTGTTGATGCCAGAAATGCTAGTCCCTTTTGTAGTTTGGCAATACTTTGATCGAGTTCAACCTTGAGCGCACTGGAGAGCCAATCTTCTGTTTGAATTTGTTGGGAAAGAGGAATTGTTTGATGAATTTTCCCTGAGCCTTCTCTTTCTTGAATGACTCTATAGGCAACGCTTGCGAGTTGGTAAAAGGGATTTTGGCTTTGTTTTGTAAAGCAACTCAGACCTTCATGCCAGGATGTTTTTTGCCAAAATATACCAACCTCTGAGAGAAGGGGTTTGAGTTGGTAGAGCATGATAATGCGCGTCACGATAATGAACCAAGAACCGATAGACATGATTACAAGAACGAGCACGACTAAATGAGAAACTACGTCGCCTTGTTGCCACAAATGCGCTATACCAAAACCGGAGGAATTTGCTAAAGTTGGATTCATGGGGGATATTGTCTCAAATTAATTATTTAATTCAAATTTAATCGATATTGCAGCATTGATCTTACTTGGGACGCCATTAATAAGATGTGGCCGAAAGCGAATTCGGGAGGTTAGTTCGCTTGCTGCTCGGTCAAGCCTTGCATATCCGCTTGACGATATAACTTGCGTTGAGGTGACTGAGCCACCCTCATCAATTTGCATGCGTATTTCAACAATTCCGCGCTCCCCAATTTCTTTTGAAAATCTTGGGTAAAAGACATTCGTATCTGGCTTATAGACCATGATCAGTTGATTAAGGGCAATTGCACCGCCTTCAACTCCGAGGACGTTTTGGCTGGTTGTGCTGGGATTTGGTGCTGGCGGGGCTGCGCTTTTTTGAGTTGTATTTGTTGCGGGTGACAGTTCTGAAATTGGTTCTGGTGCAGGATTTTTTACGGCAGGGACATCTTTAGCGGGATCTGATTTAGATGTGTTCTGGGTAGGTTTTTTTTCTGGCGCAACGGTGAGTAGAGGTGCTTGACTTGATTTCTTTTCTGGAATTTTTTTCTCAGGCTGAGCAGTCTGTGGTGGTGGAATGAGTTCTGCTTGTAAGACATCTTCTGTTTTTTTGGGAGGATTAGAAAATTGAAAAAAGCTACTTAAAAAAGCTAGTAAATGAATACCAATGACAAATACTAAAGTAAGGACTTCTAATCGTGATAAGCGCATCTAGATAGCCACCATTTCGGATGAAACTTGTCGCGTTCGCTGATGACTCATCAATTTTTTTGCAAGTGTTTCGAGTTGTACGCTATTTTGCGTTGAGTAATACGTTACTGAGCCAGGCTGAGAAATAGTTACTTCGGGTATGAGTCGGCACATCTGTTTGATAACTGCTGAGCTGGTATTAATCACATGCAGGTTTGGCCCAAATAGTTTTTGAATTAAAGATTCTAGGAATGGGTAGTGGGTGCATCCCAGGACTAGGGTGTCAGCATTTGCTTGCACCATGGGGTTAATATATTGAATGAGAAGTTGCTCTAACTGTGGGTGTTGCAAGTCCCCTGTCTCAATCAGCGGTACGAGACCAACACCTGCTTGGGTTATAAATTCGCAGTCGCCCAGTAGAGTGGCTAAAAGAGCGTTAAATTTTTCACTTTGTAGGGTACTTGCGGTAGCCAAAACCCCCACTTTTTTAGTTTGACTGAGGGCAGCCGCCGGTTTAATACCAGGCTCTATACCGATAATTGGTATTTGGGGAAATTTCTTGCGGATTTGGTCAATTGCTTGGGCAGTGGCTGTATTACAGGCGACTACAACTGCGCTACAGGATTGGCTAATTAGCCACGAGCAAAGTTGTAAACTGCGACTGGCAACCCAGGCACTGGACTGCTCGCCATAAGGGGCGTTTACTGAATCGGCAAGGTAGAGGTAGTCATGGCTTGGCGCTTGTAAAAAAGCCTCATCGAGGATGGATAGGCCGCCGATCCCAGAATCAAAGACGCCAATCTTAGGCAAAACACCACCTTGTTGGCCATAGTTGTTTGAGAAAGCTAGTGATCGAAAGCTTGATTATCATTGGAGTAAATATGGTGTGATTGATCTGATCTGACAATTTTGCCATGTTTGGACAGATTCTCATCTAAAAATCAACTAGGTAGAAGCACAGGAGTCCCTCATCACTGATTTGAGTACTTTTCGAATTGTTATTCAAAAATAGCCTCAACATCCTTTTAATGTAGTATAAAAACACCCTTTACCGATAGTAAAAAAATCGAAATATGCGAGTTTATGCGGATAGTTTTTGGTAAATTATGGGTGTATTCTAAAAAATAATTCAAGTTACAGGAGAAATTTGATGCCCGCCATGTCAGAACTTTTAATCGAAAAACGCGTATTTCAGCCCCCTAAAACTTTTGCAAAAAATGCGGCAATCACCAGTATGGCCCAATATAAAGCCATGTGCCAAGCATTTGAGAATGACTACTCTGGGACATGGGCTCGACTTGCTCGCGAGACGATTTATTGGAAAAAACCTTTTCAGAAAGTTTTGAATGAGTCCAAAGCCCCTTTTTATGAGTGGTTTGCCGACGGCTTAACAAACGCTTCTTACAACTGTCTTGATCGGCACATTCAGGCCGGATTAGGCCAAAAAACTGCAATTATTTTTGAGGCTGATGACGGACAGTCAAGCAAAATTAATTATCAAGATTTGCATGCACGCGTTTGTCAATTCGCTAATGGCTTGCGCCAGCTTGGTGTGAAGAAGGGTGATCGCGTTGTTTTATATATGGCCATGTCCATTGAGGGTGTTGTGGCGATGCAGGCTTGCGCTAGGATTGGGGCGACGCATTCGGTAGTCTTTGGAGGCTTCTCCGCTAAATCTTTGGAGGAGCGTATTGTTGACGTTGGAGCAACGACTGTAATTACTGCGGATGAGCAATGCCGGGGTGGTAAGAAAATGCCACTTAAGACAATTGTTGATGAAGCACTTGCTTTGGGGGCGGATCAAGTAGTCAAGAACGTAATTATTTATCGCCGAACCTGCTGTGATCTGCCGTTTAACGAGGGTCGTGATCACTGGATGCATGATTTAGTGGCAGGCCAACCTACGGTATGTGAGCCAGAGTGGGTTGGTGCCGAGCATCCCTTATTTGTTTTATACACTTCTGGGTCAACTGGGAAGCCAAAGGGAGTTCAGCACTCTACTGGAGGGTATTTATTATGGGCGCATTTGACGATGCAATGGACCTTTGATACTAAGCAGAGTGATTTGTTTTGGTGTACAGCTGATATTGGCTGGATTACTGGGCACAGTTATGTAGCCTATGGGCCCTTATCAGTTGGGGCTACCCAAATGGTCTTCGAAGGTGTGCCAACTTATCCAACGGCTGGAAGGTTTTGGGACATTATTGGTCGTCATGGAGTAACCATTTTTTACACGGCACCAACGGCTATTCGGTCTTTAATTAAGGCTTCTGAGACTTCTCCGAGTGCGCACCCAAAGAATTATGACTTGAGCAGCCTACGCTTACTAGGTTCGGTGGGCGAGCCAATAAATCCTGAGGCATGGATGTGGTATCACAAGCATATTGGTGGGGAGAGGTGTCCTATTGTCGATACTTTTTGGCAAACGGAGACCGGGGGGCATATGATCACCCCATTACCAGGGGCAACGCCGTTGGTTCCTGGTTCGTGCACTTTACCTTTGCCCGGTATTATGGCTGCAATCGTGGACGAGACAGGACAAGACTTGCCCAATGGGCAAGGTGGTATTTTAGTAGTCAAGCGTCCTTGGCCATCAATGATTCGGACGATCTGGAATGATCCCGAGCGTTTTCAGAAAAGTTACTTTCCGAGTGATTTAGGAGGTAAGTTGTATTTGGCTGGTGATGGTTCAATCCGAAATAAAAAAACAGGATACTTTACGATTACTGGGAGGATTGATGACGTCTTGAACGTCTCCGGTCATCGGATGGGAACGATGGAAATTGAATCTTGTTTAGTTGCTAATCCATTGGTAGCTGAGGCTGCCGTAGTTGGGCGACCTGATGACATATCTGGGGAAGCGATTGTGGCATATGTAGTTCTAAAAGGTGCTCGACCGGTTGGGGATGAGGCCAAGAGCAAGGCGATGGAGCTTAGGGCATGGGTAAATAAGCAAATTGGACCGATTGCCAAGCCTAAGGAAATAAGGTTTGGGGACAACTTACCTAAAACGCGTTCTGGAAAGATTATGCGTCGGTTATTAAGAGTATTAGCTAAGGGTGAGGATATTACCCAAGACACATCAACACTTGAAAACCCAGCGATTTTGGAGCAATTAAAAGAAGCGTTGTAATTATTTATTGATTTACCAAGACAACGTATAATCTACCTTTCCAGTGGAGAGGTGGATGAGCGGTTTAAGTCACACGCCTGGAAAGCGTGCGTAGGGTTAAACCTACCGCGGGTTCGAATCCCGCCCTCTCCGCCAACAATTCAAGATATAACTGAGCACTACCCCCACAAAGATGAAAGTGGAGCTGCCCAGATGCCAGAACCTAAGGGCATTATCTCGTCACCGTCATATAACAGAATCCCCATCTTAAAATGATCGCCGGCAAGGCTAGCTAATTTTTTCAGGCCACGCAAATCACTTTCCTTGACTGTCGCGGAAGCCTTGACCTCGACACCTACCAATTGTCCTGCGGCGTTCTCGATCACCACATCGACCTCGTAATTGTCTGCATCCCGGAAATACATTAGACGATAGTAGCCCTCAGATGTGGTGGTATGTTTGAGCAATTCCCCAAAAACGAAAGTTTCTAGCACATTGCCAAATCGCGTCCGATCCTGCAAGACTTTGTTTGCGCTCAGATCTAGCAAGGTGGTCAGTAAGCCGGAGTCTATAAACTGTAATTTAGGTGTTTTGACCACGCGATTGAGACGATTGTTCGCCCAGACACCAACGCGTTTGAGCAAATACATTTGCTCGAAAACGCTAATGTAGCGCGACGCTGTCTTACCATCTAGGCCGATCTGCCCACCTAGTTTGGTATAGTTACACATCTGACCTGCGGTTTGCGCTAAGGCGCTTAGAAAACGTGGCAATTGGTCGAGTTTTTCGATACCAGCTATGTCACGCACATCACGCTTGATGATGGCTTCAAGGTATTG
>CALPOM020000135.1 GCA_943325205.2 Thermoflexus hugenholtzii JAD2 | reverse complement strand
TCCTTGGCCTTTTTCAAAAGATTGTTCTGGCTAGCTGGTTATCTAGTACGTATGTCGACCAAGTATTTAAGTATCCCGACCAACAAACTACTGTGACGACGATGAGTGGAATTCTTGGCTACTCTTTACAAATATTCTTTGACTTTTCTGGCTATAGCTTAATTGTTACCGGTCTTGCTCTTTGTCTTGGGCTTACTCTTCCAATCAACTTCCAACAACCCTATCTTGCTAGAAATATCAAAGATTTTTGGCGTCGCTGGCATATCTCTTTGTCCACGTTTATTCGGGATTTTATATATATTCCATTAGGTGGTAACCAACATGGCTTTACAAGATCTCAAATGAATATCTTGATTGCTATGCTCATTAGCGGAATCTGGCACGGTGCTGGAGCTGGTTTTGTAATTTGGGGTTTGTTACACGGCATCGGACTCGTTGGCTATAACCTATTTACATCTATGTTTAAAAAACCCCTACCAAGCTGGTTGGGAGTGCTATTAACCATGTGTTATGTTGGAATTTCTTGGGTATTTTTTCGTTCAAACCATCTAGATACAGCTCTAATGATTTGTAAAAACCTGGTTTTGGGCACAGGGACTCTACAGATTAATGATCTAATCTTATTATTATTCACTGGCTTTTTTTTGTGGCTTAGTATGTATTCGTATTCTGTAGAGCAAAAATGTCTAAGTTTTATTGGCCAACGAAACCTATTGATGATTATTCCCATTTTGACATTGATCTTGTTTGTTATTATTTTGCTGGGGCCAAGTGGCGTTCCTAGCTTTATCTATTTCCAGTTTTAAAATGAAGCGCGCTCTTCACCTTTTTATCATTAGCTTAATAGTAGTTCTTGCAAACGCCTTTCTCTGGCTTGATTCACTCGACCAATACCTGAGTTCGCGTTACCATCTCCAAATCAGTTCGGTCCTACCAGATTCTAATTATGTTGTATCTAAATGGATCAAAGTAAAAACCACTTTACTAATGAAGGATCTATCAGAATTGATGGCTATCAGTCATGAGTCAATTCATACAAGACTTTTAGGTATTTCTGCGCAAAAGATTCCGCAGAAATTAGACCTTGCTTTAAATACAAAAAATATCCCTCAACAAGAACTTTTTCAAAAATATTCTTCTAATTCTCCATCGTTTCATCTACGTTCAGATTCGCCAACGGATGTGTCAAACCTACTCACTCCTAAAATTCTTTTTGCAGGCGATTCAATGATGCAAGGCATCGCCCCACTAGCGATCGCAGAGTTACGAAAAAAATACCCAACTGGACTTTTTGTTGACCTTAGCCAACAAAGTACCGGCCTTAGTGTGAATCGTTACTTTGATTGGCCGGCAAAAATCCAAGAAGAATCGCTGAAACAAGGGTTTAATATCGTCGTAATTTTTTTGGGCCCAAATGATCCATGGGATATCTACGAGAGTCGAGTCAAATATGTTTTCCCATCTGAGGCTTGGAGGGAAAAATATCGCTCTCGAATCCGAGAAATTATGGATTTTGCTCTTCTGCATAAAATTCACATCATTTGGATTGGTTTACCAAATATGGGGCAAGAACGAATTAAACAAGGTGCTTTAATACAAAACACTTTATTTAAAGAAGAAATAAGTCGCTATCATTTTGACTATTTATCCACCGAAGATATATTTGGTACCCTAGACGAACCTTTTAATCGATATATTCCTGATCCAATTAAAGGCCAAACCTTAGTGCGCGGGGAAGATGGTGTTCACTTTACCGTCACAGGCTTAAGGTTAATTAATCAACAATTAGTCAAAATAATTCAACGTGTGGTCGTCCATTGAAGCTTTTATATTTTTTCTCTTTGGCCTTGTTCATTTTAACCGGCGCTTCTCAGCAATCTCTCGCAGAACAGTTGATTACATTTCAAAATACCACTCCCCCTGCTCCTTATTTAATTTGTCCCACTAAAAGACCAACTGCGTCAAAAAAAATGCAACCGACCGTAACGGATATAGTCAATGAACTTCCAAGTCAAGATGAGTTATTGCAACTCCTAAGCTCGCAACACATTGATCCTGGTAATAACACAAAATTACTTGATCTCACTCCCTTTAAAAAACCCTTAGATCGCCCCTACCGAATTGGTCTTTGGGGCGATAGCCACACTGCCGCCGGATTTTTTTCTGAAGAAATCATCCAAAGCTTGCAACTGAATAAAGAGGATGTCCAAACATCTTTTCTACCGCCGAGTATAGGGCGAGGTGGAGTCCGACTACCACTTCGTAAAACATGCAGTGGAGGAGGTTGGCGTTTTACACATGCCTATAATTCTGAGCCCTCAACTATTTTTTATCCTGGACTTATTCGCATGCATGCTGAGAATGTGAATAGCTACCTATGGCTTGATTTTAGAAACCAAGGACAAAGTACAAGTCTTCAATCACTTCGTGTTCTCATTGATCGCCACAGCAATCCTGTTAAAACGGTTCTCGGAGTGAGTGTCGATGACCAAGCAGAAAAAATCATTGAAATTTTACCGAATTCAGATCCTCAAATTCAGATAAACGCCCAAAACCCTATTTCGACTATTAAATTGCGTTTAGTTTCTGGCCCTATCATTCTAAATGGCTTTATTCCCGCATATTCTTCGCCAGCTAAGTTAATTTTAGATACGATGGCAATTCCCAGTGCCACCATGAAACCTTGGGCTTTTATTGATCCTCTAATATTCTCTTCAATTCAAAAGGATCCATATGACTTAGTTATCTTCGCGTATGGCACTAATGAAGGGGCGCAACCGAACTGGAATGCCACTCAATATGGCTATGATTTAAAAGCTGCTCTCATCGGTATGAGAAAAGCTTATCCAGAAGCTACCTGTATATTGCTAGGCCCAACAGATCGAGGGCTTTATAACCAAAAAACTAGAAAACAAAAAAAAGGTATTAATCCTGCAAAATACGATATGCTGAAATATTCAAAAATACACCATCAAATCACGCAAATTCAACAAACTATTGGCCAAGAGTACCAGTGCCTTTCTTGGAGCTGGCAAGATGCCATGGGTGGTATGGGGGGTGCCTACCAGTGGCTTTATACTAGCCCACCACTCATGTCTAAAGATCTTACACACTTGACAATTAGCGGTTATCAAAAAAGTGCCCAGGAGTTTATCAAAAGCTTACAACTCAAATCGCTATTTAGTAACTGATAGTCATTACTGATATCAACATAACTATTTCAAAAATACTTTATCACCTGATTAGGACCTGAATGAAAACTTGGCAATGTATCGTTTGTGGCTTTATTTATGACGAAGCTCTTGGGCTTGAAGAAGACGGAATACCAGCTGGTACCCTTTGGGAAAATGTCCCAGATAGTTGGTCATGCCCAGACTGCGGTGTTTCCAAAGCGGATTTTGAAATGATCGTTATTTAAACCTTCGATTCTTAGAAAGAACCTATTTTGATTATTCCTACCCCAGTAAATGCCTCTCACCCCATTACGATTATTGGTAGTGGACTTGCTGCTTATACAGTCATTCGTGAAATTCGAAAGATCAACACAGAAGTCCCTATTGTATTAATTACTCGTGAGCCTGGTTACTTTTACTCCAAGCCGATGCTATCTACAGCGTTTGCAAGTAAAAAAACTGCGTCTCAACTCATCATGACACCCATAGAAAAGATGGCATCTTCACTCGGAATTACGATCCATCCAAATACCACAGTCACTCACATTGACCCCCTAGATAAGAAAATAAGTAGCTCGAGCGGAGATTTTTACTATAGTAAGTTAGTACTTGCTTTAGGTGCAGATCAAATGAAGCTTGACTTAGGGGGCAATGCAGCTGATCAAGTACTATTTATTAACGATCTTGAAGACTATCAAAAGTTTCGGGATCGTATTGAGGGTAAGCGCAAGATTGGCATTCTTGGCGCAGGTCTGATTGGTTGTGAATTTGCCAATGACTTAAGTCTTGGAGGGTTTGATGTAGAGGTAATCGACTTAGCCCCACAAGTTCTTGGAAGACTACTACCTCCTGCAGCTGCGCAAGTTCTCCAAGACAAATTATCAGCACTCGGAGTTACTTGGCACTTGAGCACAACAGTTCAAGCGATGAATCATCAAATAGGACAACTCAAGATTGAACTTACTAATGGCTGTACTATTAACTGCGATGCTGTGCTGTCTGCCATTGGACTCAAACCCCGTATTCAACTGGCAAAAGAATGTGGGTTAGATACGCAGATAGGAATTGTTGTTAATTTAAAACTACAAACAAGCAACCCCGATATTTATGCCATTGGTGATTGTGCTGAAGTGGGTGGCCTAGTCTTGCCATATGTCATGCCAATGATGCAAGCGGCCAGAGCTCTCGCACCGAATATCTTAGGGGGTAGTATTGATGTAAGCTATCCGGCAATGCCAGTTGCTGTAAAAACACCCGTCCTACCCACTATTGTTAGCCCGCCAGCGCATAAGGCTAATGGGGACTGGGAAACAAGTGTGAGCGCTGATGGCGTAGAAGCCCGCTTTAAGGATACTGCCGGCAACCTCCTTGGATTCGCACTAATGGGATCAGCTACTACTCAAAAATCTACCCTAACTAAAGAGCTACCAAATTTACTGTAGCTCTGTTGTTTCGAGGAATTATTTTGGGCCGCATACCTTATTCTGTGCAGCAGGATATAGCGTCCCATGCTTGCATAAGTACGATTATGCTTTTTAAGGTTCTTTGAATGAGTCTTCAGCTACGAGTCAGATTAATGTAGTCCAAAAATCGCATCAAAAAGCTCTTGGGTAAATCTAATGAATTACCACATTGGATCCAAACCATATTGTTTAACATACGGGATCGCTCTAGCTGATCTTAATTCAGCAACCCAAGCATTGATTGCTGAAATATTGCCGGCTTGCATGTGCGTGCCAAATACAAAAGTCGTAATCTGTTGGATTTCATCAGGTAACGGTCCAACATAGTCAATTCCGGGTACGCTTAAGATCTCAGGAATCTGCTGAAATCCAATTTCAGCATCGCCTCGCTCAATGACTGCGCCAACTAGCTCTCCTTGAATAATCTTGATCTTAGGTTGCAGGGTTTGAGCAATACCCAACTTTTCTAGTAACAAGGCCAAATACACCCCACTTGGGCCAGTCGAATAAGCAATCGATTTGGCTGATAGTAAGGTGTGCTTAAAGGCATCTACAGTGCTCAAGTCTGGCCTAGAAGCGCCCTTTTGTATCCCAACTCCAATTCCAGACCGTAAGTACTCGGTTCGACTGTCCATTTTTAATTTTCCAAGATTGATTAATTCATCAATCCCAGAAGCTGAGAGTGCTACTAAGTCAATAATCTCACCACCTTTTAAGCGACTCATAATCTCTACTGTTGGCAACCAAAGCGTCTCAATACGATAACCTGTAATTCGTTCAAATTCAGG
>CALPOM020000134.1 GCA_943325205.2 Thermoflexus hugenholtzii JAD2 | reverse complement strand
TCTTCACTATGATTAAAATCAAGCCCAATTAAGAATCCTTGTCGTGCTTTTAGTCCGGTTGGCCAGTACACTTCACAAATATTTTCGTCTGGGTCCTTAAAGTAACAACTAATGGCATTACCGTGGGTAACGGTATAAAGAATTTTCACGTCATTAGCTACAAATCTACGCCAATATTCAATCACATCATTTAAGGTACTACAACGAAACGAGATTTGCTGAAGGAGCTGCACATTCAGAGGCACTGAGCGCCCAGCGGCCAGTAATAATTCATGATGCTCTTCTTCTGGATGGGATGACATAAATACAATTCCAGCAAGCTTATCATCATCACTAATTTTTAAACCGACTATATCCCGATAAAAAGCAACAGACTTCTGTAAATCACGAACATGTAATCCGACATGCGCTAATCGCTCAATTGAGGGAGTTGCCATTATTTCTCCTTTAATATATTTATCAATACGAACAGGTTTTTGGAACAAAAGAAATACTTAATAATTACAAGCTACTCAATATTTGACAATTATTGCTCAATACCTAAATAGGCTTTTTGAATTTCAGGGCTATTTAACAAATCTGATGCCTTCCCTTCTAAAGCAATTCTACCCTCTTCTAATACATAACCTCGGCTAGCAATCTCCAGCGCCATAGTGACATTTTGCTCGACCAGTAAAATTGAAATACCTTCTTGGTTAACAGTTTGTATTGCTTCAAACATATCATGCACAATGCTTGGTGCCAAACCAAGTGATGGCTCATCCAAAAGTAAAAGTTGCGGTTTAGCCATCAATGCTCGCCCAATTGCCAGCATCTGTTGTTGTCCACCTGATAAAGTACCAGAAACTTGGTGAATCTTGGTCTTTAATATCGGAAATAATTCTAAAACCATCTCCAAGGTCTGCGCTCGAATCGCCTTTGCTCGAGGTATAAAACTACCGATTTCTAAATTTTCTAAAACACTCATATCAACAAACAATCGACGACTTTCAGGTACTAAAGCAACACCCACCTCACAAAATAAGTGTGGTTCAAGTTGGCACAAGTCAACCTCGTTAAATTGCATGATTCCAGCTTGCACAGGATTTAATCCTGCTATTGCATTAATTAACGTTGTCTTACCCGCAGCATTTGGCCCAACGACACAAATCAACTCACCAGGCTGAACATGTAAACTGATATCCCATAAGGCAGTAGCAAGCCCATGAGCTACTTGTAAATTTTGGATGTTAAGCATTTTGTGGCCTTCGTCCTAAATATGCTGTAATCACATCAGGATGGCGCATTACTTCTGTGGGTATGCCCTTAGCAATTAACTGACCATGATTAAGGACAGCTATCCGATCAGCTAAGGCCAGTACCGCTGACATCACATGCTCGACAAATAAAATCGTCGTTCCTTGAGATCGAATATTTTGTATTAACTTGACTGAACTTTGAATTTCACTAGGGGTTAGTCCAGAAAGAACTTCATCTAACATTAATAATTTTGGCTTCGTAACAATTGCACGGGCAAATTCTAAAAATTTTCGTTGATGCAAATTTAAATCTGTTGGTAATTGATCAGCTTTATCTTGCAGACCAACTTGACAAAGAGCATCGTAAGCATCATGACTGGCATCTTCTAATCGGATTTTTTTGGCATAAGCTGCAACCAAACGAACATTATCATAAACTGTTAACTCATTAAAAGGTCTAGGTGTCTGATAAGTGCGACTAATAGCCCGCATTGTAATTTCATGGGCAGACAATGTACTAATCGATTCACCTAAAAAATAGACCTGTCCACTCGTGCAAGTGTAATGACCGCTGATCACATTAATAAAAGTTGACTTACCAGATCCATTCGGTCCTAATAGACCTAAAATTTCTCCTTCATATATTTCAAGGTCTAAATTTTGTAAGGCCTGCACACCATTAAAAGACTTACTTAAACTCTTTGTATTTAAAAGAACTGCCCCTTGGTTTATCAGTCTAGATTTCTCTTCAGAATGGTGCTTGATCTTTAATCCTTGTATGATTTTGCGAGAATTTTCTTTTGTTTGAGAACGTGCCCAATTACCCAATAATCCATGTGGAATAAATAATATGACTAATATTAAAATTAATCCTAAAATCATTTTCCCAACCAGAGCACTGTCTCCAATTGTGAAGACGTATTGAATTCCTGTAATAACAATAGCACCTAACAAAGGGCCAGCCCAATGTCTAGTTCCGCCAAGCGAACTCATTAAAACAACAAATAATGGGACAGTAATTGAAAAGGTCTCATTTGCCGTTACATAGGACACAAATAAGGCTTGTATTGCACCTGCCATGCCAGCTAAATAAGACGATAAAAATAAACCAATTAATTTTGCCCGATAAGTCGGTACACCCATCACTTCCGCAGCATCCTCATCATCATGAATCGCACTTAAACCTAAACCTAATTTGGATGCATGAATCCATTTTGCAATTAATAATGTCACGATCAGTAAACCTAACATCATTAAATAAAATGCAGCAGCTGGATTTGGACCTAGGCGAGGAACTGCAACTGAGTTTAAGTAAATTCCTGGCCCACCATCTATCGGTGTATTGAGTACGACTGTTGCAATCACAAATGTTACTGCTAAAGTTAATAATGCAAATAGCTCACCTCGGACATTTTTTACCCGAAATACAAGCGCTCCAATTGCTAAACCAAATATCCCCGCAAGAAATCCTGCAACGATCAATACTGGTAAAAATTCAAGATCAAGCTTGCCACAAAAGTACGCAACTGCGTACATGCCAATTCCAAAAAAAGCCCCGTGACCAAATGAAAAATACCCCGATGTTCCTGAAAAAATATTCCAAGAAACGGCTAATACACCCCAATAAAAAACAATGTAGAGAAAAGACTGCCAAAAGGCTGGTAAATTTAACCACGGTAGAAAAGCGAATACACTACCAGCTAAAATAATTAAGCCATGTGTCAGTTTCAATTACAATTTCCCCGGCCTAAAAAGCAATAAACCAATTAATAATGAAAAAGAGACAATCGGAGCCCACGACGGATTAACAAATACCATGGCTACTGCCTCAGACAGGCCAATCACAATACCAGCAATCAACGGACCAAAAGGATTCCCCAAGCCCCCCAACATCACGACAGCAAAAATAACACCTATCCAACTGTACATTTGGGATGGATTTAAGCTATAAATTAATGCAATACAAATGCCACTAATCCCAGCCAGAGCAGTGCATAACCCAGCCATGCCAAGGCTAATTTTTTTTTGTGGAATGCCGTAAGCTGCTGCCATTTGAGGATCTTGGGCGATTGCTCTAACGGCTTTACCTAGATCAGTATGCCGCATCACTATATGAATCAGCCAAGCAACTATAAAAGCAATCACAAAACCAAGGCTTTCAACAAATGGAAAATAAATTCCCCCTATAGCGACTTTCTTATCGCCATACACAGTTTGTAGTTTCTGAAAGTCTGCGGTCCAAATCAATTGGATAACGGCCTCAACGATAACCGTTAAACCAAAAGTGAGTAATAATGAATTAAGCGGTGAGATACTAAATCGCCTAGTCAACCAATGTAATCCGACTCCTACCAAGAAAAAAATCGGCGGGAGGATTAAAAAACAAACTAAGGGATCAATACCCGTTTTACTAGTGATTTCAAAACACAAATAGGCTGATAAAAAAACAAAGGCAAAATGCGCTAGATTAATCTGCCCTAAAAAACCCCATGATAGACCTAAACCTAGGCCTATCAATCCGTACAAACCTCCAAGTAATACGCCTGATACTGCTGATTGAATCAATAAATTTAAACTTGGCAAAACGAAATCCTAATCATTTAACTTGTAGTTTGACTCCGGGTGCTGCCAAATTTTTAGGATAAACCATCACCCACCTGCGATTTTGTACTTGGGCAATTTTCATTAAATCATCACCATAATTAAATTCACCATCCCAACGCAATTTACCGGATACAGTGTCCACTTTATTTTTCTTCAGCCATTTTGCAAGGGTTGCATCATCAAAGCTTTTAGTAGCTTTTACAGCCGCCTCAAGCACTTGCCAAGCACTATAGGAAGTCGCAGCTTGGACATCGACTAATGGGTAGGGCAAGCCTGCTGCTTGGGCTTTTTCATGATAGATTCTGACAAAATCAGCCGCCCCAACGTTCGCTGTGAAAGGTGGATGTTCCTGAAATAAAGATATTGCAATTGCACCGTCAGCCTCAGGTGACTGCGCCATCAATCCTGGTGTTGGATAAATATGCGTATGGATACGAGGAGAGTAGTCAATCTTTCGCATCGCCTCTAATAATTGTATTCCCTCAGTACCAATATCTCCAATCCAAACCATATCAGGCTTGGCATCTTTAACGCGGGCAGCAATCGTACCAAAATCTTTATTACCAAAATCCCACTCAAGGTAAAGTACCTCTTTCAAATTTTTAGCCTTTGCTACCTCTCTTGCACCAACCGACATAAAGTAGATCGATGGAAATTTTGAGGTCACAATCGCAATTGTCTTCGGTGGATTTTGTACGGTCGCAAGTGCGTCAAAGACAGTCACTGGTACTGTTTTATCTGGATGAGGCCCTAGACTCCATGTTGAAAATTGTTTATCGTACTTTGCTTGATTTGGAATTCCAAAAGTGTGGTGAATCAAAATTTTATCGTAACGTTGGGCAACACCCATGGCCGATAAAATCGCACCGGTGGCATAAGGACCCATTAATAAATCCACCTTGTCACTAGTAATAAGCTGTTCGTATAAAGTCCTAGCAACATCCGCCTTGGACTGGTCATCCTTTAAAACCCATTCGATTTTCCTACCTAATAAGCCACCTTTGCGATTAATCTCTTCAATAGCAATCTCACCGACAATTTTGTGCACAATCCCTGTGGCAGATAATGGCCCAGTTAAAGCAAGAGTACTACCTATTTTAATGGGTGGTTTTGGTTGGGCCTGAACCATCCAGGTAGAAAAACTAAATATCACCATGGATATAAAACTCGTGAAGAAAAATTCTTTTAATTTACTCATCATCTCATCTCACTTTTAGTATTGTCTTTAAAAATTAGCGTTACGTTCATTTCAGGTGGCCCATATTACAAACCGAATTGTATATAAATCTTCTTTACTTTAACTCAATAATAAAATATTTCCCCATGTTTAAGACCGAATCAACTTCGCAACTAGGTAATTTAAGGGTAAATACTAATACTCCTAGAAAGTCTATACGATGTGCTTTACGCAACTCATTTGTTAACAGCAGTATCTCTAATGGCGCAACCATTCTTGGGCCTGCTGATACAACAGTTTTTGCTCGGGAGAGTTATGTTGGACAAGGTCTGCGGTGATCACTGCGCCATTTAAGGACTGGACATAAGTGATATGCCGATAAGCTTTTGGTAATTTTGCTAATCGATTACCATCTAATTGCAATATAACTGAGGGATCTATAGCATCCATGCGGTCTTTTTCATGAATCGGGTCTCGCCTTGCAATACACCAAGCCCCTTGGTATTTAAC